>JAQYLE010000050.1 GCA_028720205.1 Clostridia bacterium
AGAAATCTGCTCTTCCGTCAGCAATTTATGTTGCGGCTGAAATTTTTCGGGCAGAAAATCCCACGGCTGCGGCGTTTGTTTAAACGCCGCCACGATTTCTTTCGCCAGCGCTTTAATCTCCGCAATCGTCTGTTTTAAACAAAACTGCGTGGAAAGGCGTTTCTCCTCGTAATTGCTTCCCGAAAGTACCAGCGTAAACGCGTACTTTCCGTGCGTTTTTACGCCGCTTGTGACGGGGTCGTTTTCTAAATACCACGCCGCCGTTACGCCTGCAGGCAATTCGCCCGTATATTGCGGCAGGTGATATTCTCCGTCGGCGCCCGTTTCCTGTTCGGCGGCAAGCGTTATCCCCGTTATCTGCGCCTTGTCGATTTTCCACGTTGTGCGAAGCGTCAGCGTTTCGTATCCCTCGCCCGAAAGAACCGCGGTTGCCTCGTATTCCCCCGCGTCCGTCTGTTTGTTATTCGTATACGATACGCTTACGCCTGCGGGCAATTCGCCGCTTACCGTAATTTCCTTTTCCTGCCCGTCGTACACAAACCCGTCGCTTGCGAAAGTTACTCCCTCTATCGTTTCTTTCTCCTGTACGATTGCGCCGCCTGCCGATCCGTTTTCTTTTCCGTTCCCGGCGGCGCCGTCTTGCTCGCACGCCCCGAACGTTGCCGCTGCAATCGTCAGAAGCGAAAGCAGTACCAACCATAATTTTTTCATTTTGCTTCTCCTCTTTCCTAATTTCACTCGGTTTTGCGTTGCACTATCCGCCTTCCCGCCGTGCCTTGCTCCGCCGCGTGTTTTTGCCTTTATCTCCGTCCGTTTTCCCTGTTCAGTTCAGAAACGATCGTATCGTCGTTAATCACGCCCGCCGCCGCAACTTCTTTCTTCGCGGAGATCAGTGCGGGAACGAACGAGAACGGCGCTAACACCATACAGATGATATACCCCAGCAGGAAAAGCATAACGCCCAGCAAAACGCTGAGTACGCTCAACAGGCACTTTACGGCGATCGCCCAGAGAATCCCGTCGATGTCCAGTTCGAAAATCACGCCGGGCATGCGGATCGTCTTACAGCAGATCGTCTCAAATACCCAATCCACAGGATCTTCTTCCCAGAAAATCTGCGGAATAGGCAACCAGATCAGCACCGCCAACGGTATGTAAACAAGCGCCGTCGCGCCCGCCTCGCCCGTTAATCCTATGATAACCGCAATCAACGCCAATATGCCGACGATGATTGCCGGGATGATCATGGCGTTTCTGAAACTCTTACTCTTTTCTGCTTTTTCCCCTTTTATTTTCTGTTTCGCGTGCGCGGCGCACGAAACGCATACCGTTTTAGGCGTTTTTACCCCGATTTCTTTCTCGCGGTACAACGCCTTGCCGCAATACGCGCACACCCCTAAAAGTTGCGGCTGCGCTTTGATTTCCGCCGCCGCCTCGCCTGCTCTGGCGGCTGCCTGCATTGCCGCCGAAGCGGCGACTTCCGCATTCTGTTTTGCCGTTTGTTCTTCCGCTTGGGCAAGTTTTTCTTCGTTCCCCTCGCACAGCGCCCTGAATTCTTCCCACGTTACGCCGAAGATCTGCATAATCCGCTGCATCGTATCAAGGTCGGGTTGAGAGAGATTGTTCTCCCATTTGGAAACCGCTTGCCCCGATACGTTCAACTCTCCGGCGAGATCGCTCTGCGTCAGATTTTTTCTCTTCCGCAACGTCTGAATTGCTCTACCAATATCGTTCATTGTTTTTTCTCCTTTTCTCCGTAATCGCGGAGTATTTTTTATATTGAAATTATAACACACCTGAAAAGAAAAGAGAATATTTTTTTCTCAACCGTTGGTTGATTTTTCTATCCGTTTGGTTGATTGCACCGTTTTTGCCTTTTTCCGTTTAAAAAATCCTTAAAATGTACAGTTTTAAACTGTATTTTCTTCATTATACAACTTTTCGTTGTAAAATGCAAGTATCGGGAATAAAAAATTATGAAAATATCAGAAAATTACGCAATTTGTCTTTCTAAAACTTTAAAAGAACTCCGCCGTTCCTTTTCGTACACGCAAAAACAGGTAGCCGAAAAACTGAACATTACCTACCAATCGTATCAGGCGTACGAGCGGCAGACGGCTTTGCCTTCGCTGCCCGTTTTTATCGCTTTGGCGGAACTGTACGACGTTTCTCTGGATTTTCTGATAGGCAGAAAAGAATATTAACCGCCGCCTTTGTTCGAAGTTTTTTTTAAAGTCTTTTTAGCTTTTTTTAAAGCCGTTTAAGTCGGCTTATCCTATACAAAACCCCCGCCCGCCGTTTTTAAACGGCAGACGGGGGTTTATTTTATAACTGTTTCGCCTCTTTTTTCCGGGCGTTTGATAACGTTGCAACCGATCAGTTAAAACGCACTTTTTCCGCGTAGGTGGTGTGCAGCAGTTCGTGCGCCTTGTGCGAATTCGGCTCGCCGAGATAATCTTTATACAGTTTTATAATCTGCGGGTTCTGATGCGAGAAGCGGTACGGTCTGCTTTCGTCTTCCGCATACAGCGCCGCCGCACGCTTATCTTTGTACGTATCTAAAATGTTCAGGTCCTCGTTGGGCAAGAAGCAGGGTTTAACGTACGGTTGTCCACCGCCGGCGATACAGCCGCCGGGGCAACCCATGATTTCGATAAACTGATATTCGCTCTTTCCCGCACGGATCTGATCGAGCAGCACTTTGGCGTTTTTCATGCCGTGCGCCACGGCGATCTTCACTTTCGCGCCGTTCAGATCGTATTCCGCTTCGCGCACGCCTTCGAAGCCGCGTACTTCTTTCAACTCCGCTTTTTCGGGCTCTTTGCCAGTCACTTTGAAAATCGCCGTGCGGAGCGCTGCTTCCATCACGCCGCCCGTAACGCCGAAAATAACGCCCGCGCCCGTGTAATCGCCCACTACGTCGTTATCGAACTCCTCGTCGGGCAATTTATCGAAGCGGATACCGGAACGTCTGATGAGTTTGCCGAGTTCTCGCGTGGTAAGCACCGCGTCCACGTCTTTCATACCGTCGTTCTGCAACTGCGGGCGGTCTTTTTCGTACTTTTTCGCCGTACAGGGCATAACGGACACCACGAACATATCGCGGGGATCGATACCCTGCTTTTCGCAATAATAACTCTTCAGCACCGCGCCGAACATCTCGTGAGGAGATTTGCAGGAAGAAAGGTGAGGCAGTAAATCGCCGTAATAATATTCGCAATAATTCACCCAGCCGGGCGAGCACGAAGTAATCATGGGAAGCGTGCCGCCGTTCTGCATGCGGTGCAGAAGTTCCGTCGCCTCTTCCATAATGGTAAGGTCGGCGCCGAAGTTGGTATCGAATACCTTTTTAAAGCCGAGACGGCGGAGCGCCGCCACCATCTTACCCGTAACCAGCGAGCCTACGGGCATACCGAATTCTTCGCCCAGTGCCGCGCGCACCGCGGGAGCGGTTTGCACCACCACGTATTTGCCTTCTTTCATGGCTTCGTCCACTTTTTCGATTTCCGAAACTTCCATCAGCGCGCCCGTAGGGCATACGCTTACGCATTGTCCGCACAGAATACAGGGCGAATCGGCGAACGATCTGTTTTCCGCAGGACCGACGATCGTTTTAAAGCCGCGTTTTTCAAAGCCGAGCACGGAAAGCCCGTGCGCGTTCTTGCAGCGTTCGATGCATCTGCCGCACAACACGCATTTGGAAGTATCGCGCTTGATCGACGGCGTAAGTTTATCCACCGTGACTTCCGTTTTCGCGCCGACGTACGCGTTATCGCGCGCGCCCGTCAGTTTTGCAACGTGCAACAGTTCGCACTTGCCGTTTTTATCGCATTCCTGACAATCTCTGTTGTGATTGGAAAGCAGAAGTTCCACCGACGTTCTGCGCGCTTCCGCCGCCTTGGGCGAAGAAATGGTGATTTCCATGCCGTCCGCTACGGGATACACGCAGGAGGCAACGAGACCTCTGGCGCCCGTGGCTTCCACAAGGCAAACGCGGCACGAACCGCGCGAACATTCGCCGTGGTTAAAGGCGCAGAGGGAAGGAATTTCGTAACCGCATTCTCTGGCGGCTTCAAGAATCGTAAGTCCCTCTTCCACTTCGTAGGGCATACCCTCTATTTTAATATTGATTTTAGCCATTGTATTCTCCTCGCCTTATTTCTTTTCGATCGCCTTGAATTTGCAAGACGCCATGCACATGCCGCACTTGATACATTTTTCCTGATCCACCGTGCGGGCGGGAAGTTTCTTGCCGGGCGCCACGTAATCGGTTCTGGAAATCGCGCCCACGGGGCATTGCCTCTCGCAAAGTCCGCAGCCGAAGCATTTATCTTTTACCACTTCGTACTTCATCAGGTGTTTGCAAACGTGCGCGGGGCACTTCTTATCCACAATGTGCGCCACGTACTCGTCGCGGAAACGCGCCAGCGTGGAAAGCACGGGGTTGGGCGCCGTCTGCCCCAGACCGCACAGCGAGTTGTTCTTTACGTTGTGCGCCAGATCTTCCAGCGCCGTAAGATCGTCCATCGTGGCTTTGCCGTCCGTAATCTTGGTCAAAAGTTCCAGCATGCGTTTTGTACCGATACGGCAGGGCGTGCATTTTCCGCACGATTCGTCGCAGATAAATTCCATATAGAATTTGGCAACGTCCACCATGCAGTTGTCCTCGTCCATCACGATCGCGCCGCCCGAACCCATCATAGAGCCTTTGGCAATCAGGTTGTCGTAATCGATCGACGCGTCGAGGTCGGCTTCCGTAAGGCAGCCGCCCGAAGGGCCGCCCGTCTGAATGGCTTTGAATTTCTTGCAGTTCGGAATACCGCCGCCTATATCGTAAATCAGTTCGCGCAGCGTGGTGCCCATAGGCACTTCCACCAAACCGACGTTATTGATTTTGCCGCCGAGGGCGAACACCTTGGTGCCCTTGGAACGTTCGGTGCCGTACGCGGCGAATGCGTCCGCGCCCTCGCGCAGAATGAACGGCACGCAGGCAAGCGTTTCCACGTTGTTTATAATGGAAGGTTTCTGCCACAATCCTTTCACCGCGGGGAACGGCGGACGGGGACGCGGCATACCGCGCTGCCCTTCGATGGAATTTAAAAGCGCCGTTTCTTCGCCGCAGACGAACGCGCCCGCGCCTAAACGGATATGCACGCGGAACGAAAAATCCGTGCCTAAAATATTATCGCCGATAAGCCCCGCTTCTTCCGCCTCCTTAATGGCGATTTTCAAGCGGTTCACGGCAATGGGGTATTCGGCGCGTACGTAGAAATAGCCGTTCTGCGCGCCGATGGCGTACCCCGCGATCATCATGCCTTCGATTACGGCAAGCGGATTGCCCTCTAATATGGAACGATCCATAAACGCGCCGGGGTCGCCCTCGTCGCCGTTGCACACCACGTATTTTTCCCCTTCCGGCTGATTGTAGGCAAACTGCCACTTTCTGCCCGTGGGGAAGCCGCCGCCGCCTCTGCCGCGAAGACCCGAGGCAAGCACCTCGTTAATCACTTCCTGACGGGGCATTTTCAGCGCTTTGGCAAGCCCTTTGAACGCGCCCGCGCCGATCGCCTCGTTAAAGTTTTCGGGGTCGATACTGCCGCAGGCGTGCAGCGCCACGCGCTTCTGTTTTTTATAGAAGTTGATCTCGTCCTGTTTGGAAACTTTCTCTTTCGTGGCGGGGTCTACGTAAAGCAGGCGCTCCACGATATCGCCGCCGATCAGATCTGTATCCACAATCTCCGTCACGTCCTCGATTTTCACCATGCGATACAACGTGTCTTCGGGGTAAATCTTAACGAAAGGTCCCTGCGAGCAGAAGCCGAAACAACCCACCTGATTTACGGTGACTTTGTCCTGCAAACCCTTTTGCGCCACCTGCTTTTCGAATTCCTCTTTGATTTCGTGCGAGTGAGAAGAAAGGCAACCCGTACCGCCGCAAAGCACTACGTGGCGTTTCCCGTCCGCCCCCGAAAATTTGGCGTTTAAGCACGCCGAACAGGAATCGGAGGTTTTTTGAAGTTCTTCAAACGTTTTAATCATATGTTTGCCTCCGCGTTTTTATATTCTTCGATTACGGCGGGAACGGCGTTCACCGACATTTTAGGGTAAACCTTTCCGTTGATGGAAACGGCGGGAGCGATACCGCAGGCGCCGATACAGCGCAATGCGTCCAGCGTAAACAAGCCGTCTTTCGTGGTTTCGCCCGGTTTTATGCCTAAAATTTCGGAAAATTTATCGATGACCTGCTGCGCGCCCTTTACGTAGCAAGCCGTGCCTAAGCAACAGCCGATAACGTACTTCCCTTTCGGGTTGAGCGAAAAGAACGAATAAAACGTTACCACGCCGTAAATTTCGGCAACGGAAATACCCGTCCGCTCGGATACGAGTTCCTGTACTTCCAGAGGAATGTACCCGTACTCTTTCTGAATGTCGCTGAGAATCATCATCAGCGGCGTTCTCTCTTGGGCGTATCTGTCGCAAATCTCGTTGATTTTCTTGACGGACGCCTCGCTTAAATGCGCCATTTGTCAGCCTCCTTAGCAATAAAATAAATATCGAAGCGCGGCTTTTTTTCGTTGCTTTTTTTCCGCACATTCGTAACGCGACGAAACGGCGGCAGATTTTTTTTGCGTTGTCGCCGAAAAATTCTCCGGATTTTTCCGGATCTGCCGCCTGTATATGATTTTATATATGAGTATATGTATAAAACCGCATATAAGAGTATTATACAGTATCACGATTTTAATGTCAATAAAAAAACGCGGTGGCGGCGTGGAAAATTATGTTTTTCTTCTGAAATTTCCCGTTATCTTTCCCTGCCGCGTCGCCCGCGGCGAGAACAGAACGGCAAACTCGTGAAAAGATAAGCGGCGGATTTTGTGCTGCCGATGAACGAACGTCTGCAATAAAGCGCAAGGCTCTTTAAAAACCGCCCGACAAAATTACCGTTTCGTCGGGCGGTTTTATCAACGGCGTATTTTTCTTACGGGTTTACGCCTCGTTGACGGAGGCGATCAACTTCTGTTTCGCCGCTTCCAACGCGGCGTTTGCTTTTTCGATATCCTCTTTATGCGCCGCTTCGAAAGTCGCGAAGAAGCCGTTTTTCGCCTCGTTCGCGGCGGCGTCGATTTCGCTTGCTTTGGCGTTGAGTTGTTCGGTTATCTCGGCGGGCAACTGCGCTTGAAAATCTTTCAGGGCTTTTTCGCCGTTTTTCATCGCCGTAATCAGGCTTTCCAACGTTTCGTTCGCCGCGTTCCCGGCGTTTTCCAACTGTTGCACCAATGCGTCGTACGCCTGTTCCAGAGCAGTAAGGTCGCCCGTCGCCGCTTCCACCGTTACGGAAGAATCGCCCGCCTGCGCCTTGATCACTATTCTTCTCTGCTTTAAAATTTCCGCTTTCTTTTCGCGCATCTGCGCAAGTAGTTGCTGATACGAAGAATCGGGCGAAACCAACAGATTATAACGCATATTGTCCAACGCTTCGATTGTTTGAGAATACACGTTAAGCGCCGTGGAAAAACCCGCGTACAGAACTTTATACGTATCGTTCATCGCCATGACTACGTCTTTTGCTGCGGTACTCGTTGCAAGGGAAATTTCGTGTTCTTTCGCCGCAAAATACGCTTCGCGCATATCTTCCGAAATAAGTTGCGCCGTTTCTATTCTGCCTATGGCGATCACCTTTAAAAGTTGCTCGTCGTTCATCGCGTCGATCTCTTCTTCGCCGTACACGGAATTGTTCTTGGCAAGTTCTTTCAACGCGTCGGTTTTCAACGCCTCCGCGCGTTCTACCGTGCCCGTTATGCCGCTTTCCTTGAAAAATTCGTTTACCTTCTTTTCGGCGTCTTTATACAGATCTTTCGCCCATTTCGTATCGCCCGAAACGGTAATTTCCACCTTGTTCTCGTCCGCGGAAATTTCGCCTTTGGCTATGTAACCCGTTTCCGTGGCAACCTGCACCACCGCCTGCACCGCTTCGTCCGAAGTTTTTCCCACAAACGCCGTGCCCTGTAAAATCACCGCCGCGTCGTCGTTCAGCGCCGTTACGGAAACCACTTTGTTATCGGCGTCCACCATCAGTTCCACGGAAGGATTGATATCCACCGTCATTCTTGTGTTTTCCGCCGCTTTCGAACACCCGCCGAACGAACATACGGAACCCGCCACGGTAAGCGCGGCGCACAAAGCCAACCATTTTTTCTTCATTGTTTAAATCATCTCCTTTTTATTACTTGGGGAAGCGCTATAAACTGCCGCTTCCGCCGCCGATCAAACGCCGCTACGGTTATTTTTTTTCCGCTTTTTACAAAGTATCGCACTTTTCACGGAAACCCGAAGCGTCGCCTTTTCGTTATAGATATTGTAGCAAAAAAATATAGAAATGTCAATAGCCCGAAACTATGCTTGTAAAAATTTATACAAAATCGAATGAATTGTATAAATTTTAAAAATACGCCGCAATAAGATACGTCGCAATTCCCGGAACCTTTGATACAACGAACGAACCAACGACAAAACGCGTTGAAAAAGCCGGCGGATGACACCGTCGGCTTTTCCAAAATAAAATATAAGGAGGTTAAAAATGAACAAATGAAAGGAGTACCGTTTTTATGTACGCCGCAAAAGAACCAAAGGCTTTTTCTGCGGTGCGGGAAAAACGGTGAAAAACGCGTTATTCGGCGTCTTTCTTATCGTCGTCGGTCTTTTCCTCCGCGACTTCTTCCGTTGTTTCTTCTGCGGAAGTTTTCTGCGCCTGTTCCGCCGCGGCTTTCTGCGCCACCGCTTCCGCGCGTTTCGCCATTCTCTGATCTTTTTTCATCTGCGCCTTCATTTCCTTGGTTACGATACGGGCGCTGTCGATCTGAGCGCGCATTTCCTGAGGCGTAGGCGGCACGAACGCCGATCCTTCCGCATTTTCGGGAATCACTTCGTAGCCCTCGTCTCTATCAAGAATCGTGGCTTCGGTATAGCCGTCGAACAAATGGATATGGTGCGCGTCAAACGCGAGGTCGATAATGTCTTTGAGCGAAATCACCGCACGCGAAGAAATCTTGGCGATCATCTGCGTGGAGTTATCGATAACGGAACTCTCTTTGGATTCGTGATCGAGTTCGCAATAAATCTGCGTTTCCGCGCCGAGTTTTTCGATAACTTCGATACGCGCTTTCACCACGGTGTCGGGCGAAGTGGAAATAAACGCCTGATCCTGATGGATATCTTCGGGGCGAACACCCAGCGTAATTTCTTTATCCGTATCGAGGTATTCGTCGATATTCTTAATGCGCGCCACAACGCTGCCGGGAAGCAGTATCTTGTTGTTGCCGATGAAACTTACGTATACTTTACGCGCCTTTCCCTTGCCTTCGGAAACGAGTTTCGCGCCCTTGAAAAAGTTCATCTGCGGCGTGCCGATAAAGCCCGCGACGAACAGATTGATAGGATAATCGTACAGATTCTGCGGCGTATCCACCTGCTGCATAAAGCCGTCTTTCATAACCACGATACGGGTACCCATCGTCATAGCCTCGATCTGATCGTGCGTAACGTAAATAAACGTAGTGGCAAGGCGGGCGTGAAGTTTGGAAATTTCCGTTCTCATCGAAGCGCGGAGTTTCGCGTCGAGGTTGGAGAGCGGTTCGTCGAGAAGGAACACTTTGGGTTCGCGCACGATGGTACGGCCGAGCGCAACGCGTTGCCGCTGACCGCCGGAAAGCGCTTTGGGCTTACGGGAAAGATAATCGGTAATACCGAGGATTTCCGCCGCTGCTTTTACCTTCTGATCGATGATTTCCTTCGGCACTTTACGCAGTTTCAGGCCGAACGCCATGTTATCGTACACGGACATATGCGGATAAAGCGCATAGTTCTGGAAAACCATGGCGATATCTCTGTCCTTAGGCACAACGTCGTTTACGAGTTTGCCGTCGATATACAGTTCGCCCGAAGAAATTTCTTCCAGACCGGCGATCATACGAAGCGTGGTGGATTTACCGCAACCGGACGGACCTACGAGAACGATGAATTCCTTATCTCTGATATCCAGACAGAAATTGAACACCGCCTGAACGCCGGAAGGATATACCTTGTTGATTCCTTTTAACAAAAGCCCTGACATCAAATTTTCCTCCGAATTTGAATTCTTCTGATCTTATGCTGTTTTGATCTTATGCTATTATTTTACCACCTTTTACAAAAAAACACAATAGAAAAAAACTACAAATTTCCCCCCGTTGTTTATACACTTTGCACAAGATTGATTTTTTTACGGCGTTTTTCCGCCGTTTTCGCCCGCGTTTTTCATCTTCACCGTTACTTTGCACGAAAGCGTATATTCCCTGGTCTGCGCGCTTACAAACGTTTCTCCCGCTGCTTTCGCGCGGATTCTTCCGCCGTTCACTTCCGCGATTTTCAAATCGTTCGTCTTCCACGATACGGGCGTTTTTTTACCGTCCGCGGGAGTTTTGATTAAGTACAGCACGCATTCTTCTCCTACGGTAAGTTCGATTTCTTCGCGCGAAAGCGCAAACGTCATCTTTCCTTCCGGCTCGTCCGCCGTCCTTGTGCAGGAACGGGTAAAAAAGCAGTGCGTGCAAATCGTAGCCGCGCAGATAAAAACGCAAAGCGATCTCTTATACGCGCCGCGCATTCTTTCCGCCATCTTTCGCCGTTTCCCTCCGTTTTTTTATTTCCGCGCCGTCGGCTTTCCCGTTCCGGAATCGCATTGTTCCGTTCTCTTTGCGCAACGTTTAATTCTTTTTGCTCTTCGATTTGAAAATCACCGCCATGATACAGGAAAAAATCACGGCGGCGGAAACGCCTGCGGCGGCGGCGGAAAGCGCGCCGGTAAACGCGCCGAACAAGCCTTTTTCCGCGCCCCGCATCGCGCCGTTTGCCAACAGATAGCCGAATCCGCAGATAGGCACGGTGGCGCCCGCGCCGGCAAAATCCACCAGATACTGATACAACCCCAGCCCTTGCAACGCGATGCCCGCCAGCATAAAGTACACTAAAATTTTACCCGCCGTCCAATCGGTAATGTTTATGATTACCTGCGCAATCGCGCATATCAGACCGCCCACGACGAACGCTTTGAAAAACATAAATAAAATCTGCAGATATTCTTCGTACATAGCCAACCGCCCGTTCCCCTTATTTTTTACTCCGCCCGTCTTTTTGCCCTTTCGTTTTTCCCTTTTTACGCGCCGCGATTTTTCGCTTTTCCCTCGCGCCGTTTTTTCTTTACAACACTTCGATTTCCACGGCGTGACAGATACAGGGAATACTCTCGCCCTGTCCGCTGGAAACCGTGGATAAAAGCGCGCCCGTGGCGGCGAACAGAATGCGGGAAAACTCCCGCTTTTTCAGTTTGTCCATAAGATACGAATTTAAAACCACGGCGCTGCACCCCGCTCCGCTGCCGCCCTGAAATTCGTCCTCTATCACTTTATATATAATTTCGCCGCAATCCACGTGATTTTCGTGCAGGTCTATGCCCTTTTCCCAGGTCAGATCTTTCAATATACGGCTGCCCAGCGCGCCCAGATCGCCCGTCACCACCAGATCGTAATACGACGGATCGCGCCCCGTATCGCGGAAGTGCGCAAGAATGGTATCGCATGCGGCGGGCGCCATCGCCGCGCCCATATTGTTGACGTCGGTAATGCCGTAATCCACCACTTTCCCCAGGGTTGCGGAAGAGACGCAGACGCGGCTTTTCGTGTTCTCCGCTTTGCAAAGCAGCGTCGCGCCCGCGCCCGTCACCGTCCATTGCGCCTGCGGCGGACGCGTCGTGCCCAGTTCCAGCGGATATCGGTACTGCCGTTCGGCGGAAGAAAAATGACTTCCCGTCGCCGCCACCGCGTTATCCGCATGTCCCGCCTGAATCATCGTCGCCGCGATAATCAGGCTTTCCGCCATGGTGGAACACGCGCCGTAAACGCCTAAAAACGGCACGGGGTAATCACGCGCCGCAAACGAAGCGGATATAATCTGATTGAGCAGATCGCCGGAAACAAGCAAATCAAGATCTTTTTCCTGTAAGTTCCCGTTTTCCAGCGCCTTTTCCACTACGTAGCGAAACATCTTGCATTCCGCTTTTTCGTACGTCTCCTCGCCGAACATATCGTCGTCCAACGCCAGATCCACGTACTTTCCCACGATTCCCGCGCATTCCTTCGGCCCCGCCACGCTCGCCGTCGCCGCAACGCGGGGCGCGGAAGGAAAATATATCGTCTGCGATTTCGTTTTGTTCATACCCGTTCTTCTCCGTTTATCGTTTTCGCCGCTTTTTCCCTCGCCGCTTTCCGCGCGCTTTCGTCAGGGCAGAAGCAGGTAGATGAGTCCCACCGCCGTGCCCGCCAGCACGCCGAACACGATGATCGGGCCCGCCACGACGAACATCTTCGCCGCCGTGCCGTAAATCCAGCCTTCCGTTTTAAATTCGATTGCGGGCGAACAAACGCTGTTGGCAAACCCCGTAATCGGCACGATCGATCCCGCGCCCGCGTTTCTGCCAATCCTGTCGTAAACGCCCAGCCCCGTTAACAGCGTGCCCAGAAAAATAAGCAGTACGCTTACCGTCCCCGCAAGTTCGTCGCCCGAAAGGTGAAACGCGATTTCTAAAATAAAGCGGAGAAACTGCCCGATGCAACAGATAAATCCTCCCACCAGAAAAGCGCGCAGACAGTTCTTGAAATGGTGGGTTTTCGGCGCGAACGAATTGACGTACGCCACGTAATTTTTATTATAGTTTTCCCTGTTTTTTCCCGTCATTTTCTGCCTCGTCAAAGCCTCCCGTGCCCCCGACGGAGCGTGCGGCGCGGCGTTTTTCTTTTATTTCCCCTCGTTTACATTCGGCGCGGCAAAGGCGTTTTCCCTGTCGTCGGGCAGCCGCGCGCCGCGCTTTATACGCACTTTACCTCTGTTTTCCATACGCTTTTCCCCTGTTCTCCATACATCTAATTTGAAGATTTTAAAAAAAATTATGCGCCTGCCGGGTTTTCTTTTCTCTTCGACGCTTCCGCAACGTTTTTCCCGCGTTTTTTCGCGCTTCGCGCGCGTTTTCCCCCCACTCGCGTTTTTTACGGCGGCAAACGATTTTGTTCAAACGCTTGACTTTCTATTTTTTTCCTAATATACTATAATATAGAATACTTCGTCAGACATATTACTTCACAAAGACGTTTTGCGTCGCAACGCGCGACTCTGCGCAAAAATTCAACGCAAGGAGATAAAATACATATGAGCAGGCATTATAAGGTAAATAAAGGCGCGGCGTTCGTTTTTAATCTGATTATCGCCGCCGTATGCGCTTGTTCCGTAATTGCGTATTTTCTGTTTCCCCTGTGGAACGTGAAACTCGGCTATACGTTAAACGAAGAACAGGTAAAACAACTTTTAGACAGCGACGACGAAGCCGCAAACGAAATAGTAGCCGAACTTTCCAAAGAAGGCGTTACCGTTACGTTTGCCGTCAGGCTGGAAACGGATACATTTCTCTCTTCGTTCGTAAAAGAAGGCGGCGAACTCATCAACGACATAATCGATTCCAATATAGAAAGCCTTGTAAACGAACTTTCCCTGTCCACGAAAAGCATAGTCCGCGCCGCCGTGCGCGTCGCGGCGAAAACGGCGGTGAAGGAAGCGTTGGGCGAAGGCGTACAATTAAAAGACGAACAAAACGCCGAAGAACAATTGAATGCCGTAGCCGACGCGCTTACGGCGGATAACGCCACCGTAACAAGCGTTACCGATACCGCGATGACGGCGATGGAAAACATTTATTCCGTTGAAACGGACGGCGCGCCCCTTTCCGAAGCGGATAAAGAAAACTGCCGTAAGGAAATAGAAAACGCCCTGAAAAACGTCGCCGACGAAGAAGGCAATATCGACCTCGATTCCTTTACCGCCGATCTTTTAGTAAAGGCGCTGAAAGAAAGTCTGGGCGAAAGCGAAAAAGCCCCCGCGGGCGAAGAAACGGCGTCCGCGCCGCAAACGCGCGTCGTTCCCGTCTCTTTCTTCGCAACGGCGGAGAGCGAGGGAGAAAGCGGTACGTCAAGCACGGACGAATTGAAAACGCTGATTAAAGAAAAGGTAAACGAAACGCTCTCCCCCGAAGTAATGCAGAAAATTCAACTTGCAATGAAAATCGTGGCGGGAGTGATATTATTCACCTTCTTCACCTGGGCGTGGGTGGTGATTAAAATGCCGTTCAAAATCGCCGCCGATAACCCCACGGTAAAACTGAAATTGCCCGTTATCTTAGGCTGGCTGCCCTTTATCGCTCTGTATATTCTGCCCAAAGCCGCCGTGGCGTTTTTAAAAAAAGAGGGCGGCGCGCAGTTTGCGGGAATGACTCTTGCCGTTTCCACCTGCTCCGTCGTTTCGGCGATCGCCGCGCTTGCGCTCATTGTGATTTCCGTCCCCTACCACGCCTTAAAAAAACGCGTATAACAACGCGGAAAATCGCGTAAAAAGTCCGGCTTTCACGAAAGAAAAGCCGGATTTTTTTTATTGTATGTTTTCCGTTTGTATTTACGCGTAAAATTCGCTCTTCGTATCGCGCGAAAAAAGCCGTTCCAGCAGTTTCAGACCTTTTTCTCTGCCCGATTCGCCCTCTTTCCTTTCGTAGCAGATTTCGTATACGGCGTTTGTAATGGGAAGATCTACGCCGTACGTTCCGGCAAGTTTTCGAAGAGCGCACGCCGTGGGCACGCCCTCGGCGAGTTTTTCGAACAATCGCCCCGTCATCAGCGCTTCGCCGTACGCGCGGTTATGCGAATAGGGCGAAAACAACGTGGCCTCGTAATCGCCGAGGTGCGCTAAGCCGTATGCGGAAAGTTCGTTGCCGCCCATCGCCTTGATGAGCCGCGACACCTCGCGCGCGCCGCGCGCCATAAGCGCTCCTTTCAGCGCGGTGTAACCGCACCCGTCCAGCATACCCGCAACGATGCCCATTACGTTTTTCGCCGCCGCGCCGACTTCCGTGCCGATCATGTCTTCGCCCAGGTAAAACCGAATGAGCGACGAGCCGAATTCCGCGCATAAGCGCCGCTTTAATTCTTCGGAATACGAATCGATCACCATGCAGTTTGGAATGCCCTGCGTAAACGCCTGAATATGACCGGGCCCCACCCACACGGCGATATTTTCCCGATTCACGCCCGTTTGTATCAGCACTTGCGAAAGTCTGTCGCCCGTGGCGGATTCTATCCCTTTCATACACAGCACGAACGTTCTTTCCAAGGCGTTTTCCGCCTTGATTTTCTGCATGAAGCCGCGAAGCGCCTGCGAGGGAATGGAAATCACCGACGTATCGGCAAAATCCAGCGCCGTTTTTAAATCCGACGTAAGCAGAATGCTCTTTTCAAGGCTGACGTATTCGTTTTTACCCGTTTCCGCAAGCACGCGGTACGCTTCGCCGTCCGCCGGTCCCCACAGACATACTTCGTGTCCGTGCGTGGTAAGATACCAGGCGATAAACGATCCCCAACGCCCGCAACCGAGTACAGATACTCTCATTAAACTCTCCTTTTTTACCTTTTATTTTTTTAATTTTTCTACTGTTTCCGCGCGGGCGTTCGCTTATTTTCTACGCCCCCGTTCGCCGTATTTACTTCGTTTTCCCTTATTTGACACGTTTTTATATGGCGTTGCGTTCCGCAAAAGCGCGGGACAAGGTAACGTCGTCGGTGAATTCTATTTCGGAACCGACGGGAATTCCGTGCGCGAGCCGCGTGACCTTTACGCCGAGCGGATTGATCAGCCGCGCCAGATACATTGCCGTAGCGTCGCCCGATACGTCGGGATTGGTGGCGATGATCACCTCTTTCACGTTGCCCTGCTGTAACCTTGCGAGCAATTCGCGGATACGGATATCGTTCGGTCCCACGCCTTCCATCGGGTCGATAACGCCGTGCAATACGTGGTATACGCCTTTGAATTCGTGCAGTTTTTCTATCGCCGAGGCGTCGCGCGGCTCTTTTACCACGCAGATGACGGAAGGATCGCGGCGCTTGCAGATTTCGCATACGTCGTTTTCGGTGAAATTGCCGCATATTTTACAATACCGCACCTTTTTTTTCACGTTTAAAATCGCTTCGGCAAAGGCGTTCGCCTCCGCCTCGCTCATATCCACCACTTTATAAGCGTAGCGTTGCGCCGTTTTTTTCCCCACGCCCGGCAGATGAGAAAATTCGTTGATCAGCCTGCCGATCGGCTCGATAAACACGTCCATTACAACATGCCTCCCAAGCCGCCCATGCCGCCGAATTTACCCATTTTTTCTTCGTAAACCTTATCCGCCTTGGAATAACCGTCGTTGATCGCCGCCATAATCAGATCTTCCAGCATTTCCACGTCGGCAGGGTCTACCACGCTTTCGTCCAGTTCGATGCCGTTGATGATTTTTTTCGCGTTCATATACACCACCACGGCTTCGCCCGCGCTGGTGCCCACAATCTCCCAATCGTCTAAAAGTTCGGAGGTCTTTTGCATTTCCTCCTGCATTTTCTGCGCCTGTTTCATCAGATTCTGCATGTTGCCGCCGTTAAATCCCGCTGCCATATTCTATTCTTTCAACCTCTTTGTTATGTTTTTATTTATTTACGTCCGCTTTTTGTCCTTGCGGAAATATCACGGTTTTACTTCGATTTTCACGTCGGAAAATCTTTCTTTAATCTCGTCGATCGCCCGTTTTGTTTCGTCCTTTTCCCTGTCTTTTAAACGGATCTCGAAATCGGTGATTCCGATTTGCGCCAGCGCGTTTTGCACCACGGGATAATTCGTTTCCCGCTTCAACGTTTTCAAAAGCGTTTCTTTCGTTGTGTATAAAACGAAAGTGCCGTTTTCAAACGCGCTTTCCATATCCATGCAGATGGTAAACAGCACGCCGTTGCTGTTCGCGCGCAACGCGCGTAAAAATCTGCCGAACGTAACTTTCGCGTCTGCCGGAACGCTTGCCGCGCCTACGCCCGCCGTCTGCGACGTATTCATACGCTCCGCATGATCAACGGTTTTTGGCGCAGTCGGCGCGGACTGCGGCGGTTGCGCCTGCCCGTTATTCCCGCGTTCCGAACGCGGATAGTCGGCGTCGAAATAGATATTCCCGCCCGTTTCTTCTTCGTCGGGCGGCGCTTCCGTAGGAAATTCCCCCGCCTCGTCCTTTCTCTTTTGTTCCGCGCGCTTTTCCGTCTCCGCGCCGTTTTTTGCGGCGGCGGAAATACCGCTCGGTTGAACGGCGGCTGCGGGTGCGTTTACAGGCGGAATGCCGCCGCTTTCAAGCGCCTTTTCCAGCGCCTCTATCCGCAAAATCAAAGCGGAAATATCGGTATCTTCACGCGCCGCCGAGGCTTTTAATACGGCGGTTTCCAAGGTGATTTTCGGCGTGGACGCGTACCTGCAATCGCTTTCGGCGGCGGCAAAAATTTCCATCGCGCGCACTAAAACGCGGTTATCGGTCTCTTTCGCCGCGGCTTGCACCAAAGCGTAGCGATCTTGGGATAAAAGCAGGATTTTTTCCCCGTGCGCGCAGGTTTTCGCTACCGCGCAACCGTTCAAAAACTGCAAGATATCCTTAATTAACAGCGCCACGCTTTTCCCTTCGGCAAGCACGTTTTCCGTCTCTTCTATCGCCTTGCCGCCGTCGCCTTGCAACATCGCCGTGCAAAGCCGCGCCGTAGCGGTAAAGTCCGCGCCGCCCAGCACCGCGGTAACGTCGGCGTAAGTGAGTTTTCCCTGCGCGTACGAAACGCACGGATCGGCAAGCGAAAGCATATCGCGAACGCTCCCCGCCCCCGCGCGGGCAAGCGCGGATACCGCCTCGTCCTCGTATTCCTTTCCAATCGATTTCAATACGTATTTCAGCCTGTCTTCCAGATCTTTTTGCGGAATAAGTTTAAAATCGAAACGCATACACCTTGACAAAATGGTGGCGGGAATTTTCTGCGCCTCGGTGGTGGCTAAAATAAACACCGCGTGCGCGGGCGGCTCTTCCAGCGTTTTTAAAAGCGCGTTGAACGCCCCCGCCGAAAGCATATGCACTTCGTCTACGATATACACTTTGTACCTGCCCGCCACTGGGGGATACTGCACCTTTTCGCGCAGATCGCGCATTTCGTCCACGCCGTTGTTCGAAGCCGCGTCGATTTCCGTGATATCCAGATTTCCCTTTTCGCTGAGCGCGCGGCACGCGGCGCACTTTCCGCACGCCGAACCGTCTACCGGTGAAAGACAGTTGATCGCGGAAGCGAAAATCTTGGCGATACTCGTCTTGCCCGTTCCGCGAGGACCGCAGAACAGGTACGCGTGCCCGATTTTTCCCGTCTGAATCTGGTGTTTCAATATGGCGACGATATGTTCCTGCCGCACCACGTCGTTAAGCGTTTTCGGCCGGAACGTTCTGTATAACGCCTGATATGCCATAGTATCTGCTTTTGCCTCCTTTGCGCGCGGCTGTTTTCGCCGCCTTCCGTCGCTCGTTTCTCTTTTTCCGCCCGTTATTTCAACGTTTTATTCCGCCGTTTTCTTCCCGCCCGATCTGTACAAGCCGCGCTACGGACGGCCCGCCGAAAAAGAGCGCGACGACGATCAACGCGTACATAGGCAACCCCGTCCGGAAGTTCAACGTGCACCCCGTTACTTCCGCCGTTGCGGAATCGAACGTTTTTCCACCGCAATCGCTCTCGTACAGATTCACGTAGTGCGCGTTTGTCGTCTTTACCGTTTTTTCCGCCTTTCCGCCGCTATAAAAAACGGTTTTTACTCTCACGTCGTATTTTTCCTGCGGATCGTCGATTTTAATCCCCCAACTTTCCGGAAATTCAAAGCGGTAAGTATACGATACGTTGTACAAGGGGTACGCGTTTTTATCCTGCGCAAGGTCTTCGAAACGCGCCGTAACCGTGCACGTCGCGCGGTTTGCCTGCACTATGCCCGCCATGCCGAAAAACGCCAGCAGGGCGCTTGCAACGATCGCCGTTATGTGATACGCCTTTTTTTTATACCAATCTTCAAGATAGCGAAACATTCTTACTCCCCTTTTCCGTTTTTTATCTGCCGAAAGACTGCGTAAGTTTCTTCTTGCTGCGTTGCAGGGCGTTATCCACGCTCTTGACCGTCTTGCCCGTCGCCTCGCAGATTTCCGAAACGGAAAAGCCGTCTACGTACATGGTAGTTACGCGGTATTCCAAATCGGAAAGCACGCCCGTCATTTTTACTATGAATTCGCGGTTGTTTTCCAGACGGATCATTCTGTCCAACGGATCGTCCGTTGCCGCCACGCCCTCTGCGGCAAGCAGGGGCACGGAAGTGTTCAGGGGAAGATTGCGCTTTTTTGCCGAAGAACGCACCGCGTCTAAAATGCGGTGCGAAACGCACACGCAGGCGAACGAAGCGAACGAGCAGTTTTTTTCCGCTTTGTAATCGCGGATTGCGCTATATAACCCTATCATTCCTTCCTGAATTAAATCTTCCGTTTCGCCGCCTTGCAAAAAATACCGCCGCGCCGCCGCGCGCACAAGATTGGCATAGCGGTGCAGAAGTTCTTCTTCCGCCGCCTTGTCGCCCCGTTGCGCCGCTTTCGCCAGCATATCGTCGGTAATTTCTCCTTTCGGCACGCTTTTCTCTCCTTTTTTCGCCGTATCTGCTTTTTTCACTGTATATGCCTTTTGTTCCGCGCGGTTATCTTCTCTGGCGCAGCACTTCGTACGCCGCAACGCCGAGCGCCACGGAGGCGTTCAGCGAATTCACCCTGCCTTTCAGCGGCAACGATACCGTTTTATCGCAGAGCGACCGCGTGATTTTTCTCACTCCGCAGTCCTCCCCGCCGATCACGAGGGCTACGTTGCCCGTAAAATCCTGCGAATAGATATCTTCCTCGCCCGCTTCCAGCGCATACACCCAGTAGCCGTTTTTTTTCAGTTGGTCTATCGCCGTGCGCAGGTTGGCTATACGCGCCACTTTCATATGCTCCGCCGCGCCCGCGGAAATGCGGATAACGCTTTCGTTTACGGGCGCGCAACCCGCCTTCGTTATCACCACGCCGTTTGCGCCCGCGCATTCCGCCACGCGCAATATGCTGCCTAAATTGTGCACGTCCTCCACGCCGTCGCACAAAATTACGAAGCCGCCGTTGTCTTCGCCGCTTCCCGCGGCGATAATATCTTCCACTTCGTAATATTCGTAATCGGTGGAAAAGGCGATTACGCCCTGATGCCTGCCGCTTTCGCTCTCTTTATCCAGCGCGGCTTTTTCCGCGTACTGCACGCGAACGCCCTGTTTCCTCGCCTCGGCGAAAATGACGGAAAGCGAGCCTTTGCCGCCCTTTTCCATTAAAATTTTATCGATATTCCTGCCGGAACGTATCAGTTCCAGCACGGCGTTTCTTCCTTCGGTTTTCACGGCTTCAACTCCTTGCACTCCGCGAGAATTTCGCGCTCTTTTTCAGGTTCTACGGCAACATAGCCGAGCAATTGTTCTATCCTGTCGTATCGATTCGTAAGATACAGATACCCGATCACCGCTTCTATGCCCGTGGAACGGTTGTATTCCGCCACGGAGGCGCTTCTTGATTTGCTGCCTTTTCTGGCGTTGCGCGCGCGGCGGAAAATATCCGCCTCTTCTTCCGTAAACAGGCGTTCCGTTTTTTGCAGAAGTTCGTTCTGCCCGCGCGCCGATACCGCGCGCGCCGCCGCTTTCTGATAAATCGCAGGCTTGTCCTCGCCGTTTTTTATCAGTTGCTCGCGCACGTACAGCGAATACACCGCGTCGCCCAAAAAAGCCAGCGCCACGGGGTGAATTTGTAAAGCCTCTTCTTTTTTCATGCTTTCTTACTGCCTGTCCGTCTTATATTCTTACTGCCTTTCCGTTTCTGTTTCCGTAACGTAATCGCGCGCGTTTTTCCCGTTTTGTTTTATACAACTTTTATACAACGTTAATTATAACATATTTTTCACGGAAATACAAGTATTTTCCCGCCGCTTTTTTTTCTCGTTCGATTTCGGAACGGTTTTCGGTTCTTTTTCGTGCAAAACAACTTACGCCCGCCGTTGCTTTACGGCGGGCGTAAGTTGTTTGTATATGCGTTTATCAATCAGAAATTCCGAAGCGGTTACGCCGAAACGGAAGAAAGATACGCGATCGTGCCCTGTACTATGGCGTCCGCCACGGCGCGCTTGAAATCGTCGGTTAATAAAAGCGCCTCGTCTTTGGGATTGGATAAAAACCCGCATTCCACCAATGCGGAGGGGTAAGCCGAACAGGAAAGCATGAAAAAATCGCCCGTGGCTTTGGTTCGTTTTTTTACGCCTTTTCCGCCGTATAAGGCGTTGAACGCGATTTGCAGATGTTCGGCAAGCACCGCGCCCTCTTCGCTGCCTTTTAAATAAAACACCTGACCGCCGCGCGAAAACGACGAGGGATAAAAATTCTGATGTACGGAAATTACCGCCGCGGGGCGCTCTTCTTCGATGATTTCTTTACGTTTTTTCATATCCCGCTTTTTGAAGCCGGTCGTCGCCGCGCCGTACAAGCCCTCGTCCGTCTTTCTCGTCAGCGCCGCTTCGAAGCCCGCCTCGCGGAATTTTTCCGCGGTAAGATAGGTAATTTCCAGGTTTAAATCGCTTTCTTTCACGCCCGAAGTTCTGCCCGTTACGCCGCCGTCGATGCCACCGTGCCCCGCGTCCAGCACGATTTTCATGCCCGCCGCCTGCATCGCCGCCGCGGGAGAAACCATGCTTTTCGCACACAGATAAAACGCCGCGATTTCTATCGCCGCCAACGCGATACACAACGTAACGCTTATTCTATGCTTTTTTCTTTTTTCCGCTTGTTCCATACCTTTTTTATTTATATGCCGCGCAAAAAAAAATATGCGCGCCGCGCATATTTACTCTTTTTTCCCGTAACCTTTCGTCTGTTTACGCTTTTTAACCTTTCAGCGGTTCGCGCACCGTACGCATGGGCGTATCCGTCGCCTCCGCTTTCATTTCCGCCGCGCCTTCGGAAGGTGCGGCGACGGGCGCCGATCCGACGGGCGCCGCAGGCATAACGGGCGCGTTCGGCGCGACAGGCGCGGCGGAAAAAAACGAAGATTGCGAAGCGGGAACGGCAAACGAACAGTTTTCCGCTTCGTACAAAAGTTCCGCGCGGATATTTTCCAGCCCCGAAACGCCCAGACATTCCACGCCCGAAGCCACCAGAGATTTAAAATCGGCGGAATTGTTTACGCCCGTCACTTCCATCATACAGGTATCTTTTAAATACGCGCGGAGTTCCGCCGCGCCGCGATAAAACGGCACGGAGATATATTTTGCTCCGCAATCGGCGGAAATGGCGGCGAGTTTTTTCCATTCCGCCACACCCGCCGTTTTGGAAAAATCGTTGTATAGCGCCACGGTGACGGGGCGTTTTTTTGCGGCGCGGCATACCTTTTTCACGTCCTTTTTCACCTCGCCGAATCTGCCCGCCTTTACCGCGGCGGACGAGAGAATCAAAGTTATTCTTCCCGCGCCGTCGCGTACGGCGCGCTTGGTTTCGTACCGCTTTACCTGCGCCGTGGTTTCGCCGTTGCCGCCCACCAGACAATCGGTAAGCACGCCGCTGCCCGCCAGCGCGTTGCGCGTGAACGCCACCTTATTCGGCGGCACGCGTACGGCGATCGAACGGGAAGCGCGCGCCGTTTCCGCGCATTTTTTTATCTCGCCGAACGATAAATCTTTTTCGGGCGCCAGCACCGTCTTTTTTAACGAGACGAGCACCTCTTCCACGCGCTTTTGCCGCTTGAATACGCAGTACTCTTCCGCTTCCGCCGGAGAAAGCACGATAGACGCGCCGCCGGCCGACGCGCTTTCCGACGCCTTTTTTTCGCCCGTACGATTTTCATGTTTTTTTACAAACAGTTCAGCCATTTCGTTTTTGATTATGCGTCAAAATTTTACCCGTTATTCCTTTTTTTCCCAAATTATGATAAAAAAAAAGCGATATGATTCTGTTATGAATATCATCGCTTTTTGCGCGGGCGACGCAACGACCGCGCCGTTTTCGCAACTTTCCCGCCTATCGCTTTTAAATTCTCTGCGCCTGCCGCGCGGAATTCTTTTAACTTCGTCGCTTGTTACGGGTTTCTGGGCGGCGGCGGGGTTGTTTGCGCTGAGTTTTTTTATTATACATCTCTTCCGTTGGGCAATCGCCTTTTATCTGCAAAAAAGAAAGTCGGCGCGGGAAAAACCCGCGCCGCCCCCGCCCAGGGAACAACGCGCCCCCGAAAAGCCGCCCGAAAAAATTTATTATATCGTGGAACGCAAAAAAAAGCGCGAATCTTCAAAATATACCGAGCCGAAAGAATTCCGCTTTAAATAATCCGCTCTTTTTATTCTTCGAATTTAATCAGATTGTCGCCGTCAGTCCAAAGGCGTTCCAGATGATAAAACAAGCGCGTTTCGTCCAGCATGATATGCACGATAACGTCGCCGTAGTCGATCACCGCCCAGCGCCCGTCGCGCACGCCTTCTTCGCGAACGGGGGAAATCGCAAAATTCTTTTCCGTTTTTTCTTCCACGAATTCGCTCAACGCCTTCACCTGCGTGGAGGAAGTTCCGCTTGCAATCACGAAATAATCGCACACGGAAGATTTTTCGCGCACGTATACCGCCGCCACGTCCTTCGCTTTCTTTTCGGAAAGCGCCGCGCAGATAGCCAACGCAAGTTCTTTACTGCTCTTTTCTTCTTTACCGCTCTTTTCTTCTTTTTCGTCCGACATAACTTCTCCTGCTTTATTTTTATTTGTTGCTTCGAATATTTATCAGAGCCCTACTCGTTATACACGCCGCGCTCTTTTTCTATCCGCGCGAGTCCGCCCCCGCCTTCCGTTTGCCCGTACCGTCCGTTTCGTTTTGCAGAACGCGCCGTTCGAAATATGCCGAAGCCTGCGCCGTTAATGGATAGATATCCCCGCCTTTCCGCTTTAAAAGATACAGCGTTTCTTTCAGCGCTTCGAACATCGTAAAATCCAGGCCGCCCTTTTCCGCGTAATACAGCGAGCGCAGTTCCGCCGCGCCCGGATACGTTCTGCCGTCTTCCACCATATCGGCAAGAAAAACGAGTTGTTCCAGAAGGCTCATCTCCGCTCTGCCGCTGGTATGGTAGCAAATCGCGTTTAAAATATCCGCGTCCGTAACGCCGAAAGCGCGGTTTGCAACATACGCGCCCGTAAATTGATGCAACACGGGCGCAGGCACGGGCAACGGCGCGTTTTCCGGCGGCGTAAACCCTTTAAGAAGCGGCGAGGAAAGAGGCAGATTTTTGGCGCAATCGTGAAAGAGCGCCGCCGTCACCGCCGCTTTTTCGTCGATATGCAATTCAAGCGCTTTTTTCGCCGCGGCTACGCCCACGCGCAGGGAATGTTCCCGCCGTTCCGGCTTTTCGTTCGCCAGCGCGGCGTGCGCGCCGGGTATTTCGTACAGTTTGTTTTTTGAAATATACTCCGCCACAGCCGCGCCGCACAACGCCGAAACGTCGTCGCCCGCCGCCGCCAGCACGCGCGCCTGCGTGGACGATACGCTTTTTGCCGTATAATTTATGCGTTGAAACGTTTTACCGAACCGCGCGAAAAACGCCGCCTGTTCTTTCTTTTCCCAATCCGCGCTCCGCTCCGCGCGGTCGCATACGGCAAGCGTGCAGAATTTTAAAATCTCTTCGGGGTTTTTCCAGGCGGGAAAGTCGCGCAGCATATCCGTACCCACCAGAAAATACAGCGTATCCTGCGGATAAAGCGCCGCAAAATGCGCGCAGGTAAGGTAGGAATAACTCACTCCTTCCCGCCGTAATTCAAAGTCGCTGACAATCGCCTGCGGCACGCTTTCAAACGCCGTTTTCAGCATGGCGATACGGTGTTCGTCGGCGCTTAACGCCCTGCCGCGCTTGTGCGGCGGAATACGGGCGGGCAGCACGAACACCCGATCGAGCGCAAGCGTCTGCACCGCCGCGCGCGCCAACGCAACGTGTTCCGTATGCACCGGATCGAACGATCCGCCGAAAATACCCGTTTTCATCGAAATGCAAGCCGCCTTTCCGCCGTAGTTTCCGTTTTGCCGCGCAAAACGTTTTTTAAACGTGTTTTTTACGCCGCTTTTTATTATTATACCGCATTTTTACGGATTTTTCAAGTTTATACGCCCGCTTTTCGGGCAAAAATCGTATTATGAAAAATTATATGAAAAAATCAGCCGCGTTTTCGCACGTGTTTTTTACTTTCGCCTTTTGCTTTTTGCTGTTTTTATGCGCGTTCCGCTATCTGCGCCTTCCGCTGATTCTCTCCGCACTGTTCGCGCTGGCAATCGCCTGCTGCGCCGCCGCCCTGCTTGCCGCGTTCCTCGGCAGAAAACGGGAAAAGTACCTCTTTTCTCTGCGCGCGGAAAAGGAAAAAGAAGCGCTTTTTTTGTATCTGTCTCTTTCCTCTCCCGTCCGCACGCTGCGTTTTTTATCTGCGGCTTATCCCGAAGCGTTCGGCGGCGCCGCCGAACCCGCGTTGCGCTCGCCCGCTTCTTCTGAACCGCCGTTCGTTACGGTATGCGACAATTTATACAAATTGCAAAACCTTTCCGAGCCTCACACGGCGCAAACGTATTTTTCCTTTTCCTCAACTCCTTTTCCCCGCGAGAAAAGCGAGGCGCTGATCCGCTCGATGAACGTATTCCCGAACGGAAACGCCCGCGCGGACGATTCCGCCGCAGCCGCTTCGTCTTTTTCGCCCGATTGTTCCGCCGCGTTGTACTGCGCCGCCGCGGAAGAGGACGCCGCCGCGCTTTTAACGAGGTTCGGCGTAAAAATTTTTACGGCGGAAGATATTTTCGCGCGGACGAAAGAAACGGGCGCGCTTCCGCGCGAAGCGGAAGAATTGGCAAAAGAAAAGAAAGTGAAAAAGTTCGTACTGCGCGGCGTTACGAAAAAAACTTCCCGCGGACTATTGATCTCCGCGGGAATCCTGCTTTTTACTTCGCTGTTTTCGCCGTTTCCGTATTACTACCGCGCGCTTTCGCTGATTCTGCTTGCGCTTTCGCTTGCCGTACGCCTTCTTGCCGTAAAACCGCTTTCCTTACCTATTCCGCCCGAAAAAAAGAAAAAAACAAACGCGGAAAAAACGAACGATAAAACCAACGGAAAAAACGATTTGAAAAGATAAAATCAAAGGGTTAAAAACGCCGCGCCGATATATTCCGCCTCTTTCGACGCCGTCAACGAATATTCGCCCGTGGTTTGCACGGCGATTTCGGCGGCTTTGCCCGCCAGATACGCGCCCGCGCACGCCGCTTCGAACAGGCTTGCGCCACTTGCCGAAAGCGAACAGATTAAGCCCGAAAGCGTATCTCCGCTGCCGCCTTTCGCCTGCCCCGAGTTGCCCGTGGCGTTATAATAAGCGCGCGTGCCGTCGCCGATGATACTCATCGCGCCCGACGCGCCTTTTAAAAGCACCGTTACGCCGTTTTCCGCGGCGTATTTTTGCACTTCCGTTTCCGCGTTTTCAAGAACTTGTTGCAAGGGCAGCCCCGTAAGATGCGAAAATTCCGCGGGGTGCGGCGTCAGCAGAACTTCGCATTTCTTTTGCAAAAACGCCCGTTTTACGTTTGTCGCGCCGAAATAAGCGGAAAGCGCGTTTAACCCGTCCGCGTCGATCAGCAGTTTTCCCGTATAGCGTTGCAGAAAAAAACCGACGACTTTCGCCGTTTGTTTCGTATTGCCCATACCCATGCCCGCGGCGATTGCCCGATACGGTAAAATTTTCGCGCAACGCTTTGCGGAAAATTTCCATTCCCTGCCGCGGGACAGGGGAAGCAAAAGCGCTTCGGGCAATTTTCCCATTAACGGAAAAACCAACTTTTCGGGCACGCAGAGCGCCGTGTATCCCGCCCCGCCCGAAAGAGCGCCCTGCGCGGCAAGCACCGCCGCGCCCGAATACCTCGCGCCGCCCGCCACGATCGCCGCTCTGCCGTAATCGCCCTTGTTCGAATTTTTCATGCGCCGCGGCAGCATGTTTTTTATATCCGCCGCCGTCAGTACGCATATTTTTTCTTCCACCGCTTTTTCTCCTTCGCAAGCGCGTCCATCGCCGTGCGCGCCGTATTTTACAAACAGCCTTTATACGCGCAGGCGCACTACTTCGCCCGCGGAAAAAGCCTTTTTTTCTCCGCCGACAAGCACGAGCAACCTGCCCGTTTCGTCAACGCCCGAAATACGGGCGATACAACTGCCGCCCTCGGTAACCAGCGCTACGTTTTCGCCGATAAAGCCGAGCCGAGAACGGTATTCGTCAAACACGTCGGCGTAAACTTTTTCGCGCCGTTCTTGTTCAAAATCTCCCGCGGCGGATAGCGCGGCGTACGCTTCGCATAAACTTCTGATCAGCCGCGCGCGCCATCGTTTGACGTTCTGTCTTTTCCCTTTCTGCAAAGCCGCCGTGGTAGCCAAGTCGTTCAACTCGGCGGGAAGAACGTTATTCACGTTCAGCCCTATGCCGCAAACCGATTGCACTCCGTTTTGCGAAAACGTATTTTCCGTGAGTATGCCGCAAATTTTTTTTCCGCCCGCAAACACGTCGTTCGGCCATTTCACGCACGCCTTTATTCCGCCCTCTTCCAGCGTTTTGCATACCGCCGCGCACGTGCTTGCCATAATTAAAAACGCCTTATCGGCAGGCAGATTGTTGTAAAAAAACAGCGCGGAAAGATACACGCCCCCTTTCTGCGAGGAAAACGCGCGACCTTTCGTGCCCTTGCCTGCGGTTTGTTCCTTTGCCGTAACGATAAGATTTCTGCCGTTTTTTTTCATATTCTCCGCATAGTTTTGCGTAGAAGTTATGCGGCGGTAATGTTTTACGGCGATTTTTTCCCGCCGATTGTTTTTCTGTCTATTTGTTTCCATATACGCGATTGATTCCCGTTATTATGCGTTTCCGTTATTATGCGCCGTGCCGCTTTTTTAATCTTCGTTTTCCGCGATTTCCGCGCGGTATTTTTCCGCGATCTCCTTTGCGGTATCCGCAGGAAACCCGCGCGAAATCAACCGTCGGTACAGCGCGGCAAGCGTTTTCCGATCCGCCGGTTTGCTCCGCATGAATTTTTCCGCTATCGCTTCCGCCGCCCGTCTTTCGTCCGTAACGAGCCCGTCCGAAGTTGCGCTATCGTCGACGTCGCCGCAGTAAACCTCGTTAAGCGCCGCTTCGATATCCTCTTTTGAAACGCCTTTGGCGCAAAGTTCGTATCCGATGAGTTTTCTTCCCTTACGTTTCAGGGCGGAAAGCGCGTACGCTTTCGCATACGCCGTATCGTCGATAAATCCGTACGATTTCATCTTTTCTATCACGTATTCTTCCACGGAAGAAAGATATCCTTTTTGCCGCAAAAAGCGCCGAACTTCTTTTTCCGTTCTGGAATACGCCGAAATATGCGTCAGCGCCTTATCCAGCGCCGCGCCCTTTTCGCTTTCGCTTTGAATCGTATCGAGAAATTCCTCGCTTACCGCCTGCCCCGCTTTCAGGCGGTATTTCATCGCCGCTTCCAGCGTGATACCGCAATAAAAACGTCCGTCTATAAACACGTTGCACCGCGTTTTATCTTTGATCTGCGGCGTAATCGCCGTAATTTCGCTCACCCGTTTTTCTCTCCCTGCGCCTTCTTTTGCTCCGCAACGCCGAAAAATAGCCGTCGCAACGTTTTCTTCTTCTGTATTATACCCCGTCGCGCCTTAAAAGTCAACCGCGCGGCGATTTTTTTATGTTTTTCCCGCTCTTTTTATTTACTTTTTTTAGAAAAAGTGATACAATAACGGCGTAGCGGCGACAGGCGCGGCGATACGATCGCTTCTCTCGGCCCGTACCGCTCAGCCTTATTTTCAGGAGATTACGTACCCATGAAAAATCAAACGAACGAATGCGCGAAGCAGGAGGTTTACGAACTCGATTTCGACGGGTTGAAAGCCTCTTTGCCCATTCTGCCTTTGCCGAGCGGCGTTAAAATCTGCTTTTTCAATCTGCACGGCAACGTGCTTTTAACGGAAAAATGCGCCGAACTTCTTGCAAAAAAAATCGGAGAGTGCGAAGCGCTGATTACCGCGGAATCGAAAGGTTTGCAACTCACCCACTGCGTTGCCCGCAACCTCGGCATGCCGCTGTACGCCGTGGCGCGCAAGAGTAAAAAACTGTACATGCAGGACGGCATCGACGTGCCTATCGCCTCCTCTATCACCACGGGTAAGGAACAGCGGTTGTATCTTTCGCGGCACGACGTGGAACTTATAAAGGGCAAAAAAGTCTGCATTGTAGACGACGTGGTTTCCACGGGCGCTTCTCTCGCTGGGCTGGAAGCGTTGGTGGAAAAAGCGGGCGGCGTCGTTTACAAAAAGGCGTTCGTGTTGGCGGAAGGCGAAGCGGCAAACCGCCCGGACGTCATCTACCTTAACACAATTCCCGTTATTACGGATTAACCGCCTTCGCCTCTTTTTCGTTTTTTTCAGGATTTAATAAAAGCAAACGGCGTCTATGAAAAACGTGAAACACGCAACGGAAAAAAGCGCGACGGCGCGGCACAACATTCCGCCCGTTTTCGACGGGCGCAGTACCGTTCTTATTTTAGGCAGTTTTCCCTCCGTCGCCTCGCGCGAAGAGGGATTTTTCTACGCGCACCCGCAAAACCGATTCTGGAAGGTGCTGTCCGCGCTGTTTTCCACGCCTCTGCCGCGCACGACGGAAGAAAAGAAAACGCTGTTATTAACGCACGGCGTTGCGCTGTTCGACGTGATAGCGCGCTGTGAAATATCGGGCAGCGCCGATTCTTCGGTGAAAGACGCCGTTCCGAACGATCTTACGCCCATTCTTTCCGCCGCCCCCTCCTTAGGTTTTTCGTACACCGGAAAACGGGGGAAAAATTATATCTGAAATATATCTATCCCCAAACGAAACTTGCCTGCGTCTGCCTGCCCTCTACCAGCGCGGCAAACGCTTCGTATTCCCTGCCGAAACTCATCGAGGCATGGAAGGTTATCTTATCGTAAATACGAATTACGGCTTTACTATACCCAAACTCCCCCGTCTGCCACGAAAACGGCGGACGGGGGAGTTTTTATATAAGTTATTTTATACAGGAAATGATTGATTCCGCCGCGCCGTTACGCCAGAGCGATACGGTCGGATACCGAACGGACAAGCACTCCGCGCGACTCGCCGTACGCGACGCATTCGCGCAAAAACGCCGCAAAGCGTTCGGTCGGGCGGCGGATACGGTATACGCCCGCCGCCAACGAAGTAAGTTCGTCGAAATACAAACTCACCTTTTCTTCCAGCGCGGCGCGGATTAAGGCAAGCGTTTCTATCACGGTGAAATCCTCTTCGTTTTTGCGAAGACACGGCTCGTTTTCCACGCGGAATTTCCCCTGAGTTATCGCGCGGTCGTTTTTGTAATAATAATCCGTGCCTGCGGCGCGCTCTTTTTTAAACGCGCACGAATCGATCAGCGCGTCCAGCCGCGCCTCTATTCTGGCGCCCGATTTTAAAATGCCGAACGTTTGCAGACAACGCGTTTTTAAAAATGCGCGCGAAATCGGCTCTTCGACGGCGACGATTTCTTTCAGGCGCGCCGTAATTTCCGTATCGTGCTCGCCGCCCGTAACGAACGCCGCCGATTCGCCGCCGATTGCCGCCACCGCTTTGTATGCTTTGGCATAGCGCATATATCCCTTACCTTTTTTCTCCGCGCCGGAAAGGCGATCGAGAGCCTCTTTGATCCGCTTGATTTCGCGCTTGGGATTGTTATAATAATTCACGCAGTTCACGCGGAGAACGTTCCAGTTCGCGCGCTTTAACGACTGAACCTGCAATACGTTTCTGTCCTTCACCGAAAATTCGTTTGTGGCGTCGCATAAAATCGCCAGAATAAACTCGTGCCTGTTTTTGGGGTTCACGACCGCCACGTCTATTTTAAAATCGCTTGCGCCCACGTCGTAACGGCATTCGTAACCGTAGGAAGAGAGTTCCGCCGCGATATACCTGCCTATGCCCCCGCCGTATCTCGCGCCCGTTGCCGCGCCGCTCTTTACGGCAAGCGACGTTTTACCGCGTTCGGCAAATTCCAGAAAACTTTTCAGCCCCGCCACGCCTTTTGAAGAGGTTTTGGAAAGATCGATCATGCCCGAAGTCATTGCGGAAAACACAATCATCTCCTCCCGCGCGCGAGAAACGGCTACGTTTAACCGCCGCCATCCGCCCGATTGATTGAGGGGGCCGAAATTCAGCGAAACGCGCCCCGCGGCGTCCGGCCCGTAACACACGGAAAACAGTATAACGTCGCGCTCGTCGCCCTGCACGTTTTCCAGGTTCTTCACAAACAACGGCTCGTCGCGCTCGTACGCGGCCTGTTCCAACCGCCTTGCGGTAATCGATTTGGTAAGCAACCGCTCGATATAGTTCTGCTGCGCGCTTGAAAACGTAACCACGCCCATGCTGGAACGGCATAAAACGGGGTCCTGCAAACGGCGGATCACTTCTTCCACAAGCGCTTCCGCTTCTTTTTTGTTGCTCTTGGTAAAGCCTCTGTCGTACACGCCGTCTACGTGCACGAATTTCACTTTGCTTTCCATCGCGTCGGGCGAAGGAAAGGTGCATAAACGGTTGTCGTAATACATGTTGTTGGAAAAAGCAATAAGAGATTCGTGCTTGCTGCGGTAATGCCATACAAGGTGCTTTTCGTTCATGCCGAGGGCAAGGCAATCGTCCAGCACGCTCTCTAAATCTTCGTTTTCCAAATTGTCCTCGTCCACGTACGCCGAATTGAAGAACTCCGTGGGCGGCAACTGCTTGGGGTCGCCCACGATTACCGCCGATTTTGCGCGCGCGATCGCCCCTACCGCCTCGGCGGTGGTCATCTGCGACGCTTCGTCGAAGATGACGAGGTCGAATGAGTTCGCTTCGGGCGAAAGATACTGCGCCACCGTGGCGGGGCTCATCAGCAGGCACGGGCATACGCGTTTCATCAGTTCCGGCACTTCCGCAAACAGTCCGCGCAATCCCGCGCCGCGAAGCGAAGTTCGCGCCAGACGGGTAAACGCGGCGATTTCCACGCTTAAACTGCCGTAATCGCCGCCGTTATCCTGCGGCAGGCGCGCGATAAGGTCGGCGCGGATTTTCTCCTTCGTAAGCGAAGCAAACGTATCCCACGCCAATCGGAATTTTTCCACCGTTTCTTCCAGCGTACCCACCGAACAACGCGCCAGATCGGGGTCCGCGGGAATATTGATGGCAAGAAAATTCTGATACACGTTTTTTTCAAAGCCCGATAACACGTTGGCGCCCGTGAGTTTTCCGCTTTCCAACGCCTCGCCGATAAAATGACAACCGAGTTTTTTTAAATCCGCCACGGTTTTTTTGTACATACACCAATTTGCCAGCATGTCGAGATTGTCGATCAGCGCGCTTGCCCTGGAGTAGAAATAATCGGGCAAATCTTCGCTTGCGATACGGTTTTCGTCGGCGCATATCGCCTCGCAAAAACTCTTCCGCGCCGCCGCGAACGAATCCGCGGCGTTCAGAAAACCTTGCAGCACGGGCGCGGTATATCCGCCGCCCGCGCGGATGCACGTGCCGAAAAACGCGTCGGGATTGTACTCCATAAACACCCTTGCGCACCGCGCGTTGAGTTCGTTTAAATCGCGCATGTACTCTTCGCGCTTTTTGGGGATAATGTTGCCGGAACGATCGGTAAAGTCAGCGGAAAGCGAAACGCTTTTCACCGTTTGTTCCGCCTCGTGTATTTCCGCCAGTACCTGCAAAAATTTATTGATATCGTCCGCTTCCAGCGGATGTAACGCCGCGCGGGTAAGTTTTTTGCCGAGCGCGGCGGCGCATTTATCGGTTTTGTAATCTCCGCCTACGTTAAGATATGCGGTAAGTTTTTCGTAATCTTTCCCCACCTCAACCCGCGTTTTAAAATGTCTGAAATAGTACCCGAGCAGTTCGTCCAGCCGTCTGCTTGCGTTGAAAAACACAAAGAAGCGTTCTTCCGTAACGTTTTTAAAGTACTTGTCGTACTTTCCCGAAAGAACGTCGCGGGCGATGGCGCACAAATCTTCCGTTTTCTGCCGCGTAACCGCCGAAATTTTCTGGCGGTACAAATCCAGAAACAGCGCGAGATAGGAGCGGAAATGCCGTATTTCCGTAATCACCACTTCGCCCGCGCAGTAAATTCTGTCGCGCAGTTCCTGCGAATATTCGCAAACGTTTACGTTTTCGAAGGGGGAATTGCATACGCCGCCGCACTCTTTCGCCGCCGCGGCCGCGGAAAGAATCTTGCTCTTGCATTCTTCCAGTTTCGCTTCCGTCAAGGAATCGTAAAACGAATTTTCGATGTTCAGAACGTCGGGCGCGTCTTTGTTTTTTAAATACAGCAAAATCGCCTGATATACCGAAACGCCCAGCCGCCGTTTTTTATGCAACGCCCGCATCGGCGCTTTCAGTTCTTCGCGAAGGGCGGTAATCTCTTCCGCACGCGCGGCGAGTTCGGGCGTTTCTTCCGCATGCTTCAACGCCAGCGTGGTTTCGATACGGTGCAAAACGTCGGTTTTGTCCGTCTTGTTGGAATGCAGTTCCAGGCAGAAATCGCCGAGCCCTATTTCGGTAAGGCGCTTTTTCACCACGTCCAGCGCGGCGCGCTTTTCCGCCACGAACAGCACTCTGCAGTTATCTTCCAGCGCGTTGGCGATGATGTTGGTAATCGTCTGACTTTTTCCCGTACCGGGCGGGCCGTGCAATACGAAACTTTCGCCCGTGCGCGAAAGCGCGATTGCCGAAAATTGCGAACTGTCCGCAGGCAACGGCGTAAGCGTATCCGCGGGGTCGGCCTCGTCCTCTTCTTTTACGGCAGGCGCGGGAGAACGTTGGAAGCGCCGCGTTATCAACGCGGAAACCAGAGCGTTTTTTTTGAATTCGTTTATTTGCGTGCGCACGTCGTGCCACATCAGATAGCGCTGAAACGAAAACGCCGCCACATAAACGTCTTTCGTTACGCTCCACCCTTTCATGCCCGCCGTTTCGGCGACGAAAATATTGACGAGTTCCGAAATTTTATGCTTGGTGACGTCGCCGCCCAGAGCGCGCACGTCGATATTGAACGCCTGTTTCAGATATTCCAGGAGCGTGGTGTTCACAAAATATTCTTCTTCACAGTACGCCAGCGAATAATCTTCGTTTCCCTTCGCGCGGCGAATCTCCGCGGGGCATAAAACGAGCGGCGCGTACCGCGGCATAGAATCTTCCTTGCCCGTATATTTTAAAAAGCCCATGGCAAGGTATAAAATTTTTACGCCCGTCTCTTCGCCCGCCTCGCGGTTTCGTCTGAAAAGCCGCCCCGCGCATTCGGCCGCGAGTTTGTCTTCCGCCTGCACGCGCGCGATGCCGCGGCGGTTTTCCAGCGCGTACAACTCTTTTTGCGAATCGGTTGTCTCCGCCCCGAATTTTTCCGCTTCCGCCGCGCCGCCTTTAAGGCGCAAAACTTTCTTTTCCGCAAACGCCGCGTAAAACGCGTTGAAATCGGCGCAACAAATATGCAACGCGTTTCGCCCGTTGAAATTGAGCAAAGCGTTTCTGTTGGTAAGATCGAGCAGTCTGCGTTCCCACTGACTGTTTCTGGGAAGTTGCCCTTCTATTTTCAACGATTCCCGTTCGGCAAGAGGCGCGGGCGCGGCGTCGTCGGAGACGTCTTCGTCTTTTAACAGTTCGTACCCTTTCACGCTTTTTCCGCGCAGCGGAAGGGACGATATTCCGCCCAGCCGACAGCGCTTTACGTCCACGAAATATTCGTAATATCCCGCCTTTAATTTCTGCATAAAATGCGACTGCGAAGAAGTGAACGCCGCGTTTTCGCCTTCAAACAGATCTTTCACGTCGAAAAACGCCAAGTTGTTAATGCCGTCGGAAGCGTATTTTTCCACCGTTTCCGTATCGTCCGTCACGGTATCCGGAAAGCAGGTATCGCACAGCCATACTCCCGCCGTTACCTCGCTTTTTCCTATCGCCAGCACGGGGTGAAGTCCGGCTCTTTCCAGCGCGGCGGCGCAAAACACCGCCGCTTGCAGCGCCGTGGCGTTTTTGCTTTTTAAAAGCGATACTTCCCCCGCCGCAAGGCAGGGCGACGCTAAATCGAGCGCGGTATCTTCTTTTATTTCGTACTGCTTCACCGCCGCGAAAATTGCCGCGGCGATTTTTCTCACCGCGTTTTTATCGGCGGCGGCATAGCCGTAAAATTCGGCGGAATCGTCCCATTTTTTCAAGCGCTTTCCCGCGTTTTCCAAAACGCGCGCGCAATCGGAAAGGCGCGGGCGGACAAACGCGGCAAGCCGCTCGGCGTTGCCGTTTAATCCCTCCCAGAAATCGTACGGCAATACGGTGATTTTCTTGCTTCCGCTTGCAACCTCCGTTTTATCGAGCAACGCGCGAAACTGCACTTCCGAAACGAAAATTTCGTTGTTTTCCGCCAGCGTAAGCGGCGAAAACAATCCGCTTGCGGAAACTTCCGCCGCGCTTTCGAACGGAACTTCCACCGCGGTTTCGTAAGGCACGATTAAATTTTTATCGTCCGCGACAATCAGCGTCAGCGTGAGATTTTCCGCCGAAGAATTATGCAGACGGAAAGCGGTTTCCGTCTGTAAAAAATAATCGGCATACCCTACGTAATCGGGCAATCCCGCCGTAATTTCCACCGCTTCTTTCACCGCATTCGCTTTTTTTGCCGTAGCCATAACTCTTTTCCGCCTCGCCTTTATTCCGCCGTTTTGTATCATTGTATCACTTTTCGGTAAAAAAATCAACCGCTTAAAAAGCGTATGAAAAATCTTTTGCGCCGACAAATCGTCCCCCGCGCGTTTCGCGCGATGTCTGTTTTTCGTAACGCCCGCTCTTTTTCGTAACGCCGCTCATTTTCGTAACGCCCGCTCTTTTTCGTAATGTCCGCCCGGCGGAATAACCGCGCGCAATGCCGCTTATAATAATAGCGGAACGCCTCGTTTGCGTTTGATTCCGCCGCCGGATTTTACGCCGTTTACAGCGCCTGAGATAAACCTGTCGTCTGAAATACGCCTATTATAGCGTAGCCGCGCGCGGAAAGAGAAAAACGCGTTAAAAGCGCGAAAAAAGGGAGATTATGAAAAAAATTTTTTTTACGGGCGGCGGAAGCGCGGGACACGTCGTGCCCAACCTGGCTATTATTCACGATCTGCGAAAAAAAGGCGGATATACTATAAAATATCTCGGTTCCGACGGCATAGAAAAACGGCTGGTAAACGAAGCGAACGTTCCCTTTTATCAGATTTCGTGCCCGAAACTCGTGCGCTCGTTCACGCCGAAAAATCTGGCGATTCCCTTTTCCCTTTGCAAAGCGGTGCGCGACGCAAGAAAGATTTTGCGCGAAGAAAAACCCGACCTTGTGTTTTCGAAAGGCGGATACGTTTCCCTGCCCGTATGTCTTGCCGCCGCAAAAGACGGAATACCCGTTTTAACGCACGAAAGCGATTTGTCGCCGGGGCTTGCCACAAAACTGATTGCAAAAAAATGCCGCCGCGTGCTGACCTCCTTTCCCGAGACGGCGGAAACGTTCAGAAACGGAACATTCACGGGCTCTCCGTTGCGCGCGGAACTGTTCGGGTATACCGACAAAGCGCAAGCAAGAAAGCGCTTTTTTGCCCTGCGCGACAAACCCGTTATTCTGGCTTTCGGCGGCGGGTCCGGCGCGGCGGCGATCAACAACGCCGTGTTTGAAAATTTAAACGAACTTTTAAAACGCTACGACGTATTGCATATCGTGGGGAAAAACAACGAAAAAAACGCCCCGGAACGCGCGGGATACGCGGCGTACGAATATATAGACGATATGGGCGCGGCTTATGCGTGCGCCGATCTGGTTATAGCGCGGGCGGGCAGCAATACGCTTTTTGAACTCGCCGCGTTGAAACTTCCCTCGATGATCGTTCCCCTCCGCCGCGGCAGCCGCGGAGATCAGGTGGAAAACGCCGCGTATTTTCAACGACGCGGACTGATCAGAACCGTAGACGAAAACCGCCTGTCCGCCGATTTGTTAAAGGAGACGGAGGCGGCGATTCGCGATACCGGAATGCGCGCCGCATTGAATAACAGTCCGTTTTCAAAAAGCGGAAACGAAGCGATTTTATCCGCGATTGAAAACGTCGTTTCGGAAGGTCGCCCGTGAACGGCGAATATAAACCGCCGTACGACTACGCGTTGTCGGGCGACGGAAGACAAATCTGCTCGGTTGCGCACGTGCGCAACCGTTCCGGCGACGCGTCTGCGGAAAAAGGGCGAAAGAAACGCGGAAAAAAGAAGTTTCTGCGCGTATTTTGCATCGTTACGGCAAGCGTACTCGCCCTGCTGATTTATTTTCAGACGAACGTAACGCGCGTTCTTATCTCCGTAAGCGAATCTTCGATGCGCGTGCTGGCGGTGGAGGCGATTAACGACGCGATTTACCGCACGCTGGGCGACGCTCCGTCGTACGACGATCTGATAAAAATAGAGCGCAACGCAAACGGCGATATCGTCGCCGTATCGGCAAACGCGTTAAAACTCAATAAAATCGCGCGCGACACGGCTTCTCTCTCGCAACAAACTCTGCAACAACCGGGCGCAAGAAGCGTGATGATTCCCATAGGCGCGCTGACGGGAATAGAGGCGCTTGCGGGCACGGGTAAACGTATCGGAATAAAAATTCTGCCCGTTTGTTCGGTGGTATGCGGCTTTTCCTCTTCGTTCGAAAGCATGGGCATCAATCAGACGAGGCATTGCGTTTATTTAAACGTGATAGCCGATATCAGCATCGTTATGGCTTCGCGCACGGATAAATTCGCCGTGCAGACGGACGTTCTCGCGGCGGAAAGCGTCATCGTGGGAAATATTCCCGATACGTATCTGCAAACGGATATCTTCGGCAAAAAAAGCGGCTTGTGAAATAAACCGAAGCGCTGTTTTACGATATGCCATATGACGATATGCCTTATATACTTTATATCCGCGCGGTAAAGTCCGCCTTTCCCTCGCAACGCGCGCATTTTACGCTGCGGGAGGAATGGCAGGTGAAATACAGAAGTTGCCGCTGTTTCGAAAGTTCGATAAGAAGCGCCGCCGTCCTGGAAAAATGCGTTTCGTCGAGGTGTACGAACGGATCGTCCAGAATCAGGAACGGCTGTTCCCTGCCCGCAAACATCTCGTCGACAAGGGCGAGGCGCAAACAGAACGCGCATACGTACCGGGCGCCCGCGCTTAAATGCAGATCTTTTCTGCGCGCGCCCCCGCGCGAAAACGAAAGCGAAAAATCGCGGTTCATCGTTACTTCCACTCCCAGCGTTTTTTCTATCAGTTCCGCATAGGATACAAAGCGTTTACGCACGGGTTCCACATAGCGTTGCATTACGGCGTTATCCGCCTGTTTTAACGTTTCCGCCGCCGTGCGGTACAGTTTCGCACGCTCTTCCGCGTCCGCCGTTTTTTCACGCAGATCGTTCAATTCCCGTTGCTTTTGCGTAAGTTTTTCCGCCGCGTCTTCCGCCTCGGTAATCTCCCGTTCCGCCGCGGCGAGCGCCTTTCTGTGCTCGCTCAACTGCGCGCGCAAATTTTCCGCGCGCGCTTTTATTTCATCCGCCGTCTCTCCTTGACTTTCTCCGCCGAACGCGGAATATTTTTCAAACGCCTCGGGCGGCAACGCCTGCGCCTCGCGGTATTTTAAGGCTTTTTCCTTAAACTCTTGCCCGGCGGAAACGCAACGACTATATTCCGCCGCGTCCGCCGAAATTTTTTCTATCTCCTTTTCAAGCGCCTCTTTTGCGGGAAACGGAACGGCGCGGGCGGCAAAAATCTGCCGCACGTCTACGGAAATTTCTTCTTCTCGCTTACTGAGACGAGCCGCTTCTTCTTCCGTTTTCTTCTTCTCTTCGGAAAGTTCCGCGTAAAGTTCCAAACATCTTTTCACCATCTGCAACCCATCGGAAAACGCTCCGTTCGTAAGCCGAAAAGGCGGAAAAAACCCCCTTAAATCCCGTTCCACGCGG
>JAQYLE010000051.1 GCA_028720205.1 Clostridia bacterium
TTTCCGCGCTCACCTTCCACGCTTCCGTTCCGCGTCTTTCCGCGCGCCTCTTCTACGCTTCCGCCCCTCGTCTTTCCGCGCTCACCTTCCACGCTTCCGCCCCTTCGCACATTTATTATCGCATATGTTTTTCAAATTTGCATTACTCTGTGCCAAATTTTTCCTAAAAAATACGAACATTTGTTTGATATAAAATATTATATCATATAAATCTTGACAACATATCGCCTGTTTTTATAAAAAAATTAAAAATTTTTGCTTATTATTTTAAAATATTATAGGAAATTTTGTAAAATTTTAATTTTTTACGTAAATTATTTTAAAATAATCCGCCGCGTTTTTTATTTTCCCGATAAACGGCGTCCGTCGGCGGAAAAACCGTCCGTCGGCGGAAATTCTCGTTTACGATTTACACCGAGCAAAAACAATCGCGCGCGAAACGCAGGCGAAATCATTGACATTTTTGTTGTACCGTGTTATAATTTTCGTATGATGCAAAAGAGAAAAAGAACAACGAAAAAGAACGGTATCTCTGCACGTTGCCGCGCGGGAAGTTTACTCGCGCTTGTCGCGGTGGGTTTTACCGCGGCTTTTTCGTCTTTTTCATCGTTTTTTACGCTGCCTCGCGGGCAGCGCAAAGCCTCGGCGGAGTCTGCCCCGCAAACAGCGGTTCAAAGCGATTCTCTGTTTCTTCCCGGCAACTACGAAGAATATCTGGCGCTTGAAAATCCGGCTTCCGTTGCGGTAACCGAACGTTACACGGCAATTGCGGACGGTTTGAAAATTTACATATTCGACCGCGCGGCAAATTCCTATCGTTACTACTCGCACGATATCGTGGGCGATACGCAGATCACGCAACTTAAATTCGATCAGGCGGATACGTTGTATTTTACCGCGCAGAGCAGCACGCATCTTTACACGTTGAACTTAAACGGTTTCGAAGTTTCCGATACAAACATCGCCTGCAGCGCCTTTGAAATTTACGGCGACGAACTGTACTACACCACCATATCGGAAAAAGCCGCCATTTCTTCGCGTTCCTTAAACGCGTTAGGTTCTTCGCGCGCGCCGTTAAAAGAAGGCGTCCTGGGCAAACCCGCCATAGCGCATAACGGCGAAACGCTCTATTACACGGTTGGCGAAATGCTTGCCTGCATCGGCGGAACCGACGCGCAGACGATAGCGCCCGCCTCCGTACAATCGCTTACGTTCAGCGGAGATTACTGTTATTATACCGATACGAACAAAGACCTGTACGCTCTGCGCTATGCCGAACGCGGCGCGCAGCGTGAAAAAATCGCTGAAAACTGCGTCTCCGTCTCCTCGCCGTGCAACGGCTTTATCTACGTCGTAGGCGATCGGAAGATACGGCAGTTAAACGCGGAGACGCGCGAATTCACCTCGTACGAAATTTCCGCCTCTTCCTCTTCGCAGGGCAGATTGTACGCGGCAACCGACGCTACGCTTTGCGGCAACACGCTCGTCACGCTGGATAAGGGCAGCGCGGAAGAAAACGTTCCCGCGCGTATTCATCTCACAAGCGCAAATCAATCGGGACAGGCGGCGCAGAACACTCGCTCCTGTATTCTTTCCGATCTTTCGGGAACGGCGAAACTTGTCGCGTCCGACGGAAAAACGGCATGCGTCGCCTCCGCCGTAACCGCTTCGGGCGGTGTGGAAAGCGGCGTGCTTACCTTTTACGATCTTTCGTCGGAAGAAAATACGTTGCAACCCTGCTTTACTTACGCGGCGGAAAGCGGCGAAGCGTTCGTGGGCGTTGCCTGCGTGTACGGCACGTATTACGCCGCGTCGAAAACGCGGTTTTACAAAATCTCCCCCGCAGGAACCACGTCGGAAGAAACGGAAGGCGGAACGGCAGAAGGTTACGCCGTAACTTCGCGCGCTTCCCGCCGCGCCAACGAACTGCTTTCCTGCGACGTGTACGGCACGCTGTACGTAGCGCAATCGGATAAAAAAATATACGCTTTTTCCGAAAGCGAATTCGCGGAAGAAACAAGCGGCATAACGGAAACGGCGACGGCAGCGTTGCCGACGGGCGCCGATCCGCTCGTCAGGCCTTCGAAACTCCTCGTGGATTTTCACCGCGGCATTTACGTTTTACAGGGCGGCGCAATCGTGAAATGCGCCGCCTCCGCCGAAGAAACGCCCGTTTCGTATGCGATGAACGATAAGTCGTTCGTATACGCGCAGACGGCGGAAACGCCCGTAGTGAGCGCGGCTTTCGGCGTGGAAACAGGCGCGGCGTACGTGATATATAACGGCAATTTTATCGCCGCCTCGTACGATCTGCCCCTGCCTACGGTACATACCGTACCGGTAAACGGCACGGACGAAACGCTTTTTTCGCAATCCGCCGCACGGTTTTGCGTAGCGGAATGTCCCGAAAAAACTTTTCTGTTACGCGTCGACCTTTCCACGCTCGGCGGCGCCGAATACTTCCCCTGCGTATCGTACGGTCGCACGGAAAAGAAAATTTCGGCAATCTCGCTTGCCGAAACCGAAAAATACGCGCTGCTTGCCGTATACGACAAAGAAGCCAACGATTATTATACGGCGCTTGCGGAAAAGAGTTCCTGCACAAGCGTTTCCGAAGAGGAATTTCTCGCCCCGCCGCCCGAACAGTTTCAAAACGGCGCCAAAGGCTATGTAACCAACGCGCTCTCGTTGTATAAATACCCGTATCTTACCCCTCTTCTCACCGTATGTCCGCTGAACAAGAACGCGGAAGTCACCGTGCTCAAAACGGTGCGAAAACTCGACTGGACGTATTATCAGGTGGAATATACAAACGCCGACGGCATAACGCAAACGGGATTTCTGCCCGCGGCGTACGTCAGCGATACGAGCGGCTCGGCGCCGCAGGCGCAAACGACGGTCCGAGGCGAAGAAAACAACAACCGCGATCTTGTCTGGCGGCTTGTCTACCTTGTATTAGGCACGCTTGTCGTCTGCATCTTAACCGACTACCTGATTTTGCGCAAAAACGACAAAGATTAACCGGCTTGATATCAACGAAAAAACGGCGTACTCGTAAATACGCCGTTTTTTCGTTGATCCGCAGTCGTTTGTTTTTGCGCCTTTCGTCGCGGGTTCTTTCCGCCCGTTGCTTATAGCCTGTTGCCTTATCGTCTTTGTTGCCTTATCGTCTTTTTACGCGGCAAAAACCGATAAATCGCGCCGCCGCGTTTCGTCGCTGCCCGTCGGCTCCGTACTATAAAACAAAAGAAAGAGCATAATCGTTAACGTAAATAAACAGCAACGATATACCGATAAAGCACAGAACGGAACGGCATAAAAAATTCCCGAAAACGCAAGATGCTTACTGCAACTTTTCCGTTTTCGGGAATTTTAATTTTTTGTATTAAGCGCACCGCGCCGTTTCAGGCACGCGTCCGCTTTTGCGGAAATAACGCTATCCGCACCGCGAAAATCAAACGGGAAATTACACCAATTCGATAATCGCCGTTTCGGCGCCGTCGCCGCGGCGCGCGCCCAGAAGATAAATTCTGGTATAACCGCCGCCCTGCTTGGTTTCTTCTTTTCTCGCCGCGTATTTGGGCGCGATCTCGTTAAAGAGTTTATCCATCAGCGGGTGATTGACGTCCGCCGTTCTCTCTTTAAACGCGCTCTTTTTTTCGGTAAAACCCTTAATTTCCTGTAAATCGTAGGTTTTTGCCATAATCGCGCGGCGCGCCGCCAACTTTTTAGGGCCGTCCTTAATGTTGGTCGCCTTGATTTCCTTGCCGTTTTTATCCTTTTTAACCACTTCGAATTCCACGTTGTCGTCGTAAGTATTCACGGCTTTCGTAATTAATTTTTCCACATAAGACTGCAACTCTTTCGCCTTAGGCGCGGTGGTTTCGATTTTGCCGTACCAAAGGAGTTGCGAAGCCTGATTTCTTAAAAGAGCGTTTCTCTCTTTCGAAGTTCTTCCCAATTTGCCGGGCATTGTTTTAATCCTCCTGTTTCTTTAATGACAGACCGTAAGATTCCAATTTCGCAATCACTTCGTCCAGCGATTTTCTGCCGAGATTTCTCACTTTCAGCATATCTTCCTCGGTCTTTTTGGTCAGGTCTTCTACCGTATGAATGTTAGCGCGTTTCAAACAGTTGTACGAGCGTACGGAAAGATCCACGTCCTCGATCACCATTTTCAAAATCTGTTGTTGTTTGTCGTCCTCCGTCTTTACAAGGATATCCATACCCTTGATGGTTTCGCTGAGGTTAACGAACAAGCCGATATGATCCTGCATGATTTTTGCGGCAAGCGAAATAATCTCTTTGCCGGAGAACGTTCCGTTCGTCCATACTTCCAGAGTGAGTTTATCGTAGTCCACGGCCTGCCCGACGCGGGTAGGTTCCACGGAGTAATTCACCTTTTGCACGGGCGTATAGATGGAATCGATAGCGATATAATCGATTACGGGCTGTTTATTGTCCTTGGCGGGGCGATAGCCTCTGCCTCTGCCCACAGTGATTTCCACGTCGAACTTTCCGCCCTCGTCTATCGTGCAGATGTATTGATCTTTATTGATAACTTCCACTTCGGCGTCCACGTTCAGATCCGCGCCCGTCAACACGGCGGGCCCTTCTTTGGTGATGTGGAGCACTTTCTCGTAGTCTTTATCGGTAACTTTCGTTCTCAGCGCAAGAGTTTTCAGGTTTAAAATAATCTCCGTGACGTCCTCTTTCACGCCTTTCACCGCGGAAAACTCGTGCTTTACGCTGCCGTCGAGAAACTTGATCCCTTCCACCGCCGCGCCGGGCAATGCGGAAAGCAGAATTCTTCTGAGGCAGTTGCCGATTGTAAGACCGAAACCCTTCTCCAAAGGTTCGCAAACGACTTTTGCATAGAAATCGTCATTTTCCAACACTTCGAGTTTAGGCATATCCATTTCGATCATGATATTACCTCCTTAAAACTTAATGATTACTTGGAGTACAATTCGACAATCATGTGTTCAGCAATCTGACTGTCGATATCTTCTCTTGTAGGAAGTGCCAGAACTTTTCCTTCCAGCGTTTCGCGGTTGAATTCCACCCATTTGGGCATTGCCGCGCCCGCTTTCGTCTCTTTCAGAGCCGTAAAGTATTTGTTGGAACGTCTGTTTTCTTTCACCGCGATCACGTCGCCCGCTTTAACGATATAAGAGGGTATGGTAACGGTTTTTCCGTTCACGGAAAATTGCGCGTGGTTAACGAGTTGGCGCGCCATCGCTCTCGAAGGAGCGGCGCCCATTCTGAACACCACGTTATCGAGGCGTCTTTCAAGCAGCGAAAGCATGTTTTCGCCGGTAACGCCCTTCATGCGGTCGGCCATTTCGTAATATTTTCTGAACTGCCCTTCCTGCACGCCGTAAATTCTCTTGGTCTTTTGTTTTTCTCTCAACTGCAAGCCGTATTCAGAAACTTTCTTTCTGTCGGCGCCGTGCTGCCCGGGAGCCACGGGGCGTTTGTTGAACGGACACTTGTCCATATAGCACTTATCCCCTTTCAGGAATAATTTCGCGCCCTCTCTTCTGCACAATTTACATTTTGCTTCTCTATAAGTTGCCATAATCTTCTTCCTGCCTCTCCGTTAAACTCTACGACGCTTGGGGGGTCTGCATCCGTTGTGGGGAATGGGCGAAACGTCGGAAATCAACGTTACTTCGAGTTCGCAGTTCGCCAACGCGCGAATCGCCGATTCTCTGCCCGCTCCGGGACCTTTCACATAAACTTCCACGCTGCGAAGGCCGTGTTCTTTCGCCGCTTTCGCCGCCGTTTCCGCAGCCATCTGCGCCGCGAACGGCGTGCCCTTTCTGCTGCCTTTATAGCCGAGCGCGCCCGCGCTGGACCAGGAAATCGCGTTTCCGCTCATATCCGTAATGGTTACGAGCGTATTGTTAAAGGTGGACTGAATATGCACCTGACCTCTGTCTACTTTTTTTAATTCTTTGCGTCTACGGGGAGCCGCAGACTTTTTCGCGTTTTTCACTTCTGCCATGATTTATTCTCCTCCGTGATTATTTCTTCTTACCCGCGATGGCGCGCGCAGGTCCTTTACGGGTATGCGCGTTTCTCTTGGTGCTCTGTCCGCGAACGGGCAAGCCCTTTCTGTGGCGGATACCGCGATAACAGCCGATTTCCATCAGCCGCTTGATATTCAGCGATACTTCGCTGCGAAGTTCGCCTTCCACTCTTACGTTATGATCGATATATTCTCTCAGTTTCGAAACGTCGTTCTCATCGAGGTCTTTCACTCTCTTATCGGGATCGATGCCCGTTTCGGCGAGAATCTTCTTCGAAGTGGCAAGTCCGATACCGTAGATGTAGGTAAGACCGATTTCCACTCTCTTTTCTCTGGGTAAATCAACACCGGCAATACGTGCCATTTGTTTTGAATCCTCCGTTAAATTTTTTGGATGTCTGTATTTTTTATCGCCAACGCCGCGCGGCTTCGGGCAGTGGAAAATGCCCCTCGCTTCACGTCGTATTGTTTTTAGTCGTATTGTTTTTATAAGTCCGCCGCGTCGTTCCGACTCTGTACGGTTCCGACTCTGTACGCGCACACGCGACAAAACCGAATTTCCGCCCGATTTCCGGCGAAAATTCAGCTTTTTTTATCGAATCAAACGTTGTTGTTTTTCACGAAGCGCACAATACCCTATTTTTAAACGTACGTATTATTATATCATGAAAAACGGCGCACGTCAAGCGATTTTACTGCTTTTTTGCGCATTTCTTTACGATTTTATCACGCTTACCCGCACAGAAAAAGCCTTTGAAACTTCTCTTTTTGTCGTCCGCGCTTTCAGACGCGGCTTTTCAACGCCTGCGTTACGCTCAGCCCTGTCTTTGTTTGTGGCTCTTGCTCTTGGAGCAAATCACCATCACTCTGCCGTTTCTCTTGATCACTTTGCACTTATCGCACATAGGTTTTACGGAAGGTCTTACTTTCATTTTATTTTCTCCTTGATGTTACTTCTTTGCGCCGCCGCTTTCGCAAACGGTTTGCACGCGTACTATGCGTTGCAGAATAATTTCCGCCCTGCGTTTCGTATACTTACGCGAGACGTAGTACTCCCCGCGTCTGCCGCCCGACCGCCCGTCGGGGCGCAGAGCGATTTTTCCCTTTCGGCAGAGTTACGATTTGCTCCGCCAGGTGATTCTTCCCTTAGTCAGATCGTAGGGACTCATTTCGAGTTTTACGGTATCGCCTTCGATGATTCTGATATAATTCATGCGAAGTTTTCCCGAAATATACGCCGTGATGGTGTGACCGTTGGAAAGTTGTACTTTGAATGTGGCGTTGGGCAACGCTTCGACCACTTTGCCCTCCGCTTCGATTACGTCGTCTTTGGACACAAAAATTTCCTCCGATAAATTCGACTTCGTTTTGACCGATTTATTTTTCCTGAAATTAAAGGGTAAGAATTTCCACCCCGTCCTCGCGGATAACCACCTGATTTTCGTAGTGCGCCGCGGGGGAACCGTCCGCAGTCACCGCGCCCCAGTCGTCGTCCAGCATTCTCACGCGGTAATCGCCGAGGGAAATCATTGGTTCTATGCAGATCACCGTACCCGCTTTCAGGCGCGGCCCCGTACCGAGTCTGCCGTAGTTGGGAACGGATGGATCTTCGTGCATGTCCCGCCCGATTCCGTGGCCGGTATACGCGCGGATTACGCCGTAGCCGAACGATTCGGCGTATTTTTGCACGCGGTAGCCTATATCGTACAGCGGCGTGCCCGCGCGCAGATTATCTATGCCCTTGAAAAAGCATTCTTCCGTGCGCTTTACCAAAAGACGCTTTTCTTCGCCGACTTCGCCGATGAGAAAGGTTCGCGCCGCGTCGCCGTGAAACCCGTTTTTATAGGCGCACAAATCCACGCTTACGATATCGCCGTCTTTTAACACGGTAACGTCGTCCGGAATGCCGTGCACTACCACTTCGTTCACCGAAACGCACGCGGAGGCGGGAAAACCGCCGTAACCCAGACAGGAGGGATAAGCGCCCGCCGCGCGGATAAACCGTTCGGCAAGTTCGTCCACTTCCTTCGTGGTCATGCCCGCTTTTATTCTGTCGCCGATAAACGACAGCGTATCGCGTACGATTTTGCAAGGTTCGCGCAAGGCGTCGATTTCCGCTTCGGTTTTCGTTACGATGCTCATCTGTATTCTTCCAGCACCTTTTCTATCTGTTGAAACAACACTTCGGGCGGTTCGTCCGTCCCCGTGAAGTTTTTAATCACGCCTTTTTCCGTGTAGTACTTAATCAGCGGCGCGGTCTGCGCAAGATATACGTCCAGGCGTTTTTGTACCGTTTCGGGATTATCGTCCGCGCGTTGGTGCAATTCGCCGTTGCATTTTTCGCAGTTCGTCTTACCGTTCAGCGTAGAAACGTGATACGTCTCTCCGCATTCTTTGCACACCCGTCTGCCGCACAGGCGAGCCGTCAGCAACGCAAAATCGATGTCGATGTTCACCACAACGTCGATATGCGTAAACCGTTCCAGAGCCTCCGCCTGATTGACGGTGCGGGGAAAGCCGTCGAGCAAAAAACCGTTTTTGCAATCTTCTTCCTGCAATCTGTTTTCCACGATTTTGCAGGTAACGTCGTCGGGGACGAGTTGCCCTTTATCGATATACGATTTGGCAAGCAACCCTATCTCCGTCTGATTTTTGATGTTCGCACGGAAAATGTCGCCCGTGGAAATATGCGGCATTCCGAAACGGCGGGAAATTCGCGACGCCTGCGTGCCTTTGCCCGCGCCGGGCGCTCCGAGTAAAATGATATTCATTCTATATTTCTCCGTTTTGTTTTTTCTTTCGCCCGCCGTCCGGCCGCCCTGCCGCCGTATGCGGCGCACGGCAAACGGCAAGCGAAAAACATGCGCGTTATTTCAAAAATCCTTTGTAATTTTTCATCATCATCTGCGCCTGCAACTGCTTTTCGAATTCCATGGCAACCGAAACCACAATCAATATTCCGGTAGTGGAGAACACGTTGACAAGCGTGCCTTTCGGGTCTGCCCACGCAAACGCGAGAGCGGGAATAAACGCCACCAGCGAAAGATATATCGCGCCGAACAAGGTGATGCGGTTGGATATCTTTTTCAGATAGTTTTCCGTGGCTTTTCCGGGGCGGATACCCTGAATAAAGCCGCCGTTCTGCTGAATGCTCTTGGATACGTCCTCCGGGTTGAACTGCATCTGCGCATAGAAGAACGAGAACGCAAATATCAGCAGACACAGCACGAAGGCATATAAGATGCGTCCGCCCGCGATTGCGGAAGAACCGGTCATCCATTTCGTCCACCATTTATAAAATCCGCCGTCCGGCCAGAACAAACCGGAAATCATCTGCGGGAACGAAAGTATGGAAAACGCGAAGATCAGCGGCATTACCCCGTTGCCGGATATGCGGATGGGAATGACGGACGACTGACCGCCGTACATCTTTCTGCCTTTGATCTGCTTGGCGTACTGTACGGGCACTTTTCTTTCGGAAAGATCCACGTACACGATGGCGAAGAACATCACCGCGCATACCAGAACGAACGCGATGAGTTGCCACAGCGCGTCGCTGTCCGAAGGAATTTCGGTAATCTTCGTAACAACCGCCTGCCCCGCCGTTGCCAGAATACCCACGAAGATGATCATGGATTGCCCGTTGCCCACGCCGTAATCGGTAATGCGTTCGCCCAGCCACATTACGAGAAACGCGCCCGCCGTATACACCACGGTCATAAAGAATCCCGCAAGAAACGCGCTGTCGAAGAACAGATGCGTTTCGATCGCGCTGGAATCGTTGGCAAAATTAACGATGATGCCGACGGATTGAATCACGGCAAGAAGAATCGTGCAATACCGTGTGTACTGGGCAATCTTTTTCTGCCCCTCTTCGCCCTGTTTGGAAAGACGTTCGAGAGCGGGAATGCCTACGCATAAAAGTTGCATGATAATGGATGCGTTGATGTAAGGCCCGATACCTAAGGCGAACAGCGTGCCGTTGGCGAGCGAGCCGCCCGTAATGCTGTTCATTAAAGTAAGGAAGTCGTTGCCCGAGATACTTTCCGAAAATACGCTGCTGTCCAGCCCCGGAATAGGAATGTAACAGCCCACGCGGAAAATCAGAAGCAGCAAAAGCATCTTCCATACCTTTGTTCTGATATCCTTAACCTTAAACGCATTGATGAGTGTTTGTAACATTTTTCTCTCCGTTTTGGTGCCGAGCGAACGGTTGCGCGATATGAGGCAAAGCGACCGGCGCAATGCGCCGCGCGTCCGTCCGTCATCCTGCGGCGATTGTTTTTACAAACATCGCCGGAAAAAGCGATAAACCAAGGCGCGGAAAACCGTGTGAATTCAAACGATTTTCCGTGCGCCGTACGCGATTTTACAAAATTTCCGCAGTGCCTTTCGCCGCTTCGATCGCCGCTTTCGCGCTTTCGGAAAATTTCGCCGCTTTCACGGTGAGCGCGGTTTTCAGTTCGCCGCTGCCCAACACTTTCAGACCGCAGTTGTTCTTTACGGCTTTGGCAAGATTGTTTTCCATTACAAATCCGTAATCCACCACCGTGCCTTCGGGAAGTTCCGCCAGCGCGGAAAGATTTACGATAACGTACTGTTTGCCCGCGTGATTGAATCCTCTCTTGGGTATGCGGCGCGCAATCGGCATCTGACCGCCTTCGAATCCCGGACGGACGCCGCCGCCGGAACGCGCCCACTGCCCTTTATGTCCTTTACCCGACGTTTTGCCGAGCCCCGATCCGATTCCGCGGCCGAGTCTCTTCGCTTTCGTCGTTGCTCCCTGCGCGGGAGAAAGAGTATCTATTCTCATTGTAAACTCCTTAAATATTTTCCACTTTAACGAGGTGGCGCACTTTTTTAATCATTCCCTGAACGGAAGGAGAATCTTCCAGTTCTTTGAACGAACGGATCTTTTTCAGACCCAGCGCGCGCACGGTGTCTTTCACCGAATCCACTTCGCCGATTGTGCTTTTTTCAAGCGTTACTTTGATTTTAGCCATTGTTCCGCCCTCCTTATTTGCACATGATCTCTTCTACGGTTTTTCCGCGAAGAGCGGCGACCTGTTCCGCCGTCTTTAACTCCGCAAGCCCCGCTACCGTCGCTTTTACGCAGTTGCCGGGGTTTTGCGTTCCGTGAGACTTCGTTCTGATGTTTTTGATGCCTGCGGCTTCCATCACCGCACGCACGGGGCCGCCGGCGATCACGCCGGTACCTTGCGTAGCGGGCATCATCAGCACCGCGCCGCGACCGAATTTACCCAGAATCTGGTGAGGAATCGTGCCTTCCACCACGGGAATCGCAATCATATTCTTCTTCGCGCGGAGAGTGGCTTTATCGATGGCTTCGGGAACTTCTTTCGCCTTTCCCGTACCCACGCCCACTTTGCCTTTGCCGTCGCCTACCACGACGAGCGCCGCGAAACGGGCGTTTTTACCGCCTTTCACCGTCTTGGAAACGCGGTTGATTTCGATGAGTTTCTTAATCAGTCCGTCGTCTTCCGCCTGACGTCTCTGAGGTCTTCTGTTTTCTCTTTTTTCGTCTGCCATAATCTTCTCTCCTGTCAGAATTTAAGTCCGGCTTCTCTCGCCCCGTCGGCAAGCGCTTTTACGCGCCCCGTATACAGGTATCCGCCTCTGTCGAACACCACCGACTGCACGCCCTTTTGCAAGGCGCGTTCCGCCAGAACTTTTCCCACGACTTTCGCCGCGTCGGTTTTGGTTAACCCGTTGAGTTGCGCCTTCACGTCTTTATCCATCGTGGAAGCGGCGGCAAGCGTTACGCCGCCCTTTTCGTTGCCGGCTCTGTCGTCGATGATCTGCGCGTAGATGTGATTTAAACTTCTGTACACGTTCAGACGCGGCACGGATGCGGTTCCCGCCACCGTTTTGCGTACTCTGGCGTGACGTCTTTGTCTGACTGTATTTTTATCTATTTTAGAAATCATTCCTCAACCCTCCTTATTTCTTCGCCTTACCGGAGGTCTTGCCTTCCTTATGCTCTACGTACTCGTCTTTATAACGGATTCCGTAGCCGTGATAAGGTTCGGGTTCTCTCACCGCTCTGATGTTCGCCGCCGTCTGCCCTACAAGTTCCTTGCTGATGCCGGAAACAATCACGTCCGTAAGCGTGGGGCATTCGAATTTGATGCCTTCGGGCGCTACGAATTCCACGGGGTGCGAATAGCCTACGTTTAAAACGAGTTTGTTACCCTGCACCTGACCTTTCCAGCCTACGCCCTTGATTTCCAGCGCTTTGGTAAACCCGTCGTGCACGCCTTTTACCATACCCGCGATGAGCGCGCGGTACAGCCCGTGTTTCGCGTTGGTTTCCGGCTGGTTGTCAAGCGCTTTTACCAGCACGTGTCCGTCTTCCACGCATACGTCGATATTTCCCGTAATTTCGCGCGAAAGCGTGCCTTTGGCGCCCTTTATCGTAACAACGCCGTTTTTGAATTCCACCGTTACGCCCTGAGGAAGAGCGATAGGCATTTTACCGATTCTCGACATACCTTTTGCCCTCCTTTACCATACGTAGCAGAGAACTTCGCCGCCGACGTTCTGTGCCTTTGCCTGCTTGCCCGTCATCACTCCTTTGTTGGTGGATACGATTACCGTACCGATTCCGTTGAGTACTTTGGGCATTTTTTCCACTCCGGTGTACGAACGCAGCCCCGGACGGGACACCCTTTCGATACCGGTGATTACCGACTTCTTGTCGCTGTATTTCAGCGTGATCGCGATTTTGCCGTTATAACCGTCCTCCACGAGTTTTACGTCTTTTACGTAGCCCTCGTCAAGGAGAATATCGGCGATCGCCTTTTTCATTACGGAAGAAGGAACTTCCACCGTTTCTTTTCTGGCGATGATCGCGTTTCTGATTCTCGTAAGCATATCTGCGATAGGATCTGTCATATTCGTTTCCTCCGTTTACCAACTCGACTTCTTAACGCCGGGAATCTCTCCCTTATACGCCAGATTTCTGAAACAGATACGGCAGACGCCGAACTTTCTCAAAACCGCGTGAGGTCTTCCGCAGATCGTGCAACGGGTGTACGCTCTGGTGGAATACTTGGGCGTTTTCTGTTGTTTGTTTATCATTGACTTCTTTGCCATTTTCTTCTCTCCTTACTTCTTGAACGGCATACCGAGCGCACGCAGCAACTCTCTCGCCTCTTCGTCCGTATTCGCGGTGGTTACGATAGCAACGTCCATGCCTCTGATTTTTTCCACCTGATCGTAAGTGATTTCGGGGAAGATAAGTTGTTCTTTCAGGCCTACGGAATAATTTCCGCGCCCGTCGAACGCCTTATCGGAAACCCCGCGGAAGTCTCTTAACCGAGGAAGCGCGATCGATACGAATTTATCGTAAAAATCGTACATTCTCTCGCCCCGTAAGGTAACTTTTACGCCGATCGTCTGCCCTTCGCGTACCTTGAAGTTGGCTACCGATTTCTTCGCTTTGGTTAATACGGGTTTCTGCCCGGAGATCAGTTTGATTTCGTTCTCCGTTACCTGTATGGATTTCGCGTTATCCTTGATGTCGCCAAGGCCCGTGTTGATTACGATTTTAACAAGGCGCGGGCACTGCATTACGGAGGTGTAACCGAATTTTTTCATAAGGAAGGGCACTACTTCTTTTTCGTACTTTTCCTTCACTCTGTTTTTATATACTTTTTCTGCCATTTTGCTCTACCTCGTTACTCGTTCGCGCCCGTTTCCGTCGTTTCGGTTTTGGGTTCTTCGGCAGATTTCGCCGCGCGTTTTCTCGTTCTCTTTTTAGGCGCTTCGCTCGCCGCGCTCGCCGCCGCTTTGGCTTTCTTTACGTAAGCCTTGTCCAGTACGGCGCCGCATTTGCAAACGCGCGCTTTCTTGCCGTCTACGATCTGATGCTTCACTCTCGTGGCTTTGCCGCACACGGGGCACACCACCATTACGTTGGAAACGTCGACGGGGCCGGGAACTTCTACGATTTTGCTGGTTTCGTTCGCCTTTCTTGCCTTTTCGTGTTTCTTCTGCATGCGCACGCCTTCTACCGTTACCGTATGGGCTTTGGGGGAGGTGGCAATTACTTTTCCCTGTTTGCCTTTGTCTTTACCGGCAATAACAAGTACGTTATCGTTCAATTTTACGTTCATTGTTTTATCCTCCTCTGCCTTACAGCACTTCGGGCGCAAGGGAGATAATCTTCATGTAGTCTTTATCTCTCAACTCTCTTGCGATCGGCCCGAAAATACGCGTGCCTTTGGGCTGCTTCTGCTTATCGATGATGACGGCGGCGTTTTCGTCGAATCTCACATACGTGCCGTCCGCTCTTCTGATACCGCTGGTAGTTCTTACGATTACGGCGTTTACCACGTCGCCCTTCGAAACCGCGCCGCCCGGCGTAGCCGCCTTCACCGACGCTACGATTACGTCGCCGATGTTTCCGGTTTTGCGGAAAGAACCACCCATAACTCTTATACACATCAACTCTTTCGCGCCGGAGTTATCCGCCACTTTCAGTCTTGTTTGGGGTTGAATCATAATTCTTTCTCCTTACCTCGTTACTTCGCCTTTTCAACGATCTCGGCAACGCGCCAGTTCTTGTCTTTGCTCAGTTTTCTCGTCTCCACGATTCTCACCGTGTCGCCGATTCCGCAGGCGTTTTCCTCGTCGTGCGCTTTTAAGCGTTTCGAGGTAACGATCGTCTTTTTATACAGAGGGTGCTTGCTCTTGTCGGTGATTTCCACCACGACGGTTTTATCCATCTTGTCGGAAACTACCAGCCCGACTCTTTCTTTTCTTAAATTTCTTTCCATTGTTCTGTTCCCTCCGCTTACGCTTTCAATTCTCTCGCGCGGATTTCGGTATTCACGCGGGCGATATCTCTTTTGCAGGTTCTGATAGAAACGGGGTTTTCAAGTTGCCCCGAAGCAAGACGGAAACGAAGGTTGAAAAGTTCGCTTTTCAGTTCGGTCAACTTCGCCGTCAATTCGGCGCTCGTCATTTCTTTCACTTCTTTCGCTTTCATTGTTCTTCACCGCCTTCAGCCGCTGCCGCAGCGACTTCTTTTTTCACAAACTTGCACTTCACGGGAAGTTTGTTGCCGGCAAGGCGCATAGCCTCTTTCGCGTCCGCTTCCGAAACGCCCGCCATTTCAAACATCACTCTGCCCGGCTTTACAACGGCAACCCAGTATTCCACGTTACCTTTACCGGAACCCATACGCGCTTCCGCAGGGTGCTTGGTTATGGGTTTATGAGGGAAAATATCTATCCATACTTTACCGCCGCGTTTAACGAATCTCGTCATGGCGATACGCGCGGCCTCTATCTGGTTGGATTTGATCCAGCCGCATTCTTCCGCCACAAGCCCGTATTCGCCGTAGGCGATTACGTTGCCCTTGTGCGCCGCGCCTCTCATTTTTCCTTTATGCTGTTTTCTTCTTTTTACTCTCTTGGGAATTAACATTATAACGTCCCTCCTTCCGCAGCCGCGGGAGTTTTCGCGGCTTTCAGCACTTCGCCTTTGTAGATCCAGCACTTCACGCCGATCATACCGAAGGTGGTGTGCGCTTCCGCAAAGCCGTAATCGATATCCGCGCGGAGCGTCTGCAGAGGAATCGAACCTTCGTGATAATGCTCTCTGCGCGCGATTTCGGCGCCGTCGAGACGCCCGCCGCACATCATTTTGATTCCTTTCGCGCCCGCTCTCATCGAACGGCCGATCGCCTGTTTCATGCAGCGACGGAACGACATACGCTTTTCAAGTTGCGCCGCTACGCTTTCCGCTACGAGTTGCGCGTCGGTATCGGGCTTTTTCACTTCGGTGATGTTGATGCTCACCGCTTTGCCCTTGGTGATGCGCGCCAGATCTTTTTTAATCGTTTCCACTTCCGCGCCGCCTTTTCCGATGATTACCCCGGGCCGCGCCGTGTAGACGGTGACGATGATGCGCGTCGCCGCTCTTTCGATGGTGATTTTGCTCACCGCCGCCGCATAGTATTTCTTTTTGAGGAACGTTCTGATTTCGTTGTCCTCTTTCAGAAATTTGGAGAATTCCTTTTTGTCCGCGTACCATTGAGTGTTCCAACCGTTGATAACGCCTACTCTCAAACCGCGAGGATTAACTTTCTGTCCCATTATAATTCTCCTTCCAATTTTTTGACGTCCAAAATAACCGTGATGTGGCTCGTTCTCTTTAAGATGGCGTGCCCTCTTCCCTTGGAAACCGGCTGCATTCTTTTCAGCGACGTGGCGCCGTCCGCGAAACATTCCGCCACGAACAAATCGCCTCTGTCCATGCCGAGGTTATGTTCGGCGTTAGCCCCCGCGGAAACGAGCACCTTCTTCACCGCCAGCGCGCTGCCGTTGGTGATGTGTTCCAAAGTCGCCTTCGCTTCCTTGTAATCTTTCCCGCGGATTAAAGCCAGAACCGTTCTTACTTTATACGGGGAAACTCTTACGTATTTCGCCACGGCGAACGGACGTTTTTCTTTCTGTTCCGCCGCTCTTGCGGTTTTTTTCTTCATATTCGTTGCCATTTTTCTCTCGTCTCCTTATTTGCCGGGCGTCGACGTCTTTGCGGCGTGACCGTGGAAAGTTCTGGTAGGCGCAAACTCGCCGAGTTTGCAACCGATCATATCCTCCGTGATATATACGGGTACGTGCTTGCGCCCGTCGTATACCGCGATGGTGTGCCCCACCATATCGGGGAAGATCGTGGACGCTCTCGACCAGGTTTTGATTACCTTTTTCTCGTTCGATTCGTTCATCGCCTGAATACGGCTCAAAAGTTTCGCCTCGACGTAAGGCCCTTTCTTTACGCTTCTTGACATATTCTTCTCTCCTCCGATTAGTTGATTCTTTTAAGAATGAACTTGTTCGTCGCATTCTTCTTCTTTCTCGTTTTATAGCCGAGCGCGGGTTTGCCCCAGGGCGTCATAGGTCCGGCATGCCCTACGGGCGCTTTGCCTTCGCCGCCGCCGTGCGGGTGATCGACGGGGTTCATTACCGCGCCGCGCACTTCCGGGCGCTGACCTAAATATCTCGCCTTGCCGGCTTTGCCGAGAGATACGATTTCGTGCTCTACGTTGCCCACCTGACCGATCGTGGCGCGGCATTTCAAAAGCACGTATCTCATTTCGCCGCTGGGCAGACGGAGCGTGGCGTATTTGCCTTCGGTTGCCACGATCTGCGCGGCAAGCCCTGCGCTTCTTGCGATCTGACCGCCCTTTCCGGGGGTGAGTTCCACGTTGTGCACCATCGTACCTACGGGAATGTTTTCGAGGGGAAGCGCGTTGCCCACCTTGATGTCGGCGTTGGCGCCGCTCATTACCTTATCGCCTACGTTCAGGCCCAAAGGCGCGAGAATATACGATTTTTTGCCGTCCGCGTACGCGATGAGCGCGATGTTCGCGCTTCTGTTCGGATCGTACTGAATGCTCTTTACCGTTGCGGGAATACCGTCTTTCAGACGCTTGAAATCGATGATGCGGTACTTCGTACGGTTGCCGCCGCCGATGTGGCGGCAAGTGATTTTGCCCTGGTTGTTTCTGCCGCCCGAATGGCGCTGATCGTGCATCAGGGACTTTTCGGGTTTTCCGCCCGTTACCTCTTCTCTTTTCAGCACCGTGATGAAACGGCGGGACGGAGTAGTGGGTTTATAAGTTTTAATAGCCATTTTGTGCCTCCTCCTCGGTTACGCCAGAGAATTGAAGAATTCGATGGGCTTGCTGTCTTTCTTCAAGGTGACGATCGCCTTTTTGCGATCGGGCGTATAGCCTTCGTTTCTGCCCATTCTCTTCAATTTGCCCTTGCAGTTCATCGTGTTGACTGCGGCAACCTGCACGCCGAACAGTTTTTCCACGGCGTTTCTGATTTCTATTTTGTTGGCGGATTTTTTTACGTAAAACGTATATCTCTTATCCGCGATGCCGTCGTACCCCTTTTCGGTAAGCACGGGCTTAATGATAATATCTTCGGCAAACATTATGCGTACACCTCCTGAAATTTCTCGGCGGCAGCCTTGGTCATTACCACTTTCGCGTTCGCCACCACGTCGTACGTGTTAAGCAGATCCACCGCCATTGTGGATACGCGGGGAAGATTCGCCGCCGCGCGCACCACAAGCGCGTCGCTCTCGCTCATTACGATCAGCGCGCTCTTATCGAGGTTCAGCGCCTTTCGAAACGCCGCCATCTCTTTGGTTTTGCCTTGCGATTTAATCTCGTCCACGATAAGAAGTTCGCCGTCGGCGAGTTTCTTGGAAACCGCGGAAAGCAACGCGCCCGTTTTCGCTTTGGCGTTCATCTTCTTGGAAAAATCGCGGGACTTCGGCGCGAACACCACGCCGCCTTTTATCCACTGCGGAGCGCGGATCGAACCCTGACGCGCACGCCCCGTGCCTTTCTGTCTCCAGGGTTTTACGCCGCCGCCGCGCACTTCGCTTCTGGTCAGCGTGGATTTCGTGCCCTGTCTTTCGTTGGCAAGACGGGTAACAACCGCCTGATGAATAAGGCTCTCGTTGTATTCGACGCCGAACACGCTGTCGGCAAGTTCCATTTCGCCGACGACGGAACCTTTCATGTTATATACTTTAATTCCGGTCATTGTCTTTTCTCCTTATTTGCCCTTCACGCTGCTGCTCACGGTGACGATTCCGCCCTTCGCGCCGGGAATGGCGCCTTTGATGAGAAGTACGTTTCTCGCAACGTCAACCTTTACCACTTCCAGGTTCTGCACCGTTACGTTCTCCACGCCGTACTGACCGGCGAGGTGCTTTAACTTGAACACTCTGGAAGGCGAAGAGTTCGCGCCCATGGAACCCGGCTCTCTGTGTACGGGGCCCACGCCGTGCGTTTCTTTCAGGCGTTGCTGATTCCATCTTTTGATTACGCCCGTAAAACCGTGGCCTTTCGTAACGCCGGAGACGTCGACTTTGTCGCCCGCGGCAAATACGTCCGCTTTGAGTTCGTCGCCCGCTTTATACGATTCCGCGTTGTCCACTCTGATTTCTTTCAGCACTTTGCAGGGCTTTACGTTTGCCTTTTTAAACTGCCCCAGTTCGGGTTTCGTAAGCGCTTTTTCGCTGGTTTCGATAAACCCGAGTTTCAAAGCGGCATACCCGTCGCGCTCCGCCGTCTTTACCTGTACGACGGGGCAGGGACCTGCCTCCACTACCGTTACGGGAATCATTTTCCCGTCTTGCGCAAACAGCCTTGTCATGCCTACTTTGCGACCGATGATTGCTTTATTCATTGATAAAGTTCACTCCTTTAAATAAATATTTCTCAATACCTTTTTCAAAGTATTTTTTTGCTTTGCGTTGCTTTACAGTTTAATCTTGATATCCACGCCTGCGGGCAGGTGAATGGTATCGAGCAGTTTCGCGTTGGGAGAATAGATGTCGATGATTCTCTTGTACGTTCTCATTTCAAACTGTTCGCGGGAATCTTTGTCCTTGTGCGGAGAACGGAGGATCGTAATCACTTCTCTTTCGGTGGGAAGAGGAATGGGCCCCGATATCTTCGCGCCGCTCTTTTTCATCGTTTCCACGATGCGGCTCGCCGCTTCGTCCACCAGTTCGTGGTCGTATGCCGCCAACTTGATTCTGATTTTCTGTACTGCCATTTCTGACTCCTTTTTTCTCTTTGATTGAGAGAATTATTCGTATTACTGTGTCAACACGTCCGTGTGTATCGGGGTTTGTCGCAAAATAAAAAACACTCTTTTACCAGCCGAGCGTTTTCACGCAAAGCCCCGGTCAGTCGCAGAGGTCAAGCCTCCACATTGTCGACGGAAATTATCTGCCGAAGTGGCTTTTTCTTCGGATTTACAGTAACTTCCCGCGTCAGCCCTATACACCGCATATTTACGCAGCGTATCTATCTTACCAAATCGGCAAGTATCTGTCAAGCGTTTAAACGACTTTTTTTAAATATTTTTTATTTTACGCCGTTTTTTTCGACGTTTTTACCGTTTTTAACCGATTTTAACCGCTTTTTTACGCAAAGCGCGGCCCTTTTTTGTCTTTGGGCGTTATGATTGCCTTTTCCGCTTTCTTTTATTGCCCGCCTTCCGGTAAAATATTCCCCCGCTTTATTTTTCGCCGTATTTATCGCCTGAAAATTATTTTATATATTATTGTCGCGCGGGAAAAGCGGAAAACGGAAAAAAAGAAAATTTTTCAAAAAGAGTTGAAAAACGCGGCGATTCGTGTTATAATGAATACAGAAGGCGTGAAAAAAAACGGCACGCCGATTGTTTCGGAGGAACAAAATAATGAAGAAAAAAATTACCGTTGTATCTTTAAGTTTCATCGGCGCGGCGATTCTATGGTTTATCTGCCTCGTCGCTTCGCAGTTGTTTTTTAACAGCGACGTCTTTTCCAAAGGCATTTCGGCGTTTGTCTGGCGCTTTCTGATTATTCTTTTAATCGTGGGCTTTTCGGGACTTCTGCTGTTGACTTCCGTTTCTATTTACGCGGAAAACAAGCCTCTTTCGTATATCTCGGCGGCGCTTGTTTTAATAACGGCGTTGCTCGCCCTGATCTTTTTCATCGCGGGTAAATTCGAAAAAGGGTTTCTTTCGTACGCCACGCTCGATTTCGTAATCGTTTCTCTTTACGTAAATCTGATGACGGATATGCAATACCGCGCAAAGCGTTCGCTTTCGGCGCTGAAAATCGCCGGGGGCGTATCGGGAGGCGCTATCGCCGTTGTGCTTCTGCTTTCCGTTCACTCTCTGGCGGGAAAACTCTGGAGCAGCACCGCGTTCGTATTTATCTTTATCGTGCTGTGCGTAGCGTTCGTAGGGTTGAAAATCGCCGTAAGCGCAATCGCCAAATCGGCAAGCGGAAAAAAACGTGCGGAAACCGCGCGGGAACTGCCGCAGGACAACGAAAACGCCGATACGGTTACCATTTCGCGCGCGGAATACGCAGCCCTTTTGAAAATTAAGAGAAAATACGAAAAATTAAGAAAATAATTCCGGCGATATAAAACGCCGTTCCGCCGCGGTTCAATGTACGCGGCGGGACGGCGTTTTTTCGCGGCAAAAAGCAAGCGCCGCTTTTCTTAATGTTCTTCCCGTTTGCTTTTTTCGTGTTCTTCCCGTTTACTTAATCGAGCACCCCTTCAAGCGGCTTTAAATTCCAGAGTTTCGCAAGTCCTTTCAGCACGTCGTCGGGAATGCTGTTCTGCACGCGCCCCAACGTAAGCATATAAATCTGCGCCGTTTTTTCCACCGTTTCTATCAGACCGAACACCTCGTCCATATTTTTCCCCGCGCCGTATATGCCGTGATTCGTCCATACCACAAGGCGGAATTTCGCCATTTTCTCGGCGGTGGCTTTGCCGATTTCGTTGGTGCCGCACACCATGCAGGGCAACACGCCCACGCCGTCGGGGAACACCACGATCGCCTCCGTGTTCGATTTCCACAGCCGCTTTGTAAATTCTTTTTCGTCCAGCGGACAAACGGCGTTCATCGCGATCGTATACGTGGGGTGCGTGTGCATTACGATGCGGTGATCGGGGTCGACTTTCAGCCGCGCCATATGGCTCATCATATGCGCGGGAAATTCCGAAGTGAATCTGCCTCCGTCCTTATAGCCCCAAAGCAATTCCGCGGTGGTGCCGTCCTTGCCGATCCGCACGACGCCGAGGTTCGATTCCGGGTCGGATTTCATGTTTTTGAAATATTTGCCCGTGCCCGTAACGATAAAGATTTTACCGATAAGTTCCGAAGCGTTGAACCCCGTGGGTATAGTGCGGATCACCTTGTTTAAATCGATGTACTCCGCTACTTCGTTTTCGTCGAGCAAGTACGATATGTTGCCCCCGTTCCGCTCGTCCCAGCCGAGGCGGTACATGTTTTCCGTCGTTTTTTCCATTTCGCGCATAAAAGGCGCGTCAAAAATATTCTTCATTTACTTTTCTCCTTTCTGATTCCGATTCTTTCCCTTTTTTATATAAACCCGATTTCACGTTTTCAAGCGGCGCTTGCCGCTTTTTTCCGTTTCGGCGCACCCGCAAGACCGTAAAAATTTATAAAATCCGGACGCGCAAAAACGCCGCCGCGCTCTGCGCTTTGCAGAAAAAAACGGGCGACGTTTCGGTTGTGTTTATTTCGTTTTTCGCGCGGCGCCGCGCCGTTTATCTTCTTGCCGTTTATCTGCCCGCCGCAGCCGTTTCTTTTAAAACCGAGCCGTCCGCCGCGGCGACCTCTTCCTGCTCGCCGTATAACCCCGACTCTTTCCGCGCGCCTACGCCGAAATATTTCTCGTCGAAAAACTCCGCCAACGTAACGCCGAACCCGTCGCAGATCATTTTCAGGGTAACGATTCCGGGGTTCCTGCTTTTTCCGTACAGAATGTTTTTGATGGTGGAAGGCGCGACGGAAGATTTCACGGACAATTTATAAATCGCCATGTGCTTTTCTTCGCAAAGTTGAAATATTCTCAGCCGAACGGAGTCGTACGTATCCACTTTATTTACTCCTTGCCGCCTGTCTGCGCGGGCGGATACTGCTTATATCGATTTATATCAATTCGCGCGGTAAATTTCCTTGCCGTCGCGTACGGTAAGAATCACGTTGTACTCTTTATCGAGCACGGCGAAATCGGCGCGCTTTCCCACGGCGATACTGCCCGTTTCGCCGTCGATTTTTAAGGCGCGCGCGGGATTGATCGTGCAGTAATCCACCGCCTGCGTAAACGGAACGCCCACCTTCTGCACCATGTTCTGCAAAGCGCGGTTCATTCTTAACACGCTGCCCGCCAGAGTGCCGTCCTGCAAGCGCGCCTCGCCGTTTTTTACAATCACCGTCTGTCCGCCCAGTTCGCTTACGCCGTCCGCAATGCCTTTGGCGCGCATCGCGTCGGTAATCAGCGCAAGTTTATCCGCGCGTTTGTTCTTTACGAGAAGTTGCATGGCGGGAACGGATACGTGAATGGTATCGCAAATGAGTTCGCAATACAGTTCGTCGTACAAAAGAGCGCTGCCTACCACCCCGATTTCGCGGTGGTGCAAAGGGCTTTGGGCGTTATACGTATGCGTAACGTTGGTTGCGCCCGCTTCCATCGCCGCGCGTACCTCGGCGCACGTTGCGCCCGAATGCCCGATAGATACTACGACGCCTTTTTTAGACAGATAACGGATAAATCCGAGCGCGCCTTTTTCTTCCGGAGCAAGCGTAACGATTTTTATGCAGTTGCCGCTTGCCTCGTTATATTCGTCAAAAATCTGCGCGTTTGGCGGCGCAACGTATTCCAGCGGCTGCGCGCCCTTATGTTTCGCCGAAATGAACGGACCTTCGAGGTGTACGCCCGCGATCCGCGCGCCCTTTTCGCCGTTTGCCGCGCGGTATTCCTTTACCGCCCGCATGGCTTTTAAAATATTTTCTTTGCTCTGCGTCATCGTTGTGGCGAGAAACGCGGTAGTGCCTTCCTGCGCCAGCGTATCCGCTATAACGGCAAGATCGTTCAGCGTGCCGTCCATCGCGTCGCTGCCGCCCGCGCCGTGAATATGCTCGTCGATAAACCCCGGCAGAACAATCGCGTCCTCCGGCAGTTCTATCGCTTCCGCGCCTTTTACGCAACCGCCTATTTTTTCTATTTTTTCTTGGAAATACACGCTGCTTTTTACAACGCCTTTGCCTTCTACGTATACCGAAACGTTTTTAAACGCTTTCATCTTTTTACTCCCCGGCTGTTTACGCCGCGTTTTATTTTTTAGTTTTATTTTATCAATGCCGCCGCCGCTTCGTCGCATACCAGCGTGCAATCGGGGTGCAACTGCAAAACGCTGGCGGGTACCGCCTCGGTAACGTCGCCGCGCACTAACCCGTACACCGCGCGCGCCTTGTTGGCGCCGTTGGCAAGAATAAGTATCTTTTTCGCGTTCATAATATTTTTCAAACCCATCGTAAACGCCTGACGAGGCACTTCGTCGACGTTTCTGAACATACGCGAATTGTCTTTAATCGTGCTTTCGGTAAGATCGACGATATGCGTTACCGAACCGAACGGCGTGCCCGGTTCGTTAAACGCGATATGTCCGTTCGAACCGATGCCCAGTACCTGAATATCCTGCTTCATCGTTTCCAGCAGTTTGTTGTATCTTTCGCACTCCGCGGCGCGGTCGGCGGCTTTGCCGTTTTCGATATTGGTGTTTTTCAGATCGATATCGATATGATCGAACAGATTGGTGCGCATGAAATACACGTAACTCTGATCGCTGGAATAATCGAGCCCCGCGTATTCGTCGAGGTTTACCGTACTCACGTTTTTATAACTCGTGCCGTTTTTCTCGTGATCTTGTATCATTCTTTTGTAAAGCCCCACGGGCGTGGAACCCGTGGCAAGCCCCAGCACCGCTTTCGGGTTGTTTTTCACCACTTCCGCCATCACGTCAAACGCTTTATCCGACATTTCTTCGTAATCTTTCGCGATAATTACTTTCATTGCTTTATCTCTCCTTTTCTCAGATCCTTCAAGTTATTTCCGGTCTTTTCCGCCGCTTCCCGTTTCTTTGTTTCCGTTTCCCCTTTGTTCGGTTACGCTTCGGGCGCGTCGGGGCAAAGGGACGCCGCAGCAATGCTCTGCCCTACTCTTCTGCTGCTCTCGTCGGGCAAAGAAATATCGAGCGCCGCAAATTCGGGATACTCCTCGGCGAGCACCTTTTTGCAGGTATCCAGAACGACGTTTCCGCCCTTTCCGCCCATCACCCTGCCTAAGAGCAGCACGTGCTTCATCTCGTAAAATTTCGCGTAGAACGGAATCGTATAGGCAAGATATACGCCGATATCCCGGTAAATCTGCAAGGCGAGAGGATCGTCCTTTTCCATCATCGCCTGCACTTCTTTCAGTTTTTGAGCGGGCGTCAGTTCTTCTTTAAACTTATGTCCGCCCGCTTCGGCAAGTTTAATCACCGCGTCCTGCGAGAAATATTTGCACCCCACGCCGAAATCGCCGCTCCATTCGTCCTGCATAGCGTTTTCGTTGAAATCCACTGGCACAAAGGCGAGTTCGGAAAGCCAGCCGTTAATGCCGCCGTCCTTATTGATATACCCTACCGCTTCGCTCGTGCCCATGGCGATGCCCAGCACCTCGTTGTCGTTTAAATCGATAGAGCCTGCCAGCGCGGTAACGTCGCCGTCGTTCGCCACTTCGATGGGAACGTTTCCCATTTCCTTCGCCACGTTTATGTACATGTTTTTAACGTAATCGCCGTATTTTTTCTTATCCACTTTCAAAAACAGCGAAGCCACCATGATTTTATTGTCTACGTACACGCCCGCGGAAGATACGCCTATGCTGTCTACCCGCGGCATCTTGGAAGCCGCCGTTTTCATCGCCGTGAGAATCTCGTTGTAATGATAGTGCGGATCTTCCGTTGTTTTGGGGTTCCACACCACCTCTTCGGAATACACCACGTTTCCGTCCACCACGGCGCTCACCTTTCTGTCGCTTCCGCCCGCGTCGAACCCGATACGGCAGCCTTTCAGATAGCCGCCCACCTTCACGGAAGCGTTCTTCTGCCCCGGAATTTCGTCTTCGTTTAAATACGTCACTTCAAACGGGCGTTCGTATACGCCGCTCATGAAATCTTCGTCGAACGCGCGCGCGCCGTCTTTTTGATACGCCGCTTTTAAATATTCGTATATCTTTTTACTGCCCGCTACCGAAAGTTTATAGCCGCCCGCCACCCATAAAATGGTTTTGGCAAGCCGTTCCGCCATACGCAGGTTGAGTTTGTCGTTCACGCCGTCGGCAAAAGCGTCGTACGTATAAACGTAGTTATAGCCGCCGTTGCGCTCTGCAACAATCGTTACTTTCTGCGCCTTGCCGCTTGCTTTCACCGCTTCGTTAAAATCGGCGATCGCCTGTATCATAGGGTAAAAATTCTTATCCAATACGGGTTTTATCATACGTTCTCTCCTTGTAAAACAACCGCTGCGTCCGCCGCCTGCGCCGCGCCGCCGTTTCTTGTTTTTTGCGATAGTTTTTACGATATTTTTTACGATATTATTATACTCTTTCCGGGCTTTGTTTGCAATAAAAAATCTTTCCTGATTTTTGCATAATATTTCATAAAAAATTTTGTTGAAATATTTTACATTTTTAAAAAAACGTGATATAATATACGCGAAAATACGGCGGTTAACATATGCGCCGCAAAACATACGGAAACGAGGAGAAAAGCCGTGAAAACTACCCGCTCTGCAACCGCATCCCCCGTGGCGCACGATTCCCGCGAGCAAAAAAACGCCGCGCCCGCGCGAAAAAAATGCGCCTCCAAACGCTTTTTCATGCGGAAAATCGACAACCTTATCAACGTTCAGAAAATCGTAACCGTTCACTACCAGGAACTGGAAAAAGGCTATGCCGCGCCCGAAGAAAAACACGATTTCTGGGAGATGGTGTATACGGATAAGGGCAATGCGTTTGTGGTGACAGACGGCACTTCTTATCTTTTAAAACGCGGCGAAACTTTTTTTATTCCGCCCAACCTGCCGCACTACGTTTGCAGCGGCAACAACGAACCGAACGTTTTTATCATTTCTTTTTCCTGCCGTTCGGAAAGCATACGCTTTTTTTCCAACCGCGCGTTTCCCGTGCCCGAAAATCTGTCGTATCTTCTGGAAAATATTCTTGCCGAGGCGCGGGAAACGTTCGTTCTGCCCGATTTCGACCCCGATTTAAAAAAACTGGAACTGCGCGAAAATGCGAATATCGGCGGAGAACAAGTCATTAAAAATTCGCTGGAACTGCTGCTTATTTATCTTTTGCGCCGTGGGGAAAACCAAGTCTCGCCGCAGGAATTTTTCGTTTCGAAAATCGCCTCTTCCACGGCGTTGCAGGACGAAATCGTGCGATATTTGTCGGAACGCGTATACGGAACCTTTTCTCTCGAAGAACTTTGCGGCGAAATACACTACGGCAAAACACATCTTTGCACGTTCTTTAAAAAACAGACGGGAAAAACCATTTATCAGACGTATTTAAAATTAAAAACGGACGAAGCGAAAAAACTCATCCGCCGCAAAACTTCTTTTTCGGAAATTGCGGAACGGCTGGGTTTCGATTCGCTTTCGCACTTCAATTACGTGTTTAAAAACTACGCGGGCATGACGCCCGGCGAATACAAAAAAAGCATAAAATAATAAA
>JAQYLE010000052.1 GCA_028720205.1 Clostridia bacterium
GTACCATGTCCGTAATCATCGTGGTTTTCTTCTTACCCATACTCCCGCAGGTCATAGATACAATCGGCAATTCATTGATAAACCCGCAGTTCCTCGCTTCGAAATGCCGCAATCTATTGTTCGCCGTCTTTTTGCGCCAACAGTTGAAGATAAGCCACGCAAATATAAACAACGCCCATTTCGGGAAGAAACTGAACAGAATTTGCAAATCCAGCGCGAGTTTTACCGCCTGCGTGTACAGCCCCGCTATATCGAACGATACCGCAAAGTAGAAATAATACGCGAAAAACTCCGCCGCTATGCTGACCAGATTACAATGGAACGCGCATAGAACAAGCCAGAATACGTAAATTTTCGGATACGTTCGTAAAAATTCTGTGTATCCGCGCACAAACCGCTTTACAGGCTGATACGTTTTTCCTGATATTGTTTTAAAGATTTTCAGCGGCAGCGTATCTTGGTTATGTTTAGTGTTTTCGCTTGCGTACAGCCGTTTTATTACGATTATCAACGCCATAACGCACGGCAGAAGAATAGTTAATACCTTTGCAAACGTACTCGCATTTATTGCTACTACCGACAGCCACGATACGAAATTTTCTTTACTTATAAGCGTTTTAAAAAACGACACTGACTTTTCTTTAAACGCTACGAAATCGGAAGGCAGAATCGCCGTCCGGGAAATCACCTTGGAATACTCCGTCACGGACGGCAAATCGTCCGGCGGCGAACCGAACAGCACAAGAAAATAATACTTCACGCTTCCGATCACGTCGCAAAACGCCTCGAACGCGCGCAGATACGAACTTTGAAACACGAATACGCCGAGCGCTATTATCGCGGCGGTTACGACCAGAGAAACGCATATATTAAGGCGAAGTCTTTTCTTCATAAACCGCCTCCGTCCTACCGTTTTCTTTCGGGATTTGCTTTGCCGTAAACGCGATATAACTGACCGCCAAAATGCCGATGATCAGCAACACCACAGCTAAAATTCTTCTTATCTTTTTCATACATACCCTCTTTTACTTCGGTTTTTTGAAAACCCGTATCAGTTTTGCCACCGCTTTGAACGGCAGGCAAAGTAGCCATACGGCAAACCTGATTATATACGGCAATACCGGCGCGAACAGAATAATCAGCAGTATGGCCGCCAAGAGATACAAAAACGTTTTCCAGCGGTTGTTCGGTTTTACTTCCGTTTCCGTTTCGTTTACGGGGTCTTTCCCGCCCGTCTGTTTGTTGTCGATAACGCCTAAATTGTACGTAACGCCGTCCGTTTCAAACTTCAACCGTAAAATCGTTACGTCGCCCACGAGCGTTGAATACTCGTTTGCATAGTTCTGTCCGCTCGTCGCCGAATACTGCGTTTCCGTAAACCGCAACACCCACTTCTTGCCTTTCAGTTCTGCCAACGCCTCGTCCGTCAGTTTGCTCGAAGTTTTTACGTCCAACACCGCGCCGTGATAAATCGTTTCCCGGTTTTCCCCGGCGATAAATTCTTCCACGCTCTGTATTCTGTCCCACGTATACGTGCCCGCAAACAAGCCGCCTCCGTTATGCTCCACTTTATCCGTGTATTTTAAATACGCGTAATTCTCTTGCTTTTCGCCGAACCTCTCGCTTTCGCCCACAAACACAGCGAACGACCACGAATATTCCTGCGTGGTATAATACACGTCCGCTTCCAGCAGTTTTTCTATCGGTTTATCCGTATTAAATGCCACGAAATGACCGTCGCACGCGCCGTAGTACAACTTGAACCCGTCCGGGTAGCGCACGAACCCCACGAACTTATCCGTCACCACAATCGTTTCTATCTCCACGCAGTTCACGTACGGCTTGCCGTTGATCTCGCCGAAGCAGTACTGCCTGTTCACCGCGTAATTCACTTCGGTTATGGTATTTCCGCCGCTCGCCCCTTTATCTACGCTTTCGTCGAACGGGCGAAAAATAGAACTGATAACGTAATACCTCGTCTTTTCGCTTTTTACCGTGAAATTCAATGCTTTGTACTTATAAAACACGCCGTCGCTATTCAGATATTCAAGTTTGTAGTTGAAAAAACTGATTTCGTCGTTTACCGTGGTAGAGATATTGATACTGCTGGCTTTAAAATTCCTTGCCGCGCCGCTCGGCTGGTAGACGTATACGAACAGTTCCCTGTCCGCGCTCTCGGCAAGTTGTATCACCTGCAAAGTGTAATCGGTAGTATTCGTAGGGTAATGCCCCGTATCGAACGAACTATCTTTCCGTAAATCTTCCAATACGTTTGTATACGTAACGCTTTCCGC
>JAQYLE010000053.1 GCA_028720205.1 Clostridia bacterium
TGCTTGTGCCGTTGATTGTCTAAAATACGGTTGCAATCGTCCCACGTCTTTTCGTCCACAATAGCGGGCGTAACGTTGGTCAGAATTCTCTCATCGTATTCCACGATGCCTTTGTATTTCGTGTTGCGAATGAGTTTTGCAAGTGCGTTTACCGTAAACGGCTTGCCGCTTTTGTTTCGCACGCCGATACTATCCAGCCAACTTACAATGCTTTTTGCTTTTTCTCCGTAACGGTATCTCTCAAAAATTTCCCGCACGACAGCGGCTTCCGTCTCGTTGATAACCCAATGTTTGTCTATGATATCGTAACCAAATAACCCGAAACCACCGATAAAGTATCCTTTCTCGTAGCTTTCGCGTATTCCGCGTTTTACTTTTTGGGAAAGCTCGGCGGAGTACGAACACATACTATGAATATTACAATCGAAAACAAAAAACAAAAAGCAATCGAACTTATGCAAAAATTAGACATTTATAAACCGTATATCAAAGGCTTTAAGGAAAAAACCGACGTTTGCTTCTTTGAATGCTTCGGCGGTTACTGGGCTTATCAAGAGCCTGAATTGATGGCTAAAATCAAAGAATTTGAAGAACAATACAACGTTCTCGTATATGCCGTAACACACGAATATACGGATTTCGGCGAATGTTACGACTTTCTCTACATATCCGACTACGAAGAAGAATGGGACGAAATGCTGTATAAGCAAGGCAGAACGTTCTATGCTTACGCCTACGTTTGGAACAAAACCGACGATTGCTGCTCGGAGTTCGGTACAATAGGCGTCTGCTCGTTCGGCGGTGGAATTAAACGTGTGGCGTGAGGTGAAATATGAAAGAGTATAAAGCAATGGCACATATAAACTCGCTGAACGGCGAACTTGCCGAAATAACGGTACTCGAAAAAGTCGGCGATAATGATTACATAGTGGACTACAAGGGTGTGAAATGTCACGCCCTTTTTAACTGGTTTGTTTGCGAATATTACGCCGACGATATTTACGGGAGAATTGAACAATGAGATACATTTTTTATCATTACAACGAATACGGAACGCTCGTTTTTGACTATTACGACGACGAAACGCACGTATCGCAATCGTATGTATTCTACACACTAAAACAGGCTGTAAGCAAATTCAGACGTGACAACGGCTTGCAGTATAAACGCATCAAAATATCTAAATTATTTTAAGGAGATAATCGCTATGGCAAACATAAAGGACTTGAAAAAATACATAGGTTATGAGTTTTCGTCGGGTTGTTACACCGGCGACGACTACAAATCGTTTCAGACCAAATATATCAACTACCTTCGCACTATGTGTCAGAACAATCACTGGCAACTTGTAAACGTCGGTAGAAATCATTACTGCTTTTCGGCATTTATAAAGAGCGCGGAAAACAAATGCGTTTACGTATCTATATCCGACGTTCGCTACTTTTCCGACGAGTGGTATAATCACATACTTATCCGCACGGCGAAAAACGAAACGGACTACCGCGGTGGGTTCAACAACTATACGACGCTCGACGGTTTGGAAGGTAAGGCTTGCGAATTGCTTGACGACTTACCGTTTTAAGGAGATACGAAAATGAAATTATCGACAGAAAACCTATATCGCCTTTGCAACAAATATCAATGGTTTACAAGCGGCGATTGCACGCAATATGAAAAAATGTTTGAGCGAAACAAACAAGGAGCGAGCCTTGAAACGCTTGCAACGATTATCTGGCTTTGCTCGGTCGGATACGAAGAAAAACAAATATTAGAAATACTCGAAAAGGAGTGTAAAAACGATGATTAAGTTAAATCTTACACCGCAAAATAAGCAGGAAGAACTTATCCTTACTTATTTACAAAACAATGCGAGCGAAACCCTTGCCGACAAGATAAATAACGGCACTCCGTTTGAGAAAGACGGACACCCTTTGTTGAACAAGAAAACGCTTTCCGGTTTTATGAAATATGCTTGCGCCGAAGCGAGAATACTTGCCGAAAAAGGTGCTAATTCCGCTTGTATTGACGACGTTACCGTGTACGGTTGGGCTATCCACTTTTTTGAAGAAGATTCAATCGAAGGCACGCTTTATACCATAGACGGCGAAGAATACAAACCCGCGCCGAAAAAGGTTGCTACAACAAAGCCTGCAACGGTAAAACCGCAACCAACGAAACCGCAGAATTTACAGTTTTCCATCTTCGATAAAATCGACGATAACGACGTTAAAGATATCAAAACTGATACTTTAACTGCCGAAACCGATACAAACGACGACGAAACGGATATGCCGTCGGAAGAAGAAATGCAGGAAATTCTTGCCCAAGTTCACGAAGAAGAGCAACGCGAAAAAGGCAATCCTACGTATCAAAAATATACGGCGTATCAGGCAGAACACCCAACGGCAATCGTAGCATATCGTTTAGGTGATTTCTACGAAGTTTTAGGCGACAATGCCGTGCTTCTCGGCAACGAACTCGACCTTACGATTACGAGCCGCGACGTGGGCTTAAAAGAGCGTATTCCGATGGTCGGTTTCCCTTATCACGCCGCCGAAAATTACTTTGCGAAAATCGTAAAATATCACGACCTATATATCGTCGAAAACGACAACGAAAAACAATTCATTGAACGCGTCGAAACAGCCGTTAATCGACATATAGACTTAGATACGGGCGAAATTCTTACAGAAGAAGAAATGCGGGAGTTCGACGGAGATATCGAAGAACCCGACGACGTTCTCGCAGAAGAAAAAGAACTTGCCAAAGGCTTTGAACCTACCGCCGTATGCAAACTCGAAGAGATACTCGGCGACGTCTTTATCGTGGGGGTGTAACTATGAAAAAAGAGAAAATAAAACCTATTCCGAAATACATAGTCGCTCGTATCAAAAAAGCCGACGCGCAAAATAACGTATGCCTTCCCGGCAGAACTCGTTTTTACTCATATCTTACGAAAAACGACGGCGAACTCGTCAAAGTAACCGTAGCCGTAAAAACAAGATATAAACAATGGCTGTATAAACAGGTTGCCGTTCACGGTCTTAATTCGGATATTTGCTACGTCAAAGATATGGTTTTCCACTATATCGCAGGCTATTCCGTCGGTTGGTTTGAACAAGGGGCGCAAACCGCTCCGCGTTGGTACGAAAGCACCGAATGGGATTATTCCGACGATAAGTATTTCGATCTGTTCGCTCCGGTCGTCAACCGTGAGTATTTAGACAGATTCCCGAAATATAAGTATTCTGCCGTAAACCTTTACAAGGGCGTTGACGTTCTAAAATATCTACGCTTTTACGAGAAATATCCGCAAATCGAATACCTTATGAAAGCGGGACTTGGCGGCTACGCCTTTTCAAAACAAATTTTGCAAGAAATCGGCAAAAACAAACGCTTTGCAAAATGGCTTATGAAAAATCGCGCGGAGTTAATCAAAGACGAATATTACGTTGACGTTATTATGCGTTCGTTCAGAACGGGCAAACCGCTTGCCGACGTACAAGCCTACCGTAAATACCGTATGAAATTGTCGAAAGAAACGGCTTTGAAAGAGTTACGCACGCTTTTCAAAAACGACCTTGAAAAATTCGTATTGTATCTTCGCAAGCAGGAAACAAATCCATATTCGTATCGGGATTATCTTCACGCTTGTCAATATCTCGGATTGAATATGACCGAAGATAAAAACAGATATCCCCACGATTTCAAACGTTGGCACGATATCCGTATCGACGAATACAACACTGCAAAGGCTATGAAAGACGCCGAAGAACGCAAAGCCCTTTACGAGAAATTTGCCGCCGTTGCAAGCAAGTATTTAGGGCTTGAATACGATAAGAAGTCGGTCTATATAGCGATTATCGCGCAAAATCCGTCCGACCTTATACGCGAAGGCGAGTTACTTCATCACTGCGTGGGACGTATGGGTTACGACCAAAAATTCGCAAGAGAAGAATCGCTTATATTCTTTATCCGCACGAAGGAGCAACCCGACGTTCCTTTCGTTACGATTGAGTATTCGCCGAAACAAAAACGAGTGCTTCAATGTTACGGCGACAACGACACCAAACCCGATGACGGCGTAATACTATGTACTCTCTCCATTTGCCGCAAAATCCTCCTTTCAGATTTTCGCAGAGAGGGAACGTAGCCCGTCGATAGCCTTTGGTTATTCGGCTTGCTCGGTTTCGTCTGCGAATTGTTTCTTTTCTTCTTCAAATTGTTTTAGTTCAGAGTCGAAGAAGTCATCATACCGCCGTCTTGATTGTTCAAATCTAAAATAGCTTGAGCTGTTGTACCTGACCCCGCAAAAGAATCTAAAACAATAGAATTTTCTTTTAAACAAATAGAAAAACATTGTTTTAACAAGTCAATAGGTTTAGGGAAACCAAAAATTCTTTTATTGTCAAAATATTTTTTAAGCAATAGCGTTCCATTGTCAGAGCTAAATTTTGAATCTGTCCAAACTGAATTTAGAGAATATGTACTTTCTCTGTATTTTTTTACTACTTGCCAACCGCCAATTGCTTTCCGCCCAAAAATAACAGTATTTAAATTTTGTTGGGATTTTTCTTTGCCCCAACGCCAAACAGTTTTTATGCCTTGCGACTCCTGAGGGTAAAATTTTATCCATCCCTCATGTTCTTGAAGGTCTATTTCATACAAATCATTATCATATTGCTTATTTGGATTAACCCAAAACGGATAATATAAATTAGGTCGGTTATCAATATTAAAATCACTATTTCTATTTCGTAATTCGTAAAGATCAAACCCCCCAATATCGTCATAAAATTTGAATTTTTTATTAGGGTCGTTTAATGTATTCGCTTCAAAAGCATCACTTTTTTTATAAAGTAGAACATACTCGTGCGTTATGGAAATAGAATTATAAGGTCTTGCTCTTGAATCGTTTTCCACAACAATAGTTGCAAGATAATTCCGTGAGCCAAATATTTCATCGCATAAATATTTTAATGAATACACTTCATTATCATCAATGCTTATAAATATTATTACAGCTAAAATTGGTATTACAACTATCGCTGCTAAATTTATCCATTCCATGATTTTTTCTCCTTCTATTTCTTTAAAGCACCTAGAAAATATTTTTAAGTTCACTCGCCAAACTTAATGCCCTTACTCTCACAAAAGGCGTAAAACTTGCCTTGGGAGACGATTTGCGGTTCGCGGTTTTCCTTTTCCCAACGGCAAATGGTGGCGTAGGAAACGCCGAGTTCTTTTGCCAATGCCTCCTGTGTCAGAAGCAGTTTCATTCTTGCATATTTCACTTTTTCGGAAAATTTCATTTTACACCTCATTCTTCATCCGAACCGTCGGTTAATTTCAGCGTATCCTCCGCCAAAACCTTCATCTGGCGGATTGCCGCTTTGTTGAGTTCAACAAGCCGTTCCTGCTGGCTTATTCCGCGTTCGATAAGATAAGCGTTCAGGTTTTCAAGATTGGAAAGGCATACGAGCTGCGACACTTCGGCATAATCGCGGATATTTCCTTTTTTATCCGGGTTTTTCTCTCGCCATTCTTTCGCAGTCATACCGAATAGGGCAACGTTCAGAACGTCCGCTTCGCTTGCGTAAACGAACGACGCTTGTTCTTTCGTGATTTCAAGCGGAATAATGATGTTGTCTTTGATTGCATCGGTATGTATGCGGTAATTGATTTTGGCAAGTTCGCGCTTTACCGTCCAGCCGAGCTGCCTCTGTTCGTCTGCTTTCAGACGCTGAAACTCTTTAATAATGTACAAATTGATTTCAGGCGATATCCAAGAAGCAAATTGCAGGGCAATATCTTTATGCGCGTACGTGCCGCCGTTATATTTTCCGGCTTTTGAAATAATACCGATTGCGTTTACACCGTCTATCCATTTTTTCGGCGTCATTGTAAAATAATTATGTCCGGCTTCGCTTCTAAACGTATCGAATTCGACACGGTTAAAATTCGGATTGTTGAGTTGTTCCCACAAACCCATATATTGAATCGTATCGATTCTGCGCATCCAATTCTGTATGACAAATCGAGGATCTTCGGGATTTTTATATTTTGCAATATCGGTTAAAGAGAAATAATCGTCTTTGTTGATATGGATTTCCTGTTCCAATACGGTAATTTCTTTATTCTTCATAATCTTTGCAACCTTCTCATAAGATTTATTATATTATAACATATTTTGACAGAATAATCAAGAGGAAAGTCGGCTTATAGACCGACTTTCTCAAAATTAAATACTTACTTTGAAAAAACATTGTTTTTACACTTTTTCATAATGAAGGCAAAAGGATCATTTTTCTCAACAGAGAGGCAAAGCCAATAGATATTTTGCCTCCTCTTGAAAGGCGTACAGTTCGGCATCGCGCGATTCATTCCCGCCAAGTGAAACTCGTTTGAACTTTTTAGGTTCAAGCGAGTTTTTCTTTGTTTTGGCGCTTGTTACGTCTGCTAAGTCGTCTGATTCTGCAATTATTTCTTCGTTTTCTTCGCGCTTTACAACTGTCGGACGGTTTGCGTCCGTATTGTAGAAAATCAGCACTCTGTCGTCGTACAGAATCACGCGGTTGATAAACGAGTTACCGTGGCAAAAAGTCGTACTTTTCAAAGAATCGTTTTCCGCAGGCTTTACAAATATAACGGCGTTTATGTAACAGTAAAAAGGTTTCTTTCCCTTGAAAGGGTATATCCCGAATCTTTTGCGTTCGGTAATCGTGGACGTATTTTGTAGGTTGTCCGCAATAAGGACAAACTTGCGGTTTTGGGGTATTCAGAGTCATATGTTTAATATAAAGAAGTATTTTCAAATAAACCGCATAAAAAAACAAACCCAACCAAACCATTTCATAGGTTCAGTTGGGTCCGTATTGGTGCGGATGAAGGGACTCGAACCCTAAGACAAAACGCCGGAAGCCTTTATTTTAAAGGGATTCAGCAATTCCGCCCCATTTCTGCCCCAAGAAAAAAAACTTCATTTTCTTCTATTTTTTATCTTTTAAATAAATTCAATCTGTACCTGTCTTCCTAAGGCGTTAGCAATGCGTTAACCTTTTTTTGCACGAGCTTCCATTATCGCCTGCATTACGGTATATTCAGGTTCAAGCGCTTCGTATTCCGCTTTAAGTTCAGGATCTTTGAGTTGTTCGTTTAAAAAATTATCGAAGCTAGGTAAAGTATCGAAGTTATCCATAATACGTCCTCCCGTTTATCTGTTTAAATAATCGCTTCTGTATTTTACTACTTGCGCCCGCAATTCAAAGACTGATCTGCCCCCTCCGGATTATTGCTCGATAATTCCCGAAGCAACCGGGAAATCCGGATCCTTTCTTGTAAGCGAAAGCATTCTTCGCGCTGCGCCTTCGGGGTGATTCTTTCCGGATTCCCACGCTTCAACCGTTTTTACCGAAACACCCATATATTTCGCAAATAATGCCTGCGTCAGTCCGGTGTTGTTTCTTATTTCCTTAATCTCTTTTGACGTAAACGATTCCAAAGGCAAAACAGACAAGGTCGTTTTTTTTGCTTTCAGATTCCCTTTTTCGTATTCGATTGCTTGTTCTAAACCAAGTTTAATTTCTTCGTAAATACCCATATAATGCCTCCTTAACAATTATTTTTCGTTTTCTTCAAGTTGCTTTTCCAGCACCGATATTAATCTACGTATATCGTTACGTTCTTCTTTTGTTAAATTTTCTTTTTCGTTTTTAGTATATGCCGTAAGTAAATAAATTTTTTCGTATACTTCAAAGTCAACGTAAATCACTCTTACACCGCCGCTTTTTCCTCGATGTTCAAATGCAAAACGCATTTTTCTTACACCGCCCGTCCCCTGCATTACGCTACCGACCTTCGGATCAGATAACAATTCGCTTTGCAGTCTGCGCAGATCGGAATCGTTTAATCCCAAATCCTCCCACTTCGCACGAAACAGCGGTAATTCAATAAAAGTTCTCGTCATGGATTTTCTCCTTTCCTTTGATTAATTATATTATACCCTATTTAATAGGGAGTGTCAAGCATTTTTAAAATTTCCCTAAAAAAATTTTAATGCGCGAAAGCGTGGGAACGGCGATCCTTTCTAAAAGCCTATTCAGGCAGCACAACCGAAACGGCGAGAAAATGCGAAATCCGACGTCGGATTTCAAGCCGCAATCAGGAACGCCCGTCCGGGCGTTTCGCTCTGATCTCTTCCGTTCTTCTCCCTGCGGCGAAAAGGTCGCCCGGCGTTACGAGGCGACCGCGCCGCTATTGTCTTTAATATAAAGGACTATTACTCTAAAAAAGCCGAACGATTTCCCCGCTTTTCTGCCTGTTTACTCTAAAAAAACCGAACGCATAAACGAAAATTTCCGAACGTAAACCGTCCGTTTTTTTTCGTGCAAACAAGCCGTAAAGAAAACCGCCCGGAAGAAACAGCCGGACGGTAAATTTTCTATAACGCGAAACGGCGCGGAAACTTCCACGCTTTTTTCGCCTGCCCTCTATATTCGATTCCGTACAGTTACCAAAGCCGCCGCGTCGGCGCTACGTTATGCTACGTAGCCCGAAGCAATCGCAGGCGCGCCCGTCCGGGAGAAAGCCCGTATCGCCGCACCGTACGCAAAACGGCTTTTCGGAAAGATCCTCTTCCGGAATACGCAGTTTCAAAAGAATTTTAGAACGTTCTTTCATAAGCGCCGTTTTCTGCGCGAGGATCTCCCCGACCTTTTCGGGATTTTTCAATTCCGCTTGCGCGATTTTCATTTCGATTGTAGCAAGTTCGCGGCGGATCTGAACGAAGCGCGGATCCGTTTCCGCCTTCGCCTGCGCCTTTTCCGCTCTCTTCCTGACGATCTCTTTTAACGACGAATAATACCGTTCTCGTTCGGCTCTGTCGTTGGCAGCCTGAACGCCGGGCGAAACGAACGACCGCGCGCCCTGCGCCGACGTTGCCTTTTCCGCCGCTTTCGCCGCTGCTTTCTCCGCCTTCTTCGCTTTTCTTATTACCTTTTCCGAAACGGTGATCGTAAGTTGCTGATAGTGCGCTATACGCTTTTTGCCCGTTATGTAAATTAGCCCCGCGCTTTGCAGCGAGGAAATCGCCTTTCTTATCGTCGGTTCGGAATACGCCATTGTGCGCACCATAGAAGCGTACGAGCCTTTGAAACATTTCGTTTTTTCGTTGAACGTATGCCGACGGATCCGCGAAAGAACGTTAAATTCCGTCGCCGTCATCGTCCTTTCTACCGTGCGCCCGTTTTCCACGAATAAAAATCGTGTGTCGCGCAGTTCGAAGTCTTTCTGATCGTAGCCTTCGCCGACCGAGGCAAGGTCAACGATTTCGAAACCGCCGCGTTCGTTGCGGCTGATAAAGTTATTTTCCGTGAGAATCTTAGCGGCGGCAAAAAGCGACGTTCTTCCGAATCCAAGCGTTTGCACCATATCCACGAACTTTTCGCCGTAGCCGCCGCTTTTCGAGAACGAATACGCCGCGCTTGCCAGCGCCAGCGAAGCGTTATTGAGTTTTCGTCCGCCGACGATCTTTCCGACGAAAGTATCCGGCGTCTTAATACTCGTTATTTTTTTGACTTCCGCTCCGTACATAGTTTTTTCTTCCTTTTTTGTCAGCCTTATTTCAAGTCTTCGGCGGCGTGCCTCGCGCCGTTGCCCGAAGTTCTTACTTCCTGTCTTGCCTTACAGATCCACGATCGCGGCGCCGAGATACAGCGCACCGTCGTATTTCTTTATTATGCCGCCCGCCGCCAGCCGATCAACGCCCTTCGAAAACGTCTGATACGTCATATTCAGCACCCGCGCCGCGCGCGCGTAATCGATTCGTCGCCCGCCTTCCGTCAGTTCCCGGCTTAAATACCGCAGGATCTTCGTTTCTGTGGCGTCGATTTTCTGTATACCGTCGATCAGAATCGCTTTCACCGCTTCTTTTTTCTCCTTGACGTCGATTTTTTTTGCCTATTTCGTATCGTCTCTCCGAGGTCGAGAACCTTACGGTCTCTCCCTCGTCGAGAGAGTTTCGGCGCGCCGCGGCTTTTTCGTAAAACAGCGCCCTTCCGTGGCGTTCGGCGGTGCCGCCGATTGTCGGTCGCCGTGCGGTGTCAGAACCGTCTTTCCAGAAAGACGGATTCAGGCACCCGCGCGTCTTCCCGCCTACTCGTCTGCACCCGCATTTCCGAACGCCACACGCTTGCGCGCCTCTCGCTCTTCCGAGCGAGAACAAATAAACAAACATTCGCCCCGGTCGCTTTCGTTCTACTTCGCCCCGTTTGTTCCGGGCTGTTTTCCCGCTTTCTCCGCTTTCTGTTTCTCCCGTTCGTCTTTCTCTTTTTCCCGCAATTCCTTTTCAATTTGAAGCCGTTGTCGCTTCGCTTCGTATTCGCCGTTGAAGTATTGCGGAAACCGTTTGTAAAACAAACTGTTCGTTTCCGTGAACTCTTCCCCGGTATTCCGTATTCCGTCGAAAAGCGAAAAATCGTTCATTCCGCCTTCGCTGCGGTGTACTACTCTTTTACGATATAATCCTAATATTCCGTCCGTCGCGTATCTCTTCGCTTTCGCCCGACGGTATATCACCGTCCATACCGCCTTATCCGCAATGACTTCTCCGCCTTGACCGTTCGTTATTTTCAGTACTTTTTCCTGCGTTCCGTACGCGTTGGATAATCTTCTGTATCTCCGCGCTATCGGCATATACGCCCGGCGTAACAGATACGCCCGCAGCGTTCGCGTTTTCCCGACGTACTTTTCTTCTTCTTCGATTTTGTCGTAGTACGTCTTTAAAAACTCGTACAGATCTTTTTCGATTCCGAAGAACGGCAAAACCACTTTTTCTTTCTTACTTTCAAGTATCTGAAATTCCAGCGTCATTTCCGTTATATCCGAACTGACCGCGCCGTTCCTCTGACTGTCAATTACTTTCCGGAAATACGATTTATACCGTATCGTCGTAGCGTGATTATGCATTTTCTCTTCTACGTTATGAACTCCGCGCCGGAAAGCAACGAAGAAGAAAATGAAGGCATTGTAAAATTTACCGAAAAGGAGATACAATCAATGCCGAAAACACTGCAAAGAATTATGCGCGTCGGAAAATTCAACGTACGCGTAAGAAAAAGAGAAACAGGAAATAATAAATTTACTTACGAATTACGGTACCGAAAAAACGGTTTCGTAATAGAAGCGTGCGGAAAAACGAAAGAACTTGCAAAGGCAAACTTTTTAGAAAAAGCGCGGGCGGCTCAGCCGAAGTACAAAACGTATAGCGGCGATTCCCTCAACTACTTCCCGAAAACGTTTACCGCCTTTTCGCAGTATTACTTTGAACGTTTCCGTGAAAAAAAAGTAACGCCGCAAACCTACAAAATAGATTTACAGCGTTTTAAAAAATATATTGCCCCGCACTTCGCGGAAATGGATTTTTCGTCGATTACTCCTTCGTACTGTCAAAATCTTTTCGATAAAGAAGAATTACGGGAAAAAGGGCGAACGCGGGAAGAACTGTTCGGCTTGCTTTCCGTAATATTCAAAGCCGCGATCGCGCACGGTCTGATGACGAAGAATCCGCTTGCTCTGATTTTAAAAACGAAACACCGTCGCGTTCACGGAAAAGCCCTGACGAACGAAGAAATCGCCCGGATGATTCAATCGCTGCGCGGAAGTAAAATCGAATTGCCCTGTATGCTTATGCTTTACACGGGAGCGCGCCCCAACGAGTTGGAAACGGCGCGAATCGACGGGAAGTTTATCGTGATGAAAAACAGCAAACGCAAAACGCACGAAATCGAATACAAGAAAATTCCGATTTTAAACGCGCTGCGCCCCTATCTTCCGGAAAGCGGAATCATCCCCGCGCTTCCTTCGCCGAATTATCTGACGTTGCACTTTCCGAAGGTTGTGCCGAATCATAAGTTATACGATTTACGCACAACGTTTAATACAAAGTGCGAAGAAGCAGGCGTGGCAAATACGGCGCGTATGAAGTTTATGGGTCATTCGCTGGGAACGTTGCGCGATACGTATACCGACCTATCGGACGAATACTTATTACGGGAAGCCGATAAACTGAACGGAAGCGGAATTTTCTGCCCCATTTCTGCCCCAAAAACTGAACGAACGAAATGAAAAAAGGCGGGAAAACCGCCTGAAAAAGAGTAAAAAACCTTAGAAATATGCGATTTTTGCATATTTCTAAGGCTATCTGGTGCGGATGAAGGGACTCGAACCCATATGGTCGCCCACAGGAACCTGAAACCTGCGCGTCTGCCAGTTTCGCCACATCCGCATATTTTCTGCGTTTCGATCTTCTTTCCCCTCCGTTACTCCGCAATCGCTTCGTTTTCCTCAGAAAACAACGCGTTATTCCTGTAATAAAGGTACTCTTTCCTTTTTCAAAACGCCGTTTACGCTTAAGATCTTCCAAACCGTTCCGCCGCTCGATATCGCGCCGAGCGCTTCGCCGTTTACAAGCACAAGCGCGGAATTATCTTCCAATCCGTAAGCACTACCGTTATTATAACATAAAATTTTATCGAAGTCAACCATTCTTGCGCCGTAATGCGGAGAAATTTTTTCTTTTATCCACCCCAGTCCTTTATACATGGCATATTTTTCTCCGTTGCCGCACGAAGCGGAATCCGTATAAATATCAGAAAACCAACAAATCGCCCCGGCGGAAAGACCGCATAAAATCACTCCGCGTTTATATGCGTCTTCGATCAGCGGCAAAATTCCCGTTGCTTTCCATCGGTTCATCATAAATACCGTATCTCCGCCGCCTACATAAATCATATCCGCTTTTTCGAATTTTTCCTGCATGCGCGTCATATCCGCCTCGCGATAGGCACACAGCGCCACGTCCGTTTTTATATCAAACAGCCCCGTATATACTTTATGAAACGTATTGTAATAAGGCATAAAATCATGGCTTGCCGTAGGCAAAAACAATGCGTTCGCCCGTCTTTCCCCCGCGCGCGCCTTCGCTTTTGCCGCGATATATTCGTCGATTTTTAACGTGGTGCGGTCTTTCAGTTCGCCGCCGCCGATACAGATCAGCGTTGTATCCATCGGGTAATCCTCTTCTTACGCTATTTATCCGTTAAAAGCGCCTGCCGCAAAGGCGGGCGCTTTTAAGTTGCCGGATTTTTACAGAAACGATCTTATTTTGTGCCGAACAACCGATCGCCCGCGTCGCCAAGCCCGGGAACGATATAACAATGCTCGTTCAACACAGGGTCGATTGCCGCCACGTACACTTCCACGTCCGGATGATCGGCCAGCACTTTTCTGATTCCCGTGGGGCAGGAAACGATACAACAAAGTTTAATATCTTTCGCGCCGCGTTTTTTAATCATCGTAATCGCGTCCGAGGCGCTGCCGCCCGTCGCCAGCATAGGATCTACCACCAACAGCGTTCTCATTTCGCTGTCCGCGGGGAGTTTGCAATAATATTCCACGGGTTGATGCGTTTCGGGGTCGCGGTATAACCCGATGTGCCCCACTTTGGCGTTGGGAATGAGTTGCAATACGCCCGAAACCATTCCGAGCCCCGCGCGGAGAATAGGCACAACGCCTACGGTACGTCCCGAAACCATTTTACAATGCGCGGTAGCCACGGGCGTCTGCACTTCTACGTCTTCGAGAGGCAGATTTTTCGTAGCCTCGTACGTTTCCAGCATGGCGATTTCCTCGGCGAGTTCCATAAACTGCTTCGTGCGCGTATCTTTATCGCGCAGAATCGCAAGTTTGTGTTCGATCAGCGGGTGCTGAACGTAATGAAATTTGGGGTTGTCAAGAAATTCGTACTTTTCCATCGTTTGTTTCTCCTTATTCCGATATCTTCGGGCGAGCCGCCCGATCGATTGCGTGCGGCTTAGAATTTTCGCCCGTTTTTTCCTGATTTTTACGCCGTTAAGGCTTCGGAAAGACAACTCCGAAGCCTTATTTCGTCTGTTATTTAAGATATTCTTCTTTGCAATATCTTTTTTCGATTTCTTTAATTTTTGCAATGCGGCGTTCGTGCCGTTCTCCGCCTTCGAATTCGCAGGTAAGAAAAGCGGAAACGATTTCCTCCATCATGCCTACGCCGA
>JAQYLE010000054.1 GCA_028720205.1 Clostridia bacterium
CGTTTCGTTTTTGTATTCCGTATATCTTGCGGTTCGGGCGATAGCGACGGGCGCGGGGCATGCGGGACATTTGTTTTTTGAATCGGCGTCGATGATTTTAACGCTGGTAACCTTGGGAAAATGGCTGGAAGCGCGCGCCACGGGCAGAACGGGGCGCGAAGTGGAAAAATTATTACGACTGATGCCCGATACGGTGCGCGTGGAGGAAAACGGACGGGAAAAAACCGTGCCTTTTTCCGATTTGAAACAGGGCGACGTGTTGATATTGAAACAGGGCGATTACGTTCCCGCGGACGGCGTTGCGATAAGCGGCAGCGGCTTTGTAAACCGTTCTGCCATAACGGGAGAAAGCGTGCCCGTGGAAATTTGCGAGGGTTCGCGCGTGACGGGCGCGGACGTTATCGTAAGCGGTTATCTGCGCGTGCGCGCCGAAAAGGTGGGCGCGGATACCGCGATTTCGCAAATCGTTAAAATGGTGAAAGAGGCGGGGGAAAGCAAAGCGCCCATTCAGCATGTAGCGGACGTGATTGCCGGTATTTTCGTGCCTGCGGTTACCCTGATCGCACTGGTAACGTTTCTGGTATGGTTGCTGATAAAGGGCGACGCGGCGTTGGCGGCGAATTACGCCATCAGCGTGCTGGTGATTTCCTGTCCGTGTTCGTTGGGGCTCGCAACGCCCGTGGCGGTTATGGCGGCAACCGGAAAGGGAATGTCGCTCGGCGTGCTGTTCAAAAACGCGGAGGCGTTGCAGCGCGCGGAAAAAATCAATTGCGTGTTGCTGGATAAAACCGCCACGCTGACGCAGGGAAAAATGCAGGTGACCGATTTTACCGCGTTTCCCGCGGGAAAAGGGCGGGAAAAACGGTTGCTTTTCGTTGCGGCGGCAATAGAAAGTTTTTCCGATCACCCGATTGCCGAATGTATCCGCCGCTATGCGGAAGAAAACGACGCGGAAGCGGCAACGGCTCATGCGGATAAAAACGCGGATAAAAACGCGGATAATATCGGGGATAAAATCGCGGCGGAAAATTACGCGTACGAGACGGGAAAAGGGGCGACGGCCGACGTGGAGGGAAAAAGATATCGTCTCGGCAACCGCAGATTATTAACCTCCGCCGAGAATTCCCGCGCGTTCGAAGAGGAAAAGCGGCTTTCGAAAGAGGGGAAAACCGCCGTGTTTCTGGCGGGAGAAGAGGGGCTTCTCTGCGTGTTTGCGCTTGCCGATACGTTAAAGGAGACCAGCGCGGAAGCGGTGGCTGAATTGAAGAAGCGGAAGATACGCGTGGCAATGGTAACGGGCGACAACGAGCGGGTGGCTCAGGCGATCGCTTCGCGCGCGGGCATTGCCGACGTGTTTGCCGAAGCGTTGCCCAAAGATAAAGCCGAGGCGGTGAAACGGGTGCAACAAGCGGGCGGTTACGTGGCGATGGTGGGCGACGGCATCAACGATTCTCCGGCGCTGAAACAGGCGGACGTGGGGATTGCCGTGGGCACGGGGGCGGATATCGCGATAGACAGCGCGGACGTAGTGCTGACAAACGGCGACGTGCGCGCGGTGACCGACGCGATAAGACTCAGCCGCGCCGCGGTGAAAAACATTAAAGAAAATTTGTTCTGGGCGTTTTTTTATAACGTGGCGGCGATTCCCGTGGCGGCGGGCGCGTTCGCGTTCGCGGGGATTTCTTTAAATCCGATGATCGCGGCGGCGTGCATGAGTTTAAGTTCGCTGTTCGTGGTGGGCAACGCGTTGCGTTTAACGCGCTTTAAAGGCGTTAACGAAAAAAAAGAAAAAGAGAATAAAAAAAGAAGAAACAAAGAAAAAAAGGAGGGACGAAAAATGAAAAAGACGTTATACATCGAAGGCATGATGTGCGCGCATTGCGCAAAACGCGTAGCCGACGCGCTTAATCGGGTGGAAGGCGTGGAAAAAAGCGAAGTGAATTTAAAAAAGAAAACCGCGGTGATTACGTTACGTGCGGAAGCGGATTACGCCGCGTTGGAACAAGCCGTAAAACAAGCCGTAACGAATGCCGGCTACGAACTGAAAAAAACAGAGGACTGACGCGGCGCGGCAACGGCGAAACAATCGGCCGCCGCGCGAACGAGGCGGTAAAGGAAAAAAGCGACAAAATAATCGGTTGCGCGACGTATTCTTTCATATTACGATGAAAATTATACGTTATCATATATGCAGACAAGCATATGTGCGGCGGAGAACTTCCGCCGCCGACGGAGGCGCGGATTATGGCTGAAATGTTGCTGTTGGATAAACGTACGAAAAATCTGATAGAGGATTACGTTCCTAAAGGCGAAGTGCTGGAAGGCGTGGTTTGTTTCTTTTCCGTGTTCGCCGATTATACGCGCGTGAAAATTTTGTCGGCGCTCGCCATCAGCGAACTGTGCGTAACGGATATGTCGCGCCTTCTGGAAATCAACCAGACGACGATTTCGCATCAGTTGCGCTTTTTAAAAAGCGCGGGTATGGTAAAAAGCCGACGCTTGGGAAAAATCGTTTTCTATTCGCTGTGCGACGATTCGATTAACGACGTTATTTTAAAAGGCGTTGAATTTTTAGGCTGTTGAACGCATAGGCCGCAACGGCGTGTAACGGCGCGTAACGGCCGCAACGTGATTTTGCCGCCGTTTCGGCGTCGGGGCAAATGCGGCAGGCGTAGCGCACGGCGCGCGCGGCAGAGCGGCGCGGAGGCGCGGCGGAATGCTTGAATGCGTAACGATAAAGCGAGGGCGGGAAGAAGGCGTAAAATGTTTTTCCCGCTTTTTTTTATCGCCGCCTTTCGATTTCTTGCAAAATCCGCGCGCTTGTTGTATAATAGTATTCGGGAGAGTATAAAGCGCCGATATGAACGGAATTATCGCCGAAAAACTGAAAATGCTGCCCGAACGCCCCGGCGTGTACGTAATGCGCGACGAATCGGACGTTGTGATTTACGTGGGAAAGGCGCGCGTTTTGAAAAATCGCGTGCGGCAATACTTTCAGAATAACGTAAAGAGCGAAAAAGTTGCGGCGATGGTGGCGCGGATCGCCGATTTTTCGTATATCATTACGGCAACGGAAATCGACGCGCTCGCCCTCGAAAACAATTTAATCAAAAAATACAAGCCGAAATACAATATTTTATTGAAAGACGATAAAACGTATCCGTATATAAAAGCGCACACAAACGAAAAATTTCCGAGGTTTTCCGTTACGCGGAAGATTACGAAAGAGGGAAAGTATTTCGGCCCTTTTATGGGCGGAATCCGCTGTAAAGACGTGCTGGACATTCTCTCGTTGGTGTACAACGTGCGCACCTGCGCGGTTAGTATAGGAGAAAAGCCGAAAAAACCCTGTCTTGCAGCGCATTTAGGGCGGTGTCTGGCGCCGTGCGCGCGCGTTTGCGAAGGAAAGGAATTCGAAAAAACGTACGCCGCGGCGGTGAAACGGGCGTTGGCGTTTTTAGACGGCGATCTCGACGAGGCGGAGGCGGTTTTAAACGAAAAAATGCGTAAATTCGCCGACGAGGAAGAGTTCGAAATAGCCATGGATTACCGCGAAAAAGCGAAGATGATAGAAAAACTTAAATTAAAACGGATTACTTCGCTCAATCGTTTTATCGATGCGGACGTAGTTGCGTACAAAACGAACCGGTTGTATTCGGCGGTATCCCTTTTAATCACGCGCAAAGGCGTGATGCAGGGCGGCAGCAATTTTGCGTTGGAAGAAGCGTACGAATCGGACGGCGCGGCGGTTGCGGCGTTTATTTCGCGCTACTACGAAACGCACGAACTCCCGCAGGAAATCGTGGCGGAAAACGTGGAAAACGCGGCGCTTTTAGAGGAGTATTTCGAAAAGACGCAAGGCAAAAAGGTGAAAATTGTTTCGCCGAAACAGGGCGTGAAGCGCGCGCTGTTGAACATGGCGGAAAAAAACGCCGAGGACTTTCTTTTAAAATCGGTGGATAAAATAAAGCACAAAGACGACATGACCACGGCGGCGTGCGAGCGGCTGCAACAACTGCTTTCGCTTTCACGCTATCCGAGGCGCATAGAGTGTTACGATATCTCCAATATCAGCGGCGTGGACAAAGTGGGTTCGATGGCGGTGTTCGTGAACGGCGAAGCGGAAAAAACCGCGTATCGCCGATTCCGCATAAAAACGGTGGAGGGCGCGAACGATTTCGCTTCGTTGCAGGAGGTGCTCAGGCGGCGACTTGCAAAACTTTCCACAAGCGAAGAGGAAAAATTTCCCAAGCCGGATTTAATCGTTATCGACGGCGGTAAAGGGCAACTTTCCGCCGTGAAAGAGATTTTCGACGAAACGCATACGGAGGGAATAGACCTCGTATCGCTTGCCAAGCGCGAAGAAGAGGTGTTTACGCTTACGCAGAGCGAAAGCGTGGTAATCGATCGGCGCGATTACGCGCTGAAAATGCTGCAACGCCTGCGCGACGAGGCGCACCGCTTTGCCATCACGTACTTCCGCACGTTGCACGATAAACGGAATTTAACCTCGCGTTTTAGCGAAATAGAAGGTGTGGGCAAAGAGAAGCGCAAGGCGCTTTTAAACGAGTTCAAAACGGTAGAAAACATTGCTCAGGCAAGCGAAGAAAGCCTTGCGCGCGTGCCGGGAATAGGCGAAAAACTGGCGAGAAACATAAAAAAGTACTTCGAGGAAAATTTTTAAGGAAAAAGAACGTATGAACAACGCACTCAAATATCGGCTGATTGCCTGCGATTTAGACGGCACGCTGTTAAAAGACGACAAAACCGTGAACGCATATACCTTGAAACAGATACAAAGATTTATTGCGGCGGGCGGAAAATTCTGTATCTGTACGGGCAGAATGTTGCCTTCCGTAGAAAAAATCGCAAGAGATCTGCACGTTACGGGTTTAGCGACTTCGTACGCGGGCGCGCTGGTTTCCGATTTGCAGACGGGTAAAATTTTATACGAAAATTCTCTTACGGCAAAAGAGGCGGCGGAAATAGCCGCAACCGTGGAACGCGACGGCGTGCATCTGCAATACTATACGGGCAGCGTATATTACGCAAACCGCAACGACGAATCGTTAAAAAAATACGAAAAAAGTTGTCGCGTAAACGCCGTGCCCGTGTTGAACCGCCCGCTTTCCGCGCAGATACTTGAACGCGGCGAAAAAGTGAATAAATTGCTGATGATTATAGAAGATCCCGCGAGGCACGAAGAACTTCTGCAAAAATACCGCGCGATATTCGGGGAACGGTTCTGGGTGACGCGTAGTACTTCGCGTTACATAGAAATTCTTTCCAAATCGTGCAACAAGGGCACGGCGCTCGTTTTTATGGCGAATTATTACGGCGTGCCCGTCGAACAGACGATTGCCGCAGGCGATCAACTCAACGACGAAGAAATGCTTACGGCGGCGGGGCTTGGGCTGTGCGTGAAAAACGGTAACGAGGAATTGAAAAAGCGCGTGCCTGTGTTTAACGCAACCAACAACGACGACGCCGTGGGCAAAATCATCGCGCAATACGTTTTTGGCGAACAAAGCGAAGAGAAGGACGAATAAACGCGCATACGATAAAAAACGCGCGGCGACAACGAAAACGGCTCAAACGTAAAGGAGATAGACGCAAGATGACTCAACACGTTACGCAAAGCGTAAAATTAGATAAATTCGCCTCCGATTTAAACCTGGAAATCGTTTACGCGGGCAGGGAACAGGTGACGCTTTCCGGAATGAGCGTGGAGCGACCGGGGCTTGCGCTCGCGGGGTTTTTCGATTATTTCGATCCAAGCCGCGTGGTGGTGCTCGGCTTTTCGGAACACGAATATCTGCGCACGTTCGGCGAAGAGGAACGGCGCAAAAAAATCGCCGATCTCTTATCGCAAGGGCAACTTCCGTGCATAATTTTAAGCCGGGACCTGCCCGTTTTAAGCGAACTTGCCGACGAGGCGCGCAAGGCGCAATGCCCCATATTCAGAAGTCCGAAACCGACAACCGACTTAATGAGCGATTTATTCATTTATCTGAACCGCTTGCTTGCGCCATCGATGTCCGCTCACGGCGTGCTTATGGAAGTGTTCGGCGTGGGCGTTCTGCTTACGGGGAAAAGCGGCGTGGGCAAAAGCGAAACGGCAATGGAACTGATCAAGCGCGGTCACCGTCTGATCGCGGACGACAGCGTTATTATTAAAGAAGTCGCCAACGAACTGTACGGCACCGCGCCCGATATGATCCGCTATTTTATGGAACTGCGCGGGATTGGTATCATCAACGTGAAGAGCATGTACGGCTCCGGTTCGGTATTGAACGAGAAAAAAATAGATTTGGAAATACAGATGGAGCGCTGGCAGGAAGGCAAGGAATACGATCGCATAGGCGACGAGGGCACGACGGAAGAAATGCTGGGCGTAAAAATTCCCAAACTGATCATTCCCGTATCGCCGGGGCGGAATCTTGCCATTATTATCGAAGTGGCGGCAAGGAACTTCCGCCTGAAGAGTATGGGATACGACGCCGCGGAAGAACTCATCGCGCGCAGTATCGGCAGATAAAAGTAGCGCGGAAGTATCGGATAGAAAAACGACAGAAGCACGGCAGCGGAAGCAAAGCCCCCGTATAAAAACCGTCCGTAAACCCGTAAAAAAGAATAATGGAAAGAAATCAACTTGAAATTTTATCTCCCGCGGGGAACGCGGAATGCGCGCGCGCGGCGTTGAACGCCGGCGCGGACGCTCTGTACCTTGGTTTCGGGCGGTTTTCCGCCAGGGCGGGCGCGGAGAATTTTTCCGACGGGGAAATGCAAAGCGTGATAAACGAGGCGCATTTATACGGCGCGAAAGTTTACGTCGCCATGAATACGCTGGTTAAGGACGGCGAAACGCGGGATTTTATAAGTACGTTGTGCGCCGTATGGGGTATGGGCGCGGACGCCGTTATTCTGCAGGATTTGTTTTTGGGCAAGGCGATTAAAAAAGCGTTTCCGCAGATCGTACTGCATTTAAGCACGCAGGCGGGCGTTTGCAACGAAAACGGCGCGTATCTGGCGAAAGAATGCGGATTTTCGCGCGTGATTCTCGCGCGGGAAACGCCGATAAAAGAAATAGAGAAGATAACGAAAATCATCGAAACGGAAGCGTTCGTGCAGGGCGCGCTTTGCACGTGTTTTTCCGGGCAGTGCTATTTTTCCTCGTTCGCGGGCGGAAACAGCGGAAACCGCGGCAGGTGCAAACAGCCTTGCCGCAAAAAATACGTTTACGACAGAGCCGAAAGCGTTGAAAGAGCCAAGGGAGCCGAAAGCGCGACGGCGGGCGGCGCGGCGCGGCGCGGAAAAAACGGCGAAGGAAAAACGTACGCTTTATCCCTTTCCGATCTGTGCGTGGGCGAGGACGTTGAAATATTGGCGGAAACAGGCGTAAAATCGTTGAAAATCGAAGGCAGAATGCGGCGCAAGGAATACGTTGCGGCGGCTACGCGATATTACGACGAGTTGCTCCGCGGCGCAAACGAGCCGCAATTACAAGCGGCGTTTCACGATTTAAAACGCGCCTACAACCGCGGGAACTACACCAAAGGTTTAGCGTTCGGGCAGGATAAACGCCTGCTTTCGCCGTACGTGCAGGGGCATATCGGCGAAAAAGCGGGCGTGGTGAAAGTAATAAACGGAAAATATTTCGTGGAAAGCCGCTTAGCGTTTCGCAAAGGCGACGCGTTTAAAATTCTTCGCGATAAAACGGAAGTCGGCGGCGCGGCGTTTACGGCGCCTGCCCTGCACGGGTTTTATATTTCGTGTAAAGAGCGGCTGAAAAACGGCGACGACGTGTTCGTTACCACCGATACCGCCGCGAACGCGCGCGTTTCAGCCTGTAAAAAAACGTTGGAGTTGCCGCTTGAAATTACGATGAACGCGGGAAATTACGGCGTGGCGAAAAGCGGCGCGCTCACCGTAAAAACGCAGGAAAAACTGCCGACGGCGACGGGAAGCGGGTTAAGCGAAGAGGAGATAAAGGAATGTTTTGAAAAAACGGACGGACTGCCGTTTGTTCCGCGGTTTATCAACGTGCAGACAAGCGGCGCGTTTTTGACGAAATCGCAGTTGAACGCCTTCCGCCGCGCATTTTACGCCTCTGTAATAAAAGAACGCACGCAGACTTTAAACGTTGCGCCGCGTGCGGAAAGTTTTCCGTTTGCCGCCGGAGAAAACAAAATCGCCGCAGATAAAAACAGCGCGGCGGAAAACGTCGTAAACAGCGCGGCGGGGAAAGTCGCCGTAATCGCCCGCCGGTTTACGGGGCACGAAACGGGCGCGGATATCGCGATTGCAAAACCGCAAAACTACGCCGCGTATATAAAATCGCCGCAGAGGGCGGCGGAACTTTTCGGCGCGTTTGCGGGGGAGAAATATCTTTATTATCCTGCGTACGCCGTGAGCGAAACGGAAGAGGCGCTTGCCGCGGCGATACGCTGTTCAGGCGGCGAATACGGCGTGTACGGCGAAAATTATTCCGCCGCGTATTTTGCGAAAAAATGCGGCTGTAAACTGTTCCTCGGCGGCGGCGCGAACGTAACCAACGCGGTTGCCGCGCGCGAGTTAAGCGATATTCCGGGACTTTGCGGCTACGTGTTGTCGAAAGAAATCGACGCGGCGGAACAGCGGGCGATTGCGCTTGCCGGAAAGGCGCGGGCGTTTAGTTTAGTCGCGGGCGGTATTAAACTGATGGACCTTTGCTATTGTCCGTTTGATAAAACGTGTTCCGTATGCGATAAGCGCGATTTTTACACGCTGACGGACGAGGATTCGCGCGAGTTTCCCGTAAGGAAATATATCGACGGCAAGGGCGAATGCCGTTTTGAAATTTACAATTGCGCGTACCTCGCAACGGAAGGAGCGGAAGGCGTGGGCGCGTTGCTCGATTTTACGGGAAGGGAAGAACTGTCGTCGCGCGCGGACAAAATCGCGCGTAGCGAAGACGAGCAAAAGCGCGCGTTTTTAAAACGCACTTCGGGGCATGCGAAAAACAGCGTGATTTAAAACGCGAAAACAGGGAAAAATAACGGTAGAGATTATGAACGCAAAAGCGATTGAAAAAACCGAACTGAATAAAATTCTGGAAGCCGCGGCGGATTATGCGGTGCTTGACGGCGGAAAAGAACGGCTGAAATCGTGCGAACCGGCCGATACGGTTGCGGAAGCAAAGCGCCGTCTGACGCGCACGCAGGAATGCGTGAAACTGTTGTTTACTTACGGTCTGCCCAAAGTGGAATATTTCGAACCGCTCGGCGATATGCTTACGCGCGCGGAAAAAGGAGCGGCGCTTTCCTGCGCGGAACTTCTGACTGCGGCGAATCTGCTGCGTTCCGTTCGTATCGTGCGCGAATCCGTCGCGGGGGTGACGGATCCGGAAATCGTGGAGATGAAACGGCTTGCCGACGGCTTGTATTACGACAGAAATTTAGAAGACGACATCGTAGGAAAAATTTTAAGCGAAACGGAAATAGCCGATCAGGCCAGCGAAAAATTATTCGCTCTGCGCCGTGAAATACGCGCGTTGAACGACAGGATAAAAGCGCGGCTGGGCGAATATCTTACGGGCGCGGAAGGCAAGTATCTGCAAGAGGGTATCGTCACCATGCGCGACAACCGTTACGTTCTGCCCGTGCGCGCGGAATACAAGCGGAGCGTGAAAGGGTTTATTCACGACAGATCCGCTTCGGGCGCAACGTTTTTCATCGAACCGGAAGAAGTGCTGGAAATGAACAACGAACTGCGTTCGCTGACGCTGGACGAACGCGAAGAGGTAGAACGTATCTTAAAAGAACTTTCTTCGCGGCTGGGAAGAATGAAAGAAGAACTTACCGCCGCGCAGGAGATACTGGAGGAAACGGACGGGTATTACGCGCGCGCGGAATACGCGTATTCGCTTTCCGCCGTGCGCCCCGAAATCAACGATAAAGGCGTGATAGAAATAGAAGGGGGCAGACATCCGCTGATCGATAAAAAGAAGGTGGTGCCCGTATCGCTCGCCCTGGGGAAAGAGTACCGTTGGTTGCTTATCAGCGGCCCGAATACGGGCGGTAAAACGGTTACGTTGAAAATGGCGGGGCTGTTCTGCCTGATGGCGGCGTGCGGTTTGTTCTTGCCCGCGAAAAGCGCCTGCGTTGCGGTGTTTAAAGAAATCTATTGCGATATGGGCGACGCGCAGAGCATAGAAGAAAGTCTTTCCACTTTTTCTTCGCATATGAAAACGCTTGTTTCCATAGTGGAAAAGGCGGATTCGTCCTCGCTGGTATTGCTGGACGAACCGGGCGGAGGAACGGACCCCGAAGAGGGGCAGGCGCTGGCGCGCGCGGTGGTGGAATATCTTTTAAAAACGGGTTGCACGGGCATTGCCACCACGCATTATTCTTCGTTGAAAGAATTCGCCTTTTCGGCGCGGGGAATAGAAAACGCGTCCATGCAATTCGACGCGCAGACGCTGCAACCGCTGTACGTAATCCGTTTGGGACTTGCCGGCGCGAGCAACGCGCTTGCCATTGCAAGAAAATGGGGATTGAAAGAGGAAATTTTAAATGCCGCCGCTTCGTATCTTTCCGAGGATTCGCAAAAGTTGAACAATATCGTGCGCCGCGCGGAAGAGAGCAGGCAAAAATCAGAAGAACTTTTCATAGAACGGGGCAAAGACGTCGCCGCGCTGAAAGATAAGATCGCCGAGGCGGAAGAGGAGAGAAGAAAACTTTCAGCCGAACGGGAAAAGTTGCAGGCGGGCGCGAAAGCCGAACTGCGCAGAAGAATTTCGGAAAAAGCCGCCGAGGCGGAAGATCTGCTTTTTCAGATGGAGGAAATTTTTAAAAAGAGCGAACTTACCGAAGGCGATCTGATAACGGCGCGCACGTTGAAAAACAAGTTGATCGGCAAAGCCTACGAGGCGGAAGAGGAAGAAGAAAGCAAAGCGCGGTATCTTCCCGCCGATAAAGATAAACTTCAGATCGGCGATACCGTGTTTATCGATACCGTGGGCAAAACGGGCACGGTGCTTTCCGTTCGGAAAGAAAAGAACGAGGCGGAAGTGAGTTGCGGCGAAATAAAACTACGCGTTAAAATTTCTTCGCTTTCCGCGCTTATAAACGACGGAAACGGGCAAAATAAAAAAGGCGTTCCCGCACGCCGTGAGGCGCGCGGCGGCAAGGGCGGAAACAGCGCGGAAAACAATATAAAAGTAACGAAAAATCTTGCGCCCCGTCTTGCTCCGTCGCTTGAAATAAACGTCATAGGCGAAACGGTGGCGGAAGCCGTGCCCGACGTGGAGGCGTTTTTGGATTCCGCGCTTATTTCCAATCTGGAAGAGGTGCGTATCGTGCACGGCGTGGGCGGCGGAAAACTGCGCGCGGCGATTCACGAACTGCTGCGTAAAGATCCGCGCGTAAAGGAATTCCGTCCTGGCAGATACGGCGAAGGGGAGGCGGGCGTTACCGTGGTAAAGTTCAAATAGGTTGCGAACAGTCATAATCTTTTTTCGCCGCCATAAAATAGTACGTAGAGAATATTTTATTTTATCGCGTACCCGAAAAGGCGGTGTAAAACGATGTTTCAGAAAAAAGGAGATAGAAAATCAAAACGCGAAAATGCGGCGCGGCGGCTCGGCGGCATGCGCAATAAAACGCGCAGATCGATTACGGCGCTTACCAATCTGGCGCTGGCGCTGATCCTGTTTTCCGTGGGAGCGACGTGTTTGTACGACGGCGGAGGCGCGGTTACGGCGGAAGGTGAAAACAACGTGTTCCGCCGCGGCGAGGCGGGCTTTGACGGCGTGTGCCTGATGTTTAACGTATACGAAAACACGCCCGTCGTATACGAAATTTTGCAGGTTTTATCCGACGAGGGCGCCAAAGCCACGTTTTTCGTGGGAGGGTGTTGGGCGGACGATAACGAAAAATGCCTGAACGCCATTAAAGACGCAGGGCACGAAACGGGGAATCACGGGTATTTTCATAAAGATCATTCCGCGCTTTCCTTAAAAGAAAACGAAGCGGAAATCGCCCGTTGCAATCAGATAACGGAGGCGCTGACGGGCGTAAAGCCCGCGCTGTTCGCGCCGCCTTCCGGCGCGTACGGAAAAAACACGCTGATTGCGGCGGCAAAGTTGAATATGAAAGTGATTTTATGGTCGAAAGATACCATCGACTGGCGCGATCACAACGCTTCGCTGATTTTCCGCCGCGCAACGAAGAACGTGACGGGCGGCGACTTTATTCTGATGCACCCCACCAAGCAGACCGCGGCGGCGCTGAAGGACGTTCTGACGTATTATAAAAACCATTCGCTCCGCGCCGTAACCGTTTCGGAAAGTCTGGCTTTTTCGCCTTCGGAAGGTTAGGCGGGCGCGAAAGGCGATATACAAAAAAACGCGAAAAACAACAAGGAGAAACACATAACGAAAATGCTGAAAGTAAAAACGTATGCAAACGGATTGAAACTGGTGGTGAAAAAAATGGAGGGCTTGCTTTCCGTATCGGCGGGCGTGATGGTAAAAACGGGCGCGGCGAACGAAACGGACGAAGAGGACGGCATTTCGCATTTTATCGAACATATGCAGTTTAAAGGCACGCGGGAAAAAACGGCGTTTGAAATTTCGGACGCGTTCGACAGAATGGGCGCGCAGGTGAACGCGTTTACTTCCAAGGAACTTACCTGCTATTATGCAAAATGCACTTCCGACCACACGGAGGAAACGTGCGAACTGTTATTCGACATGTTTTTAAAAGCCTCGTACCCGCAGGAGGAAACGGAACGCGAAAAAGGCGTGGTGTGCGAAGAAATTCACATGAACGAGGATACGCCCGACGATCTTTGCTTCGACGTACTGTACGCCGCGATTTACGGCAACGACGGCTACGGCAGAAATATTCTGGGCAAAGAAAAGAACGTGCGCGGATTTACGAAAAGCGACATGGAAAACTACAAAGCCAAATACTATCACCCCGAAAATATGGTGGTGGTATTTGCGGGCGGCGTAGACTTCTCTCTTGCCGAAAAGGTGACGGATAAATATTTTTCCGATTTAAAACGCGGCAACGTAACCGCGCCGCGGCGGAATACGAAGTTTTCCGCGCGCACGCTTATGCGCCGCAAAAAAATCGAGCAGACGCATATCGCTATCGCCTTTCCTTCGCTCACGCGCGACGATCCGCTCTGCGACGCGTTGCAGACGTTCAACGGCGTGTTCGGCGGGGGAATGAGTTCGCGTTTGTTTCAGGAAGTGCGCGAAAAATCGGGACTTGCCTATTCGGTGTATTCGTACGCTTCGTTGTACGAAGATTGCGGCAATTTAATCGTGTACGCGGGCGTTAACCCCGAAAAATCAGACCTGGCGATGCGCGATATCGGCAGGTGCATCGCCGATTTGAAAAAAAACGGCATAACCGACGAGGAATTCCTGCGAGGCAGAGAGCAGATGAAAGCCTCGCTGTTATTCTCGCAGGAAAGCACCTCTTCGCAAATGCTTCTGTACGGCAAGGAGATGTTGCTTTCGGGCAGAGAATACGATTTCGAAGGCAGGCTGAACAGCATTAACAAAGTTACCAAAAAGGACGCGGAAGAAATCGTCGAACGCACGTTTGACGGCGGAAAATACGCCGTGGGCGTGGTGGGAAACATCAGAAAGGGCGCCGAATTCGTTTTATAAAACGACGGGCGCGCGGGTTTTGCCGGCAGGGCGCGGCGTTGCTATGCGGGAAAAACGGGGAAAAAAGGCTTTCCGCCGTGCAAAAAACGGCGAAAAGCCGTAAAAGACTTGACTTTTCTTTTCAATCATATTAAAATAGATTTGCTTAAATAAAATATTTACTTTACGGAGGAAACGCAGATGTTTGAAAAAGTGCGCGATATGCTTGCGGAGGCGCTGAATATTCCCGCCGATAAAATTACCCCGGAATCTAAAATAACCGAAGAACTCGGCGCGGATTCTCTCGATATGGTGGAACTGTTGAGCCGCCTGGAAGACGAAGAGGGAGTTTCCATTCCCGAAGAGGATCTCGATTCCCTCGTTACCGTGGGCGACGTGGTGAACGAACTTTCGAAAATCATTAAATAAACGCAGGGTAAAAAGAAGGTCGTCGGGGACGTCCGACGGCTTTTTTCTGTGTTACACGAAAAAAAGTAAAACGTAAAAATAACAAATAAACGCTGACGCAAGGAGAAACATGTTACAGGTAACGGGAGTGAGTCTGCAATTCGGCAGCAAAAAACTGTTCGAGGACGTCAATCTGAAATTCACGAAGGGCAATTGCTACGGAATCATCGGCGCGAACGGCGCGGGAAAATCCACGTTTTTAAAGGTGCTTTCCGGCGAAATAGAGCCGCAGAAAGGTTACGTTTCGCTGGATAAAAACGAGCGTATGTCCGTTTTGCAACAAAACCAGAACAAGTACGATTCCGAAACGGTGCTGCGTACGGTGATGCTCGGTTTTAAGCGGCTGGTAGACGTGATGGACGAAAAAGACGCTTTGTATGCAAAAGCGGATTTTTCGGAAGAGGACGGTATCCGCGCGGGTGAACTGGAAGGCGAGTTTGCCGAACTCGGCGGTTACGACGCGGAATATCAGGCGGGGCAACTTTTAAACGCGCTGGAAATTCCCGAAGAAGTTCATTATTCGTTGATGGCCGATTTGGACGCGAAGCAAAAAGTGCGCGTGTTGCTTGCGCAGGCGTTGTTCGGCAATCCCGACGTATTGCTTCTGGACGAGCCCACCAACAACCTCGATATCAAAACGGTGCGCTGGCTGGAAAATTATCTGATGGATTTTGAAAATACCATTATCATCGTTTCGCATAATCGCCACTTTTTAAATAAGGTGTGCACCAATATCTGCGACGTGGACTTCGGTAAAATCGATATGTACGTGGGCAACTACGACTTCTGGTATCAGACGAGCCAACTGCTTGCCCGTCAGCAGAAGGAACAGAACAAAAAAGCGGAACAACGCGCCAAAGAATTGCAGGAATTCATCGCGCGCTTTGCGGCGAACGCTTCCAAATCGCGGCAAGCCACTTCCAGAAAGAAAGAACTCGAAAAACTCACCATCAGCGATTTCAAACCCTCGCTCCGCAAATACCCGTTTATCGATTTTAAATTCGAAAGAGAGATAGGAAACGATATTCTTATCGTGGACAATCTTACCAAAGAAGGGTATTTCAGGAATCTTTCGTTCAGCGTGCAGAAGAACGAAAAAATCGGTATTTTATGCGATAAAAGCACTACGATTACCATGCTTTACGATATTCTCACGGGCAAGGAACAGCCCGACGGCGGCACGGTGCAATGGGGCAAGACGATTACGCAATCGTACTTTCCGCAGAACAACAACGAGTACTTTGAAAATTGCGATCTGAATTTAGTGGAATGGCTTTCGCAATTTTCAAAAGACCATTACGAGGAATATCTGCGAGGGTGGCTGGGCAGAATGCTTTTTTCCGGCGACGAGGCTTTGAAAAAAGCCAAGGTGCTTTCGGGCGGCGAAAAAGTGCGTTGCATGCTGGCTAAAATGATGCTGGAAGGCAGTAATTTTCTGATTTTCGACGAGCCGACAAACCACCTCGATCTGGAATCGATTACCGCGCTCAACAACGGGTTAAGCGCTTATAAGGGTTGCATGCTGTTAACTTCGCACGATCAGGAACTGATGAACACCGTATGCAACCGCATTATTGAAATCGACGCCGCCACGGGCGAAAAAAAGTACGACCGCTGCGTAACTTACGACGATTACGTGGACGAAATGGCGCAATAAGTTTCTGCTTTTTCCGCCGTTTACGCGGCGTACGCGGTTTTTTAACTTTTTTTACAAAATTCTTCGGGGAAATCGACGGATTATCCGCTCTTTCCCCGTTTCTTTGCTTCATTTTTCGCTTTTTCGCTTTTATTTTTACATAATTCGACTTAATATTTTAAAATAATATAAAATATTTTTAAAAATATATTGAATTTTGTAAAAAAATTACTTTACATCTTAAGAATTATGTAGTATAATAACCTTACGAAACGAAAATTTCGCGAAAAAATTTTTATTCGACGAGGTGGGAAAAATGTATGAAGCAAGCAAAAAGGTAGTGATTCTGGAAAGCAACGCGGCGCTGCTTGGCGAGTTTAAACAGAAGATAGAGGAGACGGAGCGTTTCAGCGTTATTTATGCGGGCGACGACGGAGCGGCGGGGGTAAAGCAGATTGTAAAAGCGAAACCCGCTTTGGCGATTATCGGTACGTTTTTAAAGGGAATCGACGGCTGCAGCGTAATCCGCGAAGTGAAAAATTCGGGAATCGGCTGCAAGATCATCGCCACGGGCGTGGCGGGGGAAGCGATTATCGACCGGGCGATTAAAGAGGGCGCGGATTATTACCTGATTAAGCCGTTTTCGTTTTCCGCCGCGCTGGAACTGATGGACGAACTTCTGCTTGAAAGCGCGGAGCCTCAGCGCGAAGTAAAAGAATATTCCGCAAGCAAAAGAAAGCCCGTTACCTTGGAAGAAAAAATCAGCGATATTTTCATTTCCATCGGTATACCGCCGCATATCAAAGGCTACGCTTACCTCCGGGAGGGGATAAAAATGACGGTGGAACGGCCGCACATCATCAATAACGTCACCAAGGAATTGTATCCCGGCGTTGCCAAAGCGTACGATACCACGCCCAGCAAGGTGGAACGCGCGATTCGGCACGCCATAGAAGTGGCGTGGAACAGAGGGCGCGTGGACGCGATTAACGCCGTGTTCGGCACGCGCGTATATCTGGGCAACGAAAAACCCACCAACAGCGAGTTTATCGCGCTTGTGGCGGACAAGTTGATTTTGGAAAATATGATGTAACTTTACCGCCTTACATTACCGCCTTACCGATTCTGCCGCGGCGGTAAACGAGCGTTACTGAGGAAAAAGGAGGAAAAAACAGATGAAAAACGTTGCTTTAATTACGGGCGCTACGGGAGGACTGGGCAGAGAATTCGTAGATCTGTTCGCACGCGACGGATATAATCTTTTGCTTACGGGGCGGAACGAAAAAAAACTTTCGCTTATAAAAAAAGAAGCGGAATCAACTTACGGCATTACGGCGGAAGTTTTTCCGTGCGATTTAGCAAAGAGCGGCGCGGCGGAAAAGATCTACTCTTTCGCCGGGGAAAAACAGGCGGAAGTAACGGCGCTCGTCAACAACGCGGGCT
>JAQYLE010000055.1 GCA_028720205.1 Clostridia bacterium
AAAGGATACGAACGCTATGGAATACGGACTGATCGGCGAAAAATTAGGGCACAGTTTTTCCAAGGAAATACACGCGAAAATCGGAGATTATCCGTACGAACTGCTTGAACTCCCGCGCGAACAACTCGCCGCCTTTTTATCGGAAAAACAATTTAAAGCAATCAACGTAACCATTCCGTACAAAGAGGCGGCGCTTCCCTATTTAAGCGGCGTTTCGCCCGAAGCGGAAAAAATAGGCGCGGTGAATTTAATCGTAAACCGCGGCGGCGCTTTATACGGCTACAACACCGATTATTACGGCGCGAAACGGCTGTTCGAACGCGCAAACGTGCAAGTGAAGGGCAAAAAGGCGTTGATTTTAGGTTCGGGCGGAACGCGGCGCACGCTGTACGCCGTACTTTCGGATATGGGCGCGAAAGAAATTCTTACCGTTTCCCGTTCCGCGGCAACGCGCCGACGCGACGCTTTATCCTCCGTAATATCTTACGAACAGGCAAAAACTTTGCACGCCGACGCGGAAATCATCGTGAACGCCACCCCCGTGGGAATGTTCCCCGATTTCGACGGTCTCCCCCTCGATCCTTGCGACTTTCCCCGCCTTTGCGGCGTAATCGACGTGATTTACAATCCTCTTTGCACCCGCCTGATTGAAAAAGCGCGCGAAAAAAATATTCCCTGCGCCAACGGTCTTTACATGCTGGCGGCGCAGGCGGTGCAGGCTTCCGCGATCATGCGCGGCGTGCCGCTTGACGAAACGCTCTGCGATAAAGCGTATAAAGAAGCGCTTGCGCAAAAGCGGAATATCGTGCTGATCGGCATGCCCACAAGCGGAAAATCTACCGTCGGAAAACTTTTAAGCAGACAAGCCGGAAAGCCGTATTACGATACCGACGCGCTGATTGAACAACGCCTGAAAAAAACCGTTCCCGAAATTTTTGCGGAAAGCGGCGAAACGGCGTTCCGCAAAGAAGAGTGCGAAACGGTGAAAGAAGTTTCGGCAAAAACGGGCTGCATAATCGCCACGGGCGGCGGAGTCGTGTTATCCCGAGAAAATATCCGGTTGTTAAAGAAAAACGGTAAGATTTTCTTTCTCGACCGTCCGAAAGAATTGCTTACGGCAGGCGGAGGCAGACCTTTATCTTCCGACGCGCCCGCGCTGGAAAGAATGTATGAAAAACGGCTTCCCCTCTATCTTGCCGCGGCGGATTGCCGTATCGTAAACGACGCGTCGATTGAAGACGCGGCGCGGAAAATTCTGCAAAATTTATAACCGCATTTATAACCGCGTCGTCGTTTTTGCCGCGGCAACTTATACGACGAATCGCGCCGACAGGGAAGTCAGATCTTCCGCAAGGAGAGAACAACGATGAAATTTTTAATCATCAACGGTCCGAATCTTAATTTTTTAGGCATACGCGAACCGGAAATTTACGGAAACAACACCTACCGCACCCTGAAACGCACCGTAGCGCGGCACGCAAAAACGCGCGGCGTTAAGGTAAAATTTTTTCAATCCAACCACGAGGGCGCGCTTGTGGACGCAATTCAACGCGCTTACTTTAAAAAATTCGACGGTATCGTAATCAATCCGGCGGCGTACACCCACACGAGCGTCGCGCTTGCCGACGCGCTGAAAGCCGTAAAAATTCCCGCCGCGGAAGTGCATATTTCCAACGTTTCCGCGCGCGAGGAGTTCCGCAAAATCAGTTACGTCCGTTCCGTATGCGTTTCCACCGTTACGGGCGAGGGCTTTAACGGTTATCTGCACGCGTTAAACGATCTGATCGAATACGCCCGGAACGGCAAACTGCCGCAAAACAACGAAAAAACCGCCTGTCAGGAGAATAAACGATGAACGTACGCTTCGAAAAAAGAAGATTGCAGGGCAACGTTATCGCGCCCCCTTCCAAAAGCGTCGCCCACCGTTTATTGCTTGCCGCGGCATTGGCCGAGGGAAAGAGCCGCATAGAAAACGTAGCGCTTTCGGCCGATATCGTAGCAACGATTTCCTGTATCCGGGCGCTCGGCGCGCGCGTTATATGCGATACGGCGATACAAACGCCGCAGCGCGTGGAAGTATACGGCACGGGCGGCGATTTAACCGTAAACGGAGATTTTTTCTGCAACGAGAGCGGCAGTACGCTGCGTTTTTTGCTTCCCCTCGCCTTATGCGCGCTTTCGCGCCGCAGCGATTCGGGCGGACAAAATAAAACGGAAGCGGTATTTTGCGGCGCGCCGCGGCTTATCGAACGCGGCGTAGGCGTTTACGAAGAAATTTTTTCCGACGCCGTCTTTGCAAAAGAAATTACAGGCGGCGGAGCAAAAATAACCGTTTCGGGCGGTATCAGACCGGCAAAATACGCCGTGCGCGGCGATGTCAGCAGTCAGTTTATCACAGGTTTATTATACGCTCTGCCTCTGCTTGACGGAAACAGCGAAATTAAAATTCTGCCCCCTTTCGAAAGCGCAAGTTATATTTCTCTTACCCTCTCCGTTTTGCAACAAGCGGGAATACTGATAGAAAACACGTCGGAAAACACATATTTTATCCGCGGAAATCAACGGTTTAAAGGCGGCGATTTTTACGTGGAAGGCGATTGGTCGAACGCGGCGTTTTTATATGCCCTAAACGTTCTGGGCGGGAACGTTACCGTACGCGGCGTAAACGAAAAGAGCGCGCAGGGAGATAAAGTCTGCCTTCGGCTTTTAAACGAACTTTCCGCGAATAAGGCGCAAGCGGATTTATCCGATTGCCCCGATCTCGCCCCGGCTCTTTTCGCCGTAGCGGCGGCAAAACACGGCGCGTACTTTACGGGAACAAGGCGGCTGAAACTAAAAGAAAGCGACCGCGCCGAACGTATGAAAGAAGAACTCGAAAAATTCGGCGCGCGCGTCAGCGTAAACGAAAACAGCGTTGAAATATCCGCCGCGCCGCTCGTTCCCCCTTCCGTTCCCCTTTCTTCGCACGGCGATCACCGCATCGCCATGGCGCTTTCTTTGTTATGCCTTATTACAGGCGGAGAATTGGAAGGCGCCGAAGCGGTAAATAAGAGTTATCCTTGTTTTTTTAACGATTTACTTTCCCTCGGGGCGCGCATAACGCTTCAAAACGCATTATAAAATTACTACGCGAGACGTAATATTACTACGTCAGACATAATATTACTATGCGTTACACAGTAATAATACGCCTGACATAGTACTATGGGTATAAATCGGGCTATACGTTAAATAAATTTTCGATATTTCGGTTTCAGGAGAAAAACATGCTGAACAAAAACACAAAAATCTTGATTATCGGCTTGGGGCTGATCGGAGGCAGTTATGCCGACGCGCTGAGCGATAAAGGTTATACCGTTGGCGCGATAGATACGGATCAAAGCGCGATTGAGTACGCAAAACGGCGTGGCATTATTGCGGACGGAAGAACCTTTGCCGACGGCGAATTTATCCGCTCGTTTTCTTTAATCGTATTTTGTTTATACCCCTCCGCCATGAAAGAATGGATAAAAACAAATCAGCGGTATTTCGCGCCCGACGCCTTGCTGACCGACGTTTGCGGCGTGAAACGCGCCACGGTATATTCCGTGCAGGATATTTTGCGGCCGGACTTGGAATTTATCGGCGCTCATCCCATGGGCGGCAGGGAAGTAAGCGGCGTGCGCCATGCCGATAAAAACATTTTTAAGGGCGCGAATTATATTGTGGTGCCCACGCGGAAAAACGCGCAACACGCCGTTGATACCTGCCGCGCCTTAGCGGAAACGATCGGCTTTCGGCACATTGCTACGTTATCGCCTGAAACGCACGACGAGATGATAGGCTTTCTTTCGCAACTGACCCATTGCATCGCCGTGGCTCTTATGGCGTGTAAAGACAGCGCGAAACTTGTGGATTACACGGGCGATTCCTTCCGCGATTTAACGCGGATAGCGATGATCAACGAAAATTTATGGTGCGAACTGTTTTACGAAAATAAAGACGAACTGATTGCGCAGATGAATTTATTCTCCGCCGAATTCGAAGAAATCAAACGCTGTATCGAAACGGACGATTTTCAAACGATGAAACAAATCATGCGCGTCGCCGCGGACAGAAGGCGCCTGTTCGATAAAACGGAAGAAGAAGAAAGGAGTGAAAAACGCTGATGAACATGCTTTTTAAACGCAGGCTTCCCGCCCCGCAGGACGTAATGAAAATGTATCCCCTTTCGCCGTCGCTTATACGGCAAAAACAGCAAAACGACGTTGAAATCCACGATATTCTTTCGGGCAAGGATAAGCGATTTCTTTTGATCGTCGGGCCGTGTTCCGCCGACAGAGAAGACGCCGTTCTCGATTATATTTCAAGGCTTCGCTCCGTACAGGAAAAGGTAAAGGACAAAATCGTAATCGTGCCGCGCATTTATACCAACAAGCCTCGCACGACGGGCGCGGGTTATAAAGGTATGCTGCACCAGAGCGATCCGCACCGCGCGCCCGATATGTTCCGCGGACTCATCTCCATACGCCGCATTCATATCCGTTGTTTAGAAGAAACCGGGTTTTCGGGTGCGGACGAAATGCTTTACCCCGAAAATCACCGTTATCTTGCCGACGTATTATCGTACGTTGCCGTGGGCGCGCGTTCGGTTGAAAATCAGCAGCACCGTTTAACCGCCAGCGGTTTAGACGTACCCGTCGGCTTTAAAAACCCCACCAGCGGCGATCTTTCCGTAATGCTTAACGCGATTACCGCGGCGCAGAGTTCGCACGATTTCAGTTACGGAGGCTGGGAAGTGCAAAGCGGCGGCAATTCGCTTGCTCATGCCATCTTACGCGGTTCGGTGAATAAATTCGGGCGGAATATTCCCAATTATCATTACGAAGACCTCACCGCGCTTTGCGAACTGTACCGGAAAGCCAATCTGTTAAACCCCGCGGCGATCATCGACGCCAACCATTCCAATTCGGGAAAGCATTTCGAAGAGCAACCGCGCATAGTTAAAGAAATCTTACACAGCATGCGACATTCGGCAGACGTGGCGAAACTCGTAAAAGGAGTTATGATTGAAAGTTATATCGAGAACGGCTGTCAGAAAATCGAAGACGGCGTTTACGGCAAATCGATTACCGACCCCTGCCTCGGCTGGGAAAAAACCGAACGTCTGATATACGACGTTGCCGAACTGGTATAACGGCGAGCAACCGCGTTTAAAGTTTTTTTCCACGCGAAAACAACGCGTTTTTCTTGTTTGGAAAACGTAATTAATACTCTGATTCGGGAGGCATTATATATGGTAAACGAAAAAATGCGCCGTCTGGGCGCAAACCGTTCCGTTATTCGCGATTTGTTCGAATACGCCAACGCGCGCCGCAAAGAAATCGGGGCGGAAAACGTATTCGATTTTTCACTTGGCAATCCGTCCGTCCCCACGCACGAGGACGTTACCGCCCGCATGATATCGCTGTTGCAAAACCAGCCGCCCGCTTCTCTCCACGGTTACACTTCCGCTCCGGGCGCGGCAGAAGTCAGGCAGGCGATTGCCGCTTATATCGCCAACGCGTATTCCGCGGAATGTTCGCCCGAACTTATTTATCTTACCTGCGGCGCGGCGGCGGCGCTTGTTTGCGCGCTTTCCGCATTGCTCTGCGCAGAGGACGAAGCGGTGGTTTTCGCGCCGTTTTTTCCCGAATACCGCGTGTTTATCGAAAATACGGGGGCAAAACTCGTATGCGTTCCCTGTAAGGAACCCGATTTTTCCATTGATTTTACCTCTTTTTCTAAGGCGGTTACGAATAAGACGAGAGTCGTAATCGTCAACTCGCCGAACAACCCCACGGGGAAAGTGATTACCGAAGAAGAGTTGAAAACGCTTTGCGCGATTTTAAAGCAAAAAGAACGGGAATACGGCGCGCCGATTTACCTGATTTCCGACGAGCCCTACCGCGAAATCGTTTACGGAAACGTTTTCGTGCCCTACGTTCCGCGATATTATAATAACGCGGCGGTTTGCTATTCGTTCAGTAAATCTTTATCGTTACCCGGCGAACGAATCGGCTATATCAGCGTATCGCCGCGCGCGCAGAACGCGGCGGCGGTATTCGAGGCAATCTGCGGCGCGGGCAGGGCGCACGGTTACGTCTGCGCGCCGAGTTTATTGCAATTTACCGTAGCCGAATGCCTCGGTAAAACGGCGGATTTTTCGTCTTATAAAATAAACCGCGATTTATTATATTCGTATCTTTGCGAAACGGGATACGACTGCGTACGCCCGGACGGAGCGTTTTATCTTTTTGTAAAAGCGTTGGAAAAAGACGCAAAGGCGTTTTCGGAACGGGCGAAAAAATACGAATTGATTTTAGTGCCGAGCGACGATTTTTATTATCCCGGTTACGTGCGGATATCGTATTGCGTGCCGATTGATACCGTGCGGCGTTCCCTGCCCGCTTTTAAAGCGCTGATGGAAGATTACGCGCGGGAAAAACGGTAAAATTCTGCGCCCGTTTTTTTCTACCCGAACGGTTATATCCAACTATTCCGCGCTATGTTATTCCGCATGTTTTTTTAAATTTAAAAACGCGTGAAAAAACGCTTGACAAAACGCGAAAAAATATGGTATTATTTATTTGTTATTAATCAGACAACGGGGTTATAGCGCAGTTGGTAGCGCGTTTGAATGGCATTCAAAAGGTCAGGGGTTCGACTCCCCTTAGCTCCACCAAATCAAAATAATCCGAACACATACGGGGTAATCGTTACCCGCGAATGGTTCGGATTTATTTTTGGTTCTATAATAAATGTTGAGATATTTTCTCATACCCCAACATTTGACACAGAGCCTGCTTTTCTTTGTGTGCTTGTACGTATGTTTATGCGGTCAAGTAGAAAAACGCGCTTTGAAATCGCGTAATATGCGGCTTTCGATACGCGATATCTGCACCTGCGAAACTCCGATCATTCCCGCTACTTCGCTCTGCGTCATATCGCGGAAATACCGCAACATTATAATTTTTCTATCCCGTTCGGAAAGACTTTGCAACGCCGTTTTCAAAAGCAATTTATCCAGCATTTCCTCTTCGCCCTCGCCCGAAGCAATGGTTTCCATCAAGGTTCTGCCGCCTTCCTCGTTTTCTCCGTTTTCGCTTTGCAACGAAAGCGGCATGCGTGAAGAGCCCAGCATAAACACTACCTCGCTCTCTTCCATGGAAAACGCCGCCGCAATTTCGCAAAGCGCGGGTTTTCTTCCGTTTTTCAACGAATATTCGGAAACGAAGCCGTTGATTTCTTTCGCCGTCTGCTTAATCGCGCGCGATACTTTTACGCTGCCGTCGTCGCGCATGAACCGTTTGATCTCCCCCGCGATCATCGGCACGGCGTACGTTGAAAACTTGGTTTCGAATTTTTCGTCGTACCCCGCGATGGCCTTTAAAAACCCCATGCAGGCAAGTTGAAACAAATCGTCGTACTCCACGCCTTTGCCGAGATACCGCTTTACTATACATTTTATGAGGGAAACGTTTTCGGAAATCAGTTTTTCTTTGGCGGCGTTGTCCCCCGACTTTGCGCGGCGGATATATTTTGCGGTTTCTTCGTCATTCAGCATTATCCCCTGCCTTTTTGCCGAATTTCTTTTTCATCTTCACCACCGTGCCTCCGCCCTTTTCGCTTACCACTTCGCAACCGTCGGTAAACGTCTGGATTATCGTAAACCCCATGCCGGAGCGCTCCGCACTTTTCGAAGTGGTGAAAAACGGTTGCAACGCTTTTTCCACGTTTTCTATTCCGCAACCCGTATCGGCAACTTCGATATGTAAAACGCCCGTTTCTTCTTCCGCTTCGCAGGTGATCGTTATATAATTTTCTGCGCTTTCCTCGCCTTTATAGGCGTGCACGACGCAATTCGTAACCGCTTCGGATACCGCCGTTTTTACGTCGGAAAGTTCGTCGATCGTGGGGTTCAGCGGCGCGGCAAACGCCGCCACCGCGCTGCGGGCAAATCCTTCGTTCTGCCCGAGCGCCGATATTTTTAAAATCATCCGGTTTTTCATTTACGCTTTCCTCCCGCCGTTGCTCTGATATGCGTCCGCCCGATTTTCTCTTTCCTGCCGCCGCTTTTCCGGGGGAAGTTTGGGCACTACCGTATACACGCCCGAAAGCGACAGGACTTTATCCGCTTCGCTTCCCACGTCGGTAAAATACGCCGGAATGGAATACGCCGCCAGTTTTTTGTATCTGCCGATAAAAAAACCGATTCCCGTTGAATCCATAAAGGTTATGTTCGTTAAATGAAACACCGCTTTTTCGGCGGACGCGTTTTCGTCGATAAACGCGTCCATCTCTCTTCTGGTTATACGTGCGGCGTGCTCGTCTAATTCGCCGTCGAAATAAAAATGTAATTCTCCGTCTTTTTTCAGCGCGGAAACTTTCATAGGCGTTTTCCTCCTCGCTTTTCGTTACCGTTGTTTATCGCCGTTTTACGCTACGGCTCTATTTGCCGATTTATGCCGGCGCTTTGCTTTGCTTTTGAAATTATAACGGATTGATTTATAAAAATTATACGCTTTTATGCGTTTTTTTAAGTTATTTTGCCGAAACGCGCTGCGGTAGAACGTTTTGCGCGGTTTTGTGCGGCCGTCGCGATTTGATCCGCGTTTTATTTTGCGCGTTTCGTATAGTAAATTTGTACGCCGGATTATTTCAAATCGTTGACAGCGCGAAGGAATTATGATAAAATAAAACTGCATAGAATATTGAGCGAATGATTGTTCGCCGACATGTTAAAATCGGTTTACGGAGGTAGTAGAATATTATGCCGGATTGGGGAATCGCGCTGATTGTAGCGGCTGTGGTTATCGTGTTGTTTTTGCTTATGGGGTACGTGAAAGCGCCGCCCGATACGGCGTATATTATTACGGGGCTCGGCAAACGCCGTATTTTAATAGGAAAAGCAGGCATTCGCCTTCCCTTTATAGAACGGCTGGATAAACTTTCTCTGCGCGTTATGCAGGTGGACGTAAAAACCAGCGAAGCCGTGCCGACGAACGAATTTATCAACGTTACCGTAGACGGCGTGGCGAACATTAAAATTTCTTCCGACCCCGAACTTTTAGGGCGCGCCTCCGAAGCGCTTTTAAACCTCGATCAGCAACAACTTATTACGCTGGTTACGCAGGTGCTGGAAGGCAATATGCGCGAAATCGTCGGCTCCGTAGGCCTGAAAGAAATGGTACAGGACAGACAGGGCGTGGCGAAAAAAATTACCGAAAACGTCGTGCCCGATATGGAAAAACTCGGCATCGAAGTGGTCAATTTCAATATTCAGAATTTTAAAGACGGCGCCGGAACCATCGAAAACATGGGCATCGACAACGTGGAACAAATCCGCAAAAACGCCCAGATCGCCAAGGCGAACGCTCAGCGCGACATAGCCATCGCCTCTTCGCAGGCGCAGGAACAGGCTAACGCCGTAAAAGTGGAAGCGGATAAAAAAATCGCCGAGCAAAACGCCGAACTCGCCGTGCAACAGGCGGAAATGCAGATCCGCGCCGATTCGAAAAAAGCGGAAGCGGACGCGGCGTATTCCATTCAACAGGAAAATCAGCGCAAGACGATAGAAATAGCGAAAGCAGACGCGGACATCGCGCGCCGCGAAAAGGAAGCGGAAATCGCCGAAGCCGAAATCGCCGTAAAAGAAAAACAACTCGACGCGGAAATCCGCAAACAGGCGGACGCGGAAAATTACCGCATCGCCAAAGAGGCGGAAGCGGAACTTATACGCCGCCAGAAAGAAGCGGACGCCAAAAAATACGAGGCGTTACAGGAAGCGCAGGCGCGGCGCGCGCAGGCGGAAGCCGTTCGCTACGCTATGGAACAGGAAGCGGAAGGCGTAAAAGCGAAAGGTCTGGCGGAAGCCCTTGCCATTGAGAAAAAAGCCGAAGCGCAAAAACGCATGGGCGAAGCGTCGGTGATTGAAATGTATCTGCAAGCCTTGCCTTCGATTGTGAAAAACGCCGCCGATCCTCTTGCTCAGACGGATAAAATCGTTATGTACGGCGACGGCAACGCAACTAAATTGGTAAAAGACGTTATGCGCTCCGCCAATCAGGTTGTGGACGGCATGAAAGAAGCCACGGGCATCGATCTCTCCGCGCTGATCTCCTCTTTCGGCGCCAAAAAAACGCCTGCGGAAACGGCGGCTCAGACGGCGTTGCGGGAAGTTGCGATTACCGATACTGCCGCCCCGTCCGCGCCGACCGGTAAAAAGAATGTTAACGGCAAGAAAAATGCCGATTGATATAAATTGACGTAAAGGAGTTTTTATTATGAACAAACTTGGAAAAAAAGCGACAAGTCTCATCGTATGGGTAAGCGCATACGTAAACGTTATCGTATTCGCCCTTTGCGGCGGGTACGTATGGCTGAAATCAAACGACGAAACGGTAAAAAAGGAAACGAAAAAAGCGTTAATCGTTACCATTCTGTTTACCGCCGTGAGTATGATTCAATTATTCGTAGGGCAATGCCTCTCGTTATTCAACGTTTCGTACGGTTCCGATCTGTACACCGTGCATCAGAAAATCGCGTGCGTGATTTCCATTGCGAAAGTCGTTACCTACGCCGTATTCGCATTGCTTGCGTTTTTCAAAAACGACAACGCCGCCGCTTCCATTAACGATGTCGGATCGTCCGAGCGGACCGAGTGCGACGCGGATAAGACGGCGCAGAACGAAGCGGCTGCGGGCAACGGCGCAACCGTTTCAGAAAACAAAGACGAAACCCGCGAAGAAAAAAAATAAACCGACTGATAAAACAATAGGTTCGCGCTCCCCTGCCGTTTAAGTCGTACCGGGGAGCGTTTTTTTTACGCTATATCATTTAACCGATTTATTTTTTTGCCATACACCGCAAATCGCTTTACGTAAAAAACTTATTTGGAAAAGATTTGGGAAAGAACGCAAAAATTACTTGACAATCGGAGAAAAATAGTATATTATATACAAGCGCTTGAGTTAAGCGCAAGTACGGCGAACGGGGGCCTTTAGCTCAGTGGTCAGAGCTGTCGGCTCATAACCGATTGGTCCGCGGTTCGAATCCGTGAAGGCCCACCAAAACCGCCGGACTTTTTTCTATACGGCCCAATAGCTCAGTTGGTTAGAGCGGTCGGCTCATAACCGATTGGTCCGCGGTTCAAGTCCGTGAAGGCCCACCAAAAAACTTAATAAATTGTGGTTCGGTAG
>JAQYLE010000056.1 GCA_028720205.1 Clostridia bacterium
TTTTAAGAAAACATAAAAACAGGGACGTAAGAAAAAATTCTTGCGCCCCTTTGACAGTAAAAAACAAATGATAATGTAAAACGAGTGAACGATTTGTTGGATCAGATTCAATTCCGTAACTGCGGCTGATAGGATTTTCCGCGAATTTCTATAAAACTTTTTGTAAAGTATGCTCTGCCTTTATCACAAGCGCGTATTAAAATGCGTTCGGCGTTATAATCGGCTTTCGGGATATTGCCGCAGGTAAATTCTTCGTCTTTACATACGGAGATTATTTCAAAACCTTTCGTTACGAAGAACGAGGAAAATTGCCATATTTTTTCAAATCTTCCGTTGCAATCGGCAATCAGGCAAACGTTCAAACCTTTGTGATAAGCGGTAATGCGGAAATAATTACTCATAGTTTTGTACTCCATTTTATAATTTTGTTCTTACGCCGCGGTTATGCGTTTTAACTTTTTGTTGGCATACGGCAGCCATTTTTTATGTACAAATTCAAGAACGTCGTCGCTCGGTTTGCTGTCGTGCTCGCCGTAGCATTGCAGCACGCGTTTTTGCGACAAAGAGTATTCCACCGTAACCAGCGGAATAAGATTCTTTTTTTGCCTATGATCTACACAGATCCTCGTGGAGAAAAGGAAGCGGAATGGCTCCTTAAAAAATTTGGTGCGGAAAAACTGTTTTCAACGACGGGCGTTTTACCGCAGAGTATGTATTCTATCGCAAAATTGCTTTGGATAAAAAAGAATTATTCCGAATTGTTTGAAAAAGCGGACAAGGTAATGCTTACGTGCGATTATTTAGGGTATTTGCTTACGGGGGAGCGGGTCATCGACTATGCTTTGGCTTCAAGAACAGGGGCGTTCAATATAGAAAAGCTGTGTTTTGATCAAGAAATTTTATCCGAATGCGAGATCTCGACGGAATTATTTTCTAAGCCGAAACGTGCTGGAAGTATTGTCGGTAAGCTGAAAAGAGAGTTGTGCGAAGAAATCGGTATAGAAGAGTGTATGCTTGTACTTGGTTCGCATGACCAGGTATGCGCAACGCTTGGGGCAGGGGTGATTTCTGCCGGACAAGCTGCGGACGGCATGGGGACAGTCGAGTGCATTACCGTGTTGTTTGATAAAAAGCCTAACAACTTGGAAATGGGGATACAAGGCTATCCCTGTGTTCCTTTTGCGGTGGAAGGGCTGTACTGTACGTATATTCTCAATCTTTCTAATGGCTCGATTGTCAGTTGGTATAAAAACAAGCTTTTGCATAATTACATAGGCGAAGAAAGCTCTTTCTTTGCCTATGTGGAAAAGAACATGAAGGACCAACCTACGGGAATTTTAGTTTTGCCTTATTTTGGCGGTTCGTCAACACCCTATCAAGACATCAACGCAAAGGGAGCTATTCTCAATCTCGACTTGCAAACGTCGGACAGCGATTTGTACAAAGGTATTTTAGAAGGAACAGCTCTTGAAATGTGTCTAAATGCAGATATTGTGAAAGAGTATGGAATTATGCTTGACGGTGCTGTTGCTACAGGTGGAGGCGCAAATTCGAGGAAGTGGTTGCAAATCAAAGCAGATATCCAAAATATTCCCTATAAAACCTTGCGTTCCAGTGAGGGCGGGCTTTGCGGTTGCGCTATTTTACAAGCTATAGGCATGAGGCAAGTATGCGATTTTCGTCATGCGGTAGAAATTTTTGTGCAATACGGAGAGGAGTTTTTACCAAATCCAACACGGCACGTCGCATATCGAAATCAATATGAAAAATATAAGAAACTATATAGAACTTTAAAGGAGTTTAACTAATATGAAATTTGCATTGTTTTTTGGAAACCGTGGGTTTATGCCCGCAGAACTTATCGCAGGCGCAAGAGCGGATATGATTAAAGCCGTAACTGACGCCGGGTACGAAGTCCTCGTAATGGACGAAAACGCTACCCGCTACGGTGCAGTGGAAACCCGCGATGAGGGCAGGCTGTATCACGATTGGCTGAAGAGCCACGAGGGCGAATACGATGGCGTAATTCTCTGTATGCCTATTTTCATTGATGAAAACGGTGCGGTTGCCGCTTTGCAAGACGCAGGCGTGCCTATCCTTATGCAAGCATACCCCGACGAAATCGGCAAAATGGATTTCAAGCACCGTCGCGACGCGTACTGCGGGAAGTTCTCGGTGACGGACGTATTCTATCAATATCAAATTCCTTTTACCGTCATGAAACCGCACGTCGTACATCCTTTGAGCGACGCTTTCAAGCAGAATTTGAGCGATTTTGCAGCGATCTGCCGTGTCGTTAAGGGAATGAAACGGTTTAATCTCGGTTGTATCGGTGCAAGAACGACGGCGTTCAAAACCGTTCGTTTCGACGAGGTTACCTTGCAGAGATACGGCATTAACGTAGAGAGTTTCGACCTTTCCGAACTTATTTTCAAAGTAAACGCAAAAAAAGACGACGATAAGGCAGTGCTTGCAAAAATCGAGCGTTTGGAGAATTACGCGAATTTTACCAAAGTGCCTGCGGCAAATAAATTGACGCTTGCAAAGATCTCCGTCGTTATCGATGAATACATAGCGGAATACCACCTTGACGCAATCACTCTTCGTTGTTGGAACGAAATGGAAACGATACTTCGCGTTTGTCCTTGCGTGCTTATTTCCGAGCTTAACGATAGAGGTATCGTATGCTCTTGCGAAATCGATTTGACGAGTGCGATCACGATGCGCGCAATGGCGCTTGCGAGCGAAAAGCCTACCGCTTGTTTGGATTGGAATAATAACTACGGCGACGATGAAAATAAGGTAATCCTTTTCCATTGCGGACCGGTTGCGCAAACGCTTATGGCGGATAAGGGCGAAGTTACCGAACATAAGATGTTTGCCAAGGGAGATCCCGGTTCGGGCTGGGGTACCAACGAGGGAAGAATTGCCGCCTTCGATATGACCTTCTCCAACGGCTTTACCGAGGACGGGAAGCTCAAAGTATATGCAAGCGAGGCAAAATTCACGGGCGATCCCATTGAAAAAGCATATTTTGGTTGTGGCGGCGTTGCAGAAATTCCCGATTTGCAAAACAAGCTTATTCGTCTTGCAAAAGGTGGATTCAAGCATCATACGACGGTTGGTATGGGACATATGAAATACGTTTTGGAAGAAGCATTTAAGACGTATCTTGGTTATGAAGTAATCGATATAGAGAGGTAAACTATGTTAGCAAGTTTAAAAGAAGTAGTTGCAGAAGGAAAAAAAAGAAGCATAGCAATCGGGAGTTTTAATACTCCTAATCTGGAATGCTTGCTCGCGGTTTTGGACGCAGCTGAAACGCTGGATGTGCCTGTGATTATCGCGCACGCACAATGTCACGAGGACGTAGCGCCGCTTGATAAAATTGGTCCTGTTATGGTAGAGCTTGCAAAGCGAAGTAAGGTAAAAGTTTGCGTTCATCTCGACCATGGTGAGGACTTCGAGTATTGCAAGCGCGCAATCGAGCTTGGATTTACCTCGGTTATGATCGACTATTCTACCCTCCCTTACGAGGAGAACGCAAAGGGGACGAGAGAGGTCGTTGACTTTGCGCATAGTCGTGGCGTAGACGTAGAAGCAGAACTTGGCGCGCTTCCGCAGAGAGAGGGAGGTACGGGTGAAGTTGCGACTAATCCCGAGGATTTGTACACAAAACCTGCGCTTGTTCCCGATTTCTTAGAAAAGACGAATGTGGATGCTTTGGCAATTGCGTTCGGTACGGCACACGGCATCTATAAGACCAAGCCTGTTCTCAATATGGATATCATCACCAAGGTTAGAGAATATACTGATTTGCCCTTGGTTATGCACGGCGGAAGTGGCATTTCTCACGAGGAATACCGTGAAGTTATCCGTCGGGGTGTAGGTAAAATCAATTACTATTCCTATATGGCGTACGCAGGTTATGCGGCGGCAAAAAAAACGGTGGAGGGTAAGGAAGCAGACTTCTTCCATAACCTCGCACTCAATGCACAGCAGGCAATGTATGAAAACGCTCTCGCCACTTTAAAGGTGTTTTCGGGAGAATAATATGAACGGCAAAATTTCTAATTTTGTCCAAGTTTGCTCCCTTCGTCGGTATACGCTGACGGAGGGTAGCGAAAAGGGCTTGGATATTCTCGATTGCGACAATGGAAAAATTCGTTTTTTGCTCAATGTTAGCAAAGCTCTTGACATTGCGCAACTTTGGCACGAGGGGCAAAATATGTCTTTCCTGTCCAAAAATGGACTGACGGGTAGAGAGATTCCGTTTTTGAATCGTTTTGAAGGGGGAATGCTCTATACCTGCGGTTTAGACAGTGTAGGTAGCAGAGAAGGATTTGAATTGCACGGCTCGCACCATAATACTCCGGCAAGAGTTATCAAAGCCGAGTGCAACGAGGAGGGGATTACCGTAGAAGCGGAAATATCCGCAACGGCGTTATTCGGTAAAAACTTGTTATTTAAACGTAAAGTATTTACGGCGGTCGGATCGGGAGAAGTACAAATAACCGATACCCTTGAAAACCGAGGTTATATAGAAGAAAATTACTGTCTTTTATATCACGTCAACGTCGGTTATCCTATGTTGGATGCGGGCGCAAAAATCGTTGCAAACGTCAAAAATGCGACTGCTCGTACTCCTTGGGCAAAGGAAAACGAATGTAGTATGTACGAGATGAACGACGCGAAACCGTGTCAAGAGGAAACGTGCTATTTCTTGGACATGACAACGCCTACAGTGTCTCTTATCAACGAGAAAATAGGAAAAATGTTTACGCTCAGTTGGTCGAATGACATGCTTCCTCATTTCGTGGAATGGAAAAGTATGGCGAGCGGCGATTATGCACTTGGGTTAGAGCCTTGTACGACAAAGTTAGACGATTATTTTACTTATAACAGCATAAAAGCTGGGGAAAAGAAAGTATTTTCTTTAAGCATACAAATCCAATAAAATTTGAGGCAAATATATCCCTGTTAAATTTTTGACGGATAGTCTCGGAACCGATACAGGGATATTCCCTGCTATACAAACTGTTATGAGGAAAAGTGATTATGAATATGAAATCTTATAAAATTTCAGCGGCAGGGCGAGTAAATTTAATCGGCGAACACGTTGATTATTGTGGCGGTAAGGTACTACCTGCGGCGTTGTCTTTTAAGAACACGATTAAAATGACGCCAAACGGCACGAATTTTATCAATTTATCGTGGACAACCTTGCCTGATAAAGTAACGCTCGATATTGATAAATTGGCAGAATATAAGGATGAAAAATACGCCAAGTATCAAGCGGGCAGTGCCTATGTTTGGCAACGGCTTGGGCATAAAATCGTCGGTTGCGATATGGAGTATGATTGCAAAGTACCGTTTGGTAGCGGTCTTTCTTCGTCTGCGGCGATTGAAGTATCAACCATTGCCGCTTTATGTGTAGCCGCAGGGGAAGAAATCAATCCCAAAGAAATCGCTCTTGCTGCACAAAAAGCGGAGAATGAATACGTTGGTATGAATTGCGGTATTATGGATCAATACGCATCAGCTTGTGGAAAGAAAAATCACGCTATGCTTTTGAACTGTAAAGCAGTAGAAAGCGTGTACGTCCCCATTGAGTTTGGCGATTATCAGCTTGTTATTGCAAATTGTAATAAACCACACGACTTGGTAACGAGCAAATATAACGAGCGCAGACAAGAAACGGAACAGGCTTTGGCACTCTTGCAAACGCAAACGAAAATCGATTGTCTTGCCGATTTAACGGTTACAAAGTTTGATGAGATAAGCCGTGTTTTGCCGACGATTATTCGCAAAAGAGCCTACCACGTCGTTAGTGAATGTGAAAGGGTTCGTTTAGCTATGCAGTCTATGAGCACGGGAAATATGCTTATGCTCGGTGAGCTTTTGAATGCCTCTCACAAATCTTTGCGTGATAATTACGAGGTAACGGGTAAGGAGTTAGATAGCCTTGCATTTGCAGCGCAGGCACATCCCGCTTGTATCGGTTCAAGAATGACTGGTGGCGGCTTTGGGGGCTGTACGATTTCTCTCGTTCGTAAAGATAGTGTGGAGGATTTTAAGAAATTTGTTTCTGAACGTTATACGAAAGAAACAGGATATCCCGTAACTTTCTATGATTGTGAAATCGGGGATGGGATTATTGTGGAAGAAAATGATTGAAGCGAAAGTATTTGATAAAACGAAAGACGGACGGCAGGTGCTTGCATTTACGCTTACAGACGGGAAATCTTACGTTAAGGTTTTGAATTATGGCGGCATTATTCAGAGTCTTGTTGTGCCAGATAAAGACGGAAACCCTACGGACGTTGTATTGGGATATAAGAATATAGAGGGCTACGAAAAAAACGACGGCTACCTCGGTGCGCTCATCGGGCGTTTTGGTAATCGTATAAGGAAAGGTGATTTGCCGATTGACGGTAATCATTACTTGCTTTATTGTAATGATAAAGGGAACCATTTGCACGGTGGAAAAGTTGGGTTTGATAAAAAGATTTGGAAACCTGAAATTAACGGCGATGAATTGACGTTGTCTATTGTATCGCCCGACGGTGAAGAGAATTATCCCGGCAATTTAGAGGTTCGCGTTACGTACACCTTCAAGAATGGCGAATTGAAAATTCAGTATTATGCCGTGTCCGACAAAAAGACAGCAATCAATCTTACTAACCACGCTTACTTTAATTTGAGTGGCGAGGGAAGTGGCGACGCTACGGACAACGAAATGTGGATTGATAGCGACTATATTACGTCAACGGACGAAAATTTGATTCCTATGGGTGGATTTAGAGCCGTAGAGGGAACGCCGTTTGATTTTAATAAGCCCAAAGCAATCGGGCAAGATATCGACGCCGACGATGAAGATTTGAAAAAAGGCGGCGGCTATGATCATTGTCACCTTTTGAAAAATAAGAGCGGTGAGTACGTAAAGTATGCGCAAGCATATAGCTCGAAAACGGGAATAAAAATGTCTTGCTATACGGATATGCCTGCGGTACATTTCTATGCAGGGAATTGCTTAAATCAAAAGGGTAAAACAATTTATTATGGAAAACGTGCAGGCTATTGTTTGGAAACGGAAGCTATCCCCAACAACGTAAACGTACCCGAATACGCAGTGCTTGGTAGTTCGATTTATAACGCAGGGCAAAAGTATTGTTTTTCTGCTGCTTATAAGTTTGAAGTATATCAAATCATTTCGGCTTTTGCGAGCTGGCTGAAAATTGCGCCTATGCGTATTCAGTTTAAGAGCGTAACGAAGAAAGCGGATTTGGACAGGCATATCTCTATCTTACAGGAAGAACTGAGAGAGGAAGACAACGAGCATTGTCGAGAGCTTGGCAAGGACTATATCGGTTTAATCCAAGAGGTAGGCAATCGGGAGGCTTTGACAAGGCGGTTTTTCTTAATCTTCGAGTACGAATCGCCGCACCGAGCCTTTGACGATTTCGCACTTGTCTATTCGACGATGCAGACGGTAGAACAGAACGCAAGGGCGTACTTTTCCCAATGCGGAAATTCGATTTTACAACACCAAAACGAAGACGAAGCGACGGCGGAGATACTATACATGTATTTCAACCGTTGTTCTTGTATAGAAGAACCTTTTTCGCAAAGAGTAGAAAGAATCGTTGTGGACGCAGTAAGGGGCGAGGGCGGTATTTTAGGGCTTGACCCCGTACCTGCTATCCCCATTTCGGCATTCGTAGCTCCGCGCGGGATAGATTTTACGCACGCAAATTATTTCGTTATGGACGGTTTATACTACTCTATCCTGTATATACGAGCAGACGGGTATCCAAGCTCGGTGCGGGCTGGGTGGATGTCGGCAATTATCAACGCAGGGGAAGGGATTGACGTAGACGTACATTTGCGGAAAGAAAATCGTAGCAAGGTCATAGATAAGGTAGCGCAGCGTATTCGGTTGAATAACGTAGGCGAAAAACACGATACCGTTCTGCGCCTGACGGGCTTTACGCGCGGCGTTGCGTTTGTAAACGGCGTAAATCTCGGCAGACATTGGGCGGCGGAAAATTCGTGTAACAAACTGTTCGTACCCGCGCCTTTTCTGAAAGAAGGAGAAAACGAACTTGTGATTTTCGACGTGCTGGCAAACGCAAACGGAAAAACGGTTACGCTGACGGACGATACGTCGGACTAACCGCCGCGCAGAGTCGCCGAAAGAAAAAACTTCAAAACGCTTGACAAACGAAACGGCTTCGTATATGATAAAATAGTTATTTTATCCGCCGATTGTCTGAACGAAACGTTTTCTCGCTTACAGTATATGCGAATCGGCGACAAGAGCCGCCGATCAAAATTCGATAAGTAGTCGTTATTTTTTTCGCCATATGCACAACTGCCGCAAATATAAAAATACTTGCGGCAGTTGTGCATATCAGATCAGTCCTTTTTGCCGGAATCTTTTTCTTCGTTGCGCTCTGCTTCCGCTTTACGCGCGCGGTAATCTTTATATCCCGCTTTCTGATTGTCGCCTTCGTCCCATTTTTTGCCTTTCGTGGCAAAAACGGAAAGAACACCCGCCGCCGCTACAATTACCGCGATAATCGGCCAGACGTAACTTTTCGGCAGTTTCAGCGCGAAAATCACGCCTATCGCCGCGATCACCAGAAAAACCGTGCCCCAGAATACGTCCGATTTTTTAAGCACGCCTGTTTTTTTAGAAAACAAGCCGCGCAACAAAAGCGCCGCGCCGTTTACGCCGCAGGTAATCACAACGACCCAATTCAGGTTGAAAAACCCGAATTTTTCGGGGATCAGAACGGATAACAGCCATAATACCGCGGCAGCCAGCCACGACAGAGAGATAAGAAATTTAAAGAAAAAATTTTTGCTCATATCGATTACTCCTCAAGGATTGCATAGAATTTTTCGTCAGCGTAAAATCACCGTTGCGGAAGCGGCGCAGATTTCTTCGCCGTCGCCGATCACCACTTCGTCGCCGTGAACGAAGTTTTTCACCAGCCCGCCCACGCGCAGTTTAAAATTTCTGTCGTTACCGTTTGCGGAAAGCGCGGTATATACGCCGGGCATAAGTTCTCCGCCTTTTTCGGCGCGGTAAACCTTGTTGCGCGATAAAATAAAGTCGTTTTGCAAATGAGTGACGTTCATTCCGTCGCGATCGGAAATGGCTTCGTCCTGCGAATATCTTACGCCCTGTACGATTTTTACTTTATCCGCGCGTTCTTCCTGCGCTTTTTCGCGTCGGGTGATTTTTCGCATTTTCAGAAAAAGAACCAAAGAGGCAACGAAAAAAATCGCCGTGGTAACGGATAAAACTAAAATGGCTACGTCTTTGGGGTGCATAAAACAAACCTCCGTGAAATAAATTTTTGAATTATTGCGTAACGCTCTTCAACCACCGATCGAGAAACGCAAGTTGTTCTTCCGTGTGAAACCAATGCTCGCCGTTTTTCATAACCGTCAGCGTCGCTCTCGCCGCCTTTGCAAAGCCGGATACCGTTTCGTAAGAAGTAAGGTTGTCGTTTTCTCCATAAAGAATATCGGTAGGCGCATTCCACACGACGGGGTTATCCCGTACGTACGAAAGATAATCCCACGAGAGCGTTTCGCCGAAAGGAGTTTCTATTTCCTTTTTTTCGCGAAGTTCCGTTTCGCTTACGCCGGCGCATTTCATCATGTTTAAAATCAGCGTTTCCATATTGACGATCGGCGAGATAAAAAACGCCCGTTCAACCCGCTTATCCATTAAGGCGTTCATGGAAAAATAAGCGCCTATGCTGGTTGCGATTAAAGCAACGCCGCCGTATTTTTCGGCAAGTTTTCCGTATGCGGCAACAATCTCGTTCTTCGTTTCCCACGGGGTGCAGCCTTTATAATCCAAGCCGAACGCGTCGCAACCCGGAAAAACGGATTTAAACCGTTCCGCTTCATGCGCGTTACCGCCTTTGCCGTGTAAATATAATATCGCTTTATTCATTGTTTTGAGCCTCCGCAAATTACCCGTCGGCGGCGTGCGACGTCCGCGCTTCGGCGCGGTAGTTAATGGGCGAATCAGTCAATGGGTGTCAATGGGTGAAAAGGTAAGATAAAAGAACTATACCCGCTACAATCGCCGTAACGATAATTCCGGCAATCGTCGCCTTCACGGGCGAAACGGGCGCTTTTCCTTTTACCTTTCCGCTTCTGCCGTTGATGTAAAACGGATAATTTTTATTATTGTATGTATAGTTACCCGTATACATAGGCAACAACATGTATTTAAACGTGGTATCGGAATACGAAGTGGAAACGTTAAGATATTTTACCGTATCGTAATGATATTGCGCAAGTATTTTGTTTCTTAAAGTTCTTTCCGCTTGCGTACGCGCCTCCTGCCAGCACGTTTCTCCGCTTTTCGAGTAAAGCAGCGCCGAAAATCCGTATAAAAAATCGTCCTCATACACAACGCTGTTATTATAATCGTAATGCATCAGCGTGTTCATCACGCTTTTGGGCACGGCGTCGGTGGCGTTTATGGCGATGTCGTCGAAAAAATACTTATACGTGCCTCTTACGGCAAAGTAGCGTGTGCGTTGCTTTCTTACGTCTTTGCCGTTTTGTTTCACCGTAACGTAATAATATTCGCCCAATTCTCCCTGATAAACGGAACTGGTTTTCGTATCGAACGTAAATGCCGGCAGATATACTCCGTTAAGATTTTCGGGGCGGAAATAAGTTTTAAACGTTCGGGGAGCGAACAGTCGTTTTTTTGCCCAGACAATCGCGGTTTGCGCCGCTTTTTCTTTGCTTACGGTAAAGGGCAGAAGCGCATTGGGGCGGAGCGTATCGATTTCCTCTTTTTCCACTACGGAAGGGGAGCCGCAGAAAGCGCAGACGTGCGCGATTTCGCGTTTGGTAAGCAATTCCTCGGCGTTGCAGTTCGTACAGTGGTATGCGTGCGTTTCGTTCTGCCAGCCGTTTTTTACTCCGCTGAGAGCGGAAAAAGCGATTTCCTGCCCGGCGGAGGAGTTGATTTGTTTTACCGTTCCGCAACTCGGACATTTCAGGCAGCCGGATTCGGGGTCGAAACGCAGATTATCGCCGCACCCGGGGCATTTTTCGTTTGTAATATTCGTCTGAACGTGTAAAGCGTCGTCGAAAGACGAATTTTGTGTTTCTTCCATATACGTCGCCTCCGAAAGGTTAAAAACAATTTATTTTACTTTTTCGCCGCATTCGGGGCAGAACTTGGCGTTTAAGGCGAGTTTTGCGCCGCATTTGGCACAGACCGAAACGGTAGGCGCGCCGCATTCGGAACAGAACTTCGCGCCGGGAGCAAGCGGAGCGCCGCATTTTGAGCAGACGTTCTGCGCCTGCATTTTTTCACCGCACTTGGGGCAGAATCTGGCGCCTGAATCTACCTGCGTTCCGCACTTGGGGCACGGTTTCGTCTGCGCCGCTCCGGCGCCCACGCCGCCCATGCCGTTTGCGCCGTAAGCGGCGTTCATCGAACGCATCATCTGCGCGCCCATGCCAAGGCCTATGCCCGCGCTCATCGTACTTCCCGCCATGCCGGGGTTTTTCGCCGCGTCTTTCAATGCGTCCGCCTGCGCCATCTGCGTATAGACGTCCACATTGCGGCGGAACATGCCCAGCCGCGCGTTCTCGTCCATCGCTTTTTCCAGTTCCGCGGGAAGAGAGACGTTTTCGAAGTTGAAATCGGAAAGTTCAAGGCCCATTTCTCCGAAGCGTTTTTCCAAAGACTCTTTTACCGTTTGCGAAAGTTCCATCAGATTGGCTGCCATATCCACCACGGAAACGCCGCTTTCGCCCATCGCGTCGGAAATCGCCATGACAAGAATGCTTCTGATATGGTCGGTGATATCTTCCGTTTTAAACGTGGAATGCGAACCGGAGAGTTCGGTCATAAACACGAAAGCGTCTTTCACGCGGAACGAATACGTGCCGTAAGCGCGAACGCGCACAGCGCCGAAATCGGGATCGCGGAGCATGATAGGATTCGCCGTTCCCCAGCGTTGTTTTGAAAAGCGCGTGGTGTTTACAAAGTACACTTCCGATTTGAACGGACTTTCAAAACCGTATTTCCAGGAAAGGAGCGAGGTGAGAATCGGCAGGGAATCCGTTTCCAGTTTATAATAACCGGGCAGAAAAACGTCCGCCATGCGTCCTTTATCGCAAAAAATCGCCACCTGTCCCTCGCGCACCGTAAGTGCCGAACCGCGTTTTATAACGTTCTTTTTCGTGTCTATTTTATAGACGAGGGTGTTTGAAGAATTATCCGCCCACTCAATGATTTTCAAAAGAGCCATTTTTATCCTCCGCGCGCCTGCGTTACGGTTTACCGCCTGTCTGCGGCGCTTGATTTTTTAATAATTTGTTACAGTATAACATATTCGGAAAAAGATGTCAATAAATTACGGGAACTTTACAAAAATGCGGGAGTTCAGCCGTTTTTTTACAAAATAAAGAAAGGCAGGGGCGTTATTTTCGTTAGTTTTTATTTTTCAGGCATATTTTTTCAGGCATATATTTAATTATCACGTTCGCGTTTTGCTTGACTTTTCCGCACTGTTTTTATATACTTTTTGCGATATATAAACCGACGTTTGCCTTAACCTTTCCGGCGCGGCGGGAGGAGCGATAATGGACGCTGTGGAAAAAGCGCTGAAAAAACAACTGATCTGTGCGATTGCTTTTTCGCTGATGTTTGCGGCGGGAATTCCCATGATAATTTTCGGCGCGGTGCGTTCGGCGTGGGCGCTGATGGCGGCAGGCATCGCTTTTGCCGCGGCGGGGTTTTACGGCACGCCGATCGTCTGGATAAATTACGGCGACAAAGTTGCGCAAAGGCGTGTGGTGTACGCAGTAACAAAAGAGCACCTGCTAACCGTACAAGACGTTGCCGCTCAACTTTCCAAAACGGAAAAAGACGTGCGTAATCTTCTGAGCGTATGTTTCAATAAAGGGTATTTATCGGGATACGTAAGGCAGGGGGACAATATCGCTCTTAACGAGGCGAAAGCGCCCGAAGAAAGAAAGCATGCGGCGGAATGCAGATTTTGCGGCGCGAAATTCGCCTATACGGGCGACGTGGCGATCTGTCCGTATTGCGGCGCGGCTGACGAGCGAATTTCCTAACGTGTTTTTCGAAGGTTGCGCGGGAATACGGCTCCTGTACGTGGCATCTTCGCGCATGCGATTAATGTTAAACCTTTTTGAATAATTTGACTTTCATTCGCATATTTTTTTAACGCGCGGCAATATATTTTGTACGCGCGCTTTTTTATCAGCCGAAAACAGACCAAATATAGCCTTATCGCTTGACGGCTGAAAAGAAAAGGGGTATAATAAAAGCGACGGATAAAACGGCGCGCGTAAACAATAAACGCGTGCGGAGAATAAGGATAATAAGGAGGAGAAACGTATGTTGAAAACGAAGGAATTGTTTGATTTAAGCCAATCGTTGGCGGGGGAATATCTTGCGCGATTCGAATATCCGTGGGAGGCGTTGCGCGGACTGAAAGCAGAGATCGTGCGGATAGGCGAAAGCCTTTCGAAGGAGGAATTCGAGGAGCGACAGCCGCAGGTATGGGTGCATAAAACGGCGAAAATAGCGCCTACGGCGTATCTGGGCGCGCCGTGCGTCGTCGGCGCGGGAACGGAAGTAAGGCATTGCGCGTTTATCCGCGGCAGCGCTCTGATCGGCGAAAACTGCGTGGTGGGCAATTCCGCGGAGATAAAAAATTCCGTTTTGTTCAACGGGGCGCAAACGCCGCATTTCAATTACGTAGGCGATTCCGTATTAGGGTATAAGGCGCATCTCGGCGCGGGAGCGGTGACGTCCAACGTAAAATCGGATAAAAGCCTTGTAACGGTGAAAGACGGGAAAGAGCGTATAGAAACGGGCTTAAAAAAAATGGGCGCGATGCTGGGCGATTTTTCGGAGATAGGTTGTAACGCGGTACTCAATCCCGGCACGGTGATCGGCAGAAACGCCACGGTGTATCCGCTTTCGCGCGTGCGCGGCACGGTGGGGGAAAACTGCATTTACAAAGGCGAAAACAACGTGGTAAAAAAGCGTTGAGGCAAAGCGAAGACGAAAGGCGCGTAAGCCGCAGAGAATAAAAAAAGCAAAAAATTTTTTAAAAAACGCCAACGCTTTTTTCTCCCCGGTTGTTTATATATGTGAAAGCCGTAAGCGGAAGCGGGAGTGCGCCGGTTCCGCAAAGGCGGTATAAAAACCGAGAAGGAGAAAAAAATCATGAAAAAATTTATTGCAGGTATGGCGGGCGCGTTGTGCGCGGTTACGTTGGCGTTTGCGGGGTGCGGCGGCAACAACGACGATGTGAAATTGGTTCCGCCGTCGCCGGATACGGCTTCCGGGGAAGCCTATATGACGGTGGACATCAATCCGTCGCTGGAATTTCTTTTGGAAGACGATAAAGTCGTGGGCGTAAAAGCGGGCAACGCGGACGGCGCAACGCTGATTTCGGGCGAAACGTTCGAGGGACTCGGCAGCGAAGAATGCATAAAAAAAGTGGTGGAACTTGCGGAGGATACGGGGTATCTGAACGAGGACAACGCGGACGTGGATATTTCCGTAGCGGCGGACGACGAAAGCACGCGGCAAAAAATAGAGGAGCATGCCAAAAAAGGCGCGGAGGCGGGTAGCGTTATTGCCAAAGTAAATATCGGCGCCCGCGCTCAGGACGTGCGCGAAGTGAAAAAATTGCAGGCGGAAAACGACGAGGCGTACAAATCGCTGACTCCCGTGAAATATCGCCTGATTACCGCGGTGATGCAGTTCGACGAAACGATGACTTATGAAAAAGGCGCGGAAATGACGATTAAAGAACTCAAAGACTTGCTGGAAGAGCACGAAGACGAGTTTGAAGATTACGCGGGCGAAGAGTTGAAAGAAGCCATGGAAGAAGCGCGCGACGCGGCAAAAGAGAAGATGGAAAAAGATCTTGCGGAACTTTGCGGCGAAGAATACGCGGCGAAATTTCAGAAATACCTTGCCTATAAAGCCGCGTACGAAGAACTGAAAAAGCAGGCGGAAAACGCCGTGATTTCGGCGGAGGACGAAGCGGCGATCGCGGAACTTCTGCATATGAAAGATTTATACGTAGTGGGCGAAACGGGAAAAATCGGCGCGGAAACGTTGGAAAAATTTGTGGATAAACTGCGCAATCTTACGGAGGAAACGCGCGACGCGATTGAAAAAATATTAGAAAAATACGATGAAGACGAAACGGTTATCTCCGGCGAGGATCTGCAGGCGTTTGGCGATCTGATCGGAGAGATCGACGAAATCACGCTCGACGAACTGGAAGATCTGATCGAAGATTTTAAAGACGAACTGGAAGAAAAATGCGAGGCGTATCTGGAAGAACACCCCGAATTGAAAGCGCAGATCGAACGCCTGAAAGACGTTTTCCAACATGCGAAAGATACTTTAAAAGACGCGTTTAAAAGCCGCATTGAAGAAAAGAAAGCCGAGTTTGCAAACGATAAAGAAAGACGTTTGCAGGAATTTAAAAAGGGCAAAGCCGAGTAATACATAATATAATAACATGACGCTAATACACATACATAACAAGGCGACGGTCCGCCCCGCCGTATAACGGGAAACGGCGGAGCGGACGGCGCTGCAAAAAAACAGGCGAATGAAACAAAGAGCGACAAAAAAACAGGGCGGCGCGGGATTTACGCGCGAAGAAGAGAGGGCTTTCGCGGCGTTTTACGAAAATACGCGGCGTCTGGCTTTCGCCGTCGCTTTTTCCGTTACCTGCAACGCGCGGGACGCGGAGGAAATCACGCAGGATTCGTATGTGGCGTTATGGGAAAAATATTCCGAAGCGTTGCGTTTTGCGTTTCAATACGGCAGAAAGCACGAAAAGGAGTTGAAGAATCTGCTGGCGAAAATCGCAAAGAACAAAGCGCTGAATCTGATAAAAAAACGTCGTCGCGAACAATCGGTGGATTTTACTTCGTACGAGCCGCCCGGACTGGCTTACAGCGTAGACGAACGGGTGGAAGACGGCGCGGCTCTTGCCGCCGCCGCGGCAAGCCTTACTCAAACCGAGCGCGAGATCGTTCTGATGAAAAACGCGGGAGCAAAGATGAGGGAAATAGCCGGAACGCTGGGTATTCCGCGCGGCACGGCCTCGTGGAAGTATACAAAGGCGTTGGAAAAACTCAGGCGCGAATTGGAGGGAACGACATGAAGAAAAGTCAAGTGGAAAAAAGGATAAAAAGCGAAATAAACCGTTTCGCCCCGTCCGATTTTCTTTCCGTGCGACAAAAAATAGAAGGGCGGGCTTCTCTGTTCCCCGCGCAGGAAAGCGCGGAGGTTGAAACGCATAGCGGCGGCGCGGCGGCGATCAGGCGTAAAAAAACGCTGTTCTCGTTGCTTGCCGCTTTTACGGCGCTTATGTTGCTTTTGCTTGCGTTGCTTCCCGTGTTTTATAAAAACAAAGCGGCGGAAAAACCTTTCAACCCCGCGCCTCCGCTTGCAACGGGCGGAAGTTTTTTCATCGACGTGAACCCTTCCATAGAACTGGAATACGACGCGGAGGGCACCGTACTTTCGGCTCGCGGACTCAACGACGACGGCAAAGTGCTTCTTTCCGGCTGGGACGCTTCGGGAAAAAGCGTGGACGAATGCGTGAACGAGGTGTTCGCCCGATGCGTGGCGCAGGGGTATTTTACGGCGCTCAGCGAGGATAACGCGGTGCTGGTTACGGCGGAGAGCGCGGAGGGTACGCGCGACGAAACGCGCACGCAGGAAATTAAAGATCTGTTTTGTCAGGCCTTCCGTACGAATCAAATACGCGGCGTGGTGATTACGGGCGTTTCCGATCCCGAGGCCGAGGAGGCGGCAAAAGACTACGGAGTGGACGGTCAGAAATATTCGCTGATAGAATATTATCTTTCTCTCGGCGGCGAGTTGGACGCTTCGCGTTATTCGTCGATTTCCGTAAAAGAACTGTACGCGCTGATCGAAAAGATAAGCGACGAGGAAAAAGACGCGCTGGAAGATCTTTGCGAAAGCATTCTCGACGGACTTTCGGCAAAACTCAAACTGTTGGAAAAACAGGTGAAAACGGCGGTGAAAAATCCGTTTCAGAAGAAAGAGGCGGAACGGTTTTTAGAAGAACTTGAAGATTTGTTGGACGAGATGGACGAGATGGACGAGGGCTTTTCTTTCTTCGGCGCGTTCGGCGATTACGGCGCGGAAACGCCTGCAATGCCGCAATTTCCTGCGGGACCGTTCGGCGGGGAGGATAAAAGCGCTTCGGGCGGGGACGCGACGGCGCGGTTTTTAAGTAAGGCGCAGGAACTTTCCCTCTGGTTGGAAGAAGCGGGACTGACGGACGAAGCGGAAGCGGCGCGGACGCTGAAAGCGGACGCGGAAACCGCGCTCGCGGAATGGGAAGAAGCGCGCGAACGCCTGCAAAATCTGCTTGATTTCGATGCGCGGCGCGAAGAAAAAGAAGAAGAGATAAAAAACAGCGGCGACAAAGATAAGAAAGAGGACGACGACTTCGACTACGACGATTGGCAGGAGAGGCACGAAGAAGAATTTATGCTGAATTGGTATAAAAAAGCGCGCGGATAAGCGCCGCGAGCGGATAAGATACGTATCCGCCGTAATCGCGGAGATTGCAAACGCATAAAACGCCGCGAAAAATTCGTTTAAAAACGCTTGCATAATCGAGAAAATCGTGATATAATAATCGGCAAAACAAGCCGCGGACAAAAATGCGCAAACCGATAGGGCGGCAACGCGTTTTACGACGGCGAAAAAGGCGGTGTTTTCATGATTCATATTCCCGAAGGGTATAAATCCGCGTTGTCGGTGCGCCAGACGGAGATTGCCATAAAAAAAATCAAAGATTTTTTTCAGCGCGATCTTTCCGTGATGCTTAATTTAACGCGCGTTTCCGCGCCCGTATTCGTGACGGCAGACAGCGGACTCAACGATAATTTAAGCGGTCGGGAACGCCCCGTATCGTTCGGATTGAAATCGGGCGAGAAAATGGAAATCGTCCATTCGCTGGCGAAGTGGAAGCGAAAGGCGCTTGCCGATTACGGGTTTTCGCGCGGCGAAGGGCTGTATACGGATATGAACGCGATTCGCCGCGACGAAGATCGGGACAATCTGCATTCCGTGTTTGTGGATCAGTGGGATTGGGAGAAAATCATAGCGAAAGAGGAGCGCACGGAAGAAAAACTGGAAGAAGTCGTGAACGATATTTACCGCGCGTTGTGCCATACGGAAAATTACGTGGCGGACGACCTCGGTTTTACGGAACGCATATTTCCGCCGAAAATCACGTTTATCGACAGCGGCGATTTAGAGGAGAAATATCCTGCCCTTACGCCGAAACAGCGCGAATACGAGGCGGTAAAAAAATACGGCGCGGTGTTTTTAAAGCGCATAGGCGGCAAACTGAAAAACGGAAAGCCGCACGATCTGCGCGCGCCCGATTACGACGACTGGAATTTAAACGGCGATATTTTAGCGTATTATCCCGTACTCGATATCGCCTTCGAAATATCTTCGATGGGTATCCGCGTAGACGAAACGTCGCTTCTTTCGCAATTGAAAGAGGCGGGCGCGGAAGAGCGGGCGAATCTGCCGTTTCACCGCGCGCTTTTAGAAGGTAAACTTCCGTACACCGTGGGCGGCGGCATCGGTCAGTCGCGTATCTGCATGCTGTTTTTGCGCAAGGCGCATATCGGCGAAGTGCAGAGCAGCGTATGGGACGAGGAAACGCTGCGCGTATGCCGCGAGAAGGGCGTTACCCTGCTTTGATCAGGCTTTCATCGGTTAATTGAGCGAAACGGAAAAATACGGGAACTTCGGCGAAAAGGAAAAAAGCGCCGGAGTTTTTTTATGGAAAAAACGTAAGCGGAGCGAAAAAACAAAGGCGGCGCGCGGTATGAAACGCGGAAAAAAGGGAAATGATTGATACGTGCGGCAGAACAAAAAAGCGCCGCAAAATCATCTTTCAAGGAGAAACGCATATGAACCCTTTTGAAGAAAAACCGTTAAAAATCGATTACGCGTTACAGGACTGGACGAAGATTTATCCAAAATCGTACGATAAAAACGAACTTTCGCCCTATTCCAAAACGCGTATAATTTTAATGAACGGCACGGAATACGAGGCGAACTGGTTTTCGCACCAGTTGGCGCGGCATACCGGAAACGACGATTTGCGGCGGGAAATTTCGCTCTGCCGCGCAGTGGAAAAGCAGCAGCAACTGAAAATTTCGCTGTTGAAGCCGAAAAACGAAAGCGTTCTGGAACACACGATTTCCTACGAGCAACTCGCCGTTGATCTTACGGCGGAACTTGCGCAACGTACCGCCGACTGCAACGTAAAAAAAGCGCTGGATTTCGCGCTTCTGGAAGATTTCGATCATCTGTACCGCTACGCCGATCTTTTAGAAATGGAACGGAAAATTCACGCGGAAACATTAGTGGGCAAGTACACGGAGATTATGCCGGGGCGCCCCACCGTATCGCACCACCGCTACCCCAAGGACAACGCGAAACAGCCGATCGACGCGAAAAAGGCGGATTTGTTCACGACGCTTTCCGCGCTGATCATCGTTGCCGCCGAACAGCAGACGATGAATTATTATATGAACGTTTCCGCGTTTGCAAGAAGCGATCTGGCGCGGCGGCTGTATCAGGAAATAGCGCTGGTGGAAGAGGCGCACGTAACGCAGTACGAGTCGCTTGCCGACCCCGACGCCACGTGGCTGGAAATGATGCTGCTGCACGAATACGCCGAGTGCTATCTGTATTATTCGTGTTATATGACGGAAAGCGACGAATATCTGAAAAAACTGTGGGAGGAAAATCTGACGTACGAAATCTCCCATTTGCATAAAGCCAAAGACCTCCTGCAAAAATACGAAGATAAAGATTGGCGGCAGGTGATTAAAAACGGGGAATTTCCCGAGCCGCTTTCTCTGCACGAAAATATCGCTTACGTGCGCGAAATTCTCTCGTCTACGGCGCAGTACACCGCCGATAAAAACGATTATACGCTTGTGGACGATTTGCCGGAAGACGCCGATTTTTTCCGTTTCCAGGCGATAACGAACAAAGACGTGAACAAGGCGCCTTCTCATAAAGTGATAGAAAAGCACGTGGCGCTGTACGGCAGCGATTACCGCTATCAGAAGAAAGCGTCGCCCGTGCCGGCGCTCAGAAACCGTAAACGCGACGACGTAAGCGTGGGCAGAATTCCCGGCGCGGCGAAAGCCACGGGCTTTTCGTGCGGAGATAAGCGCGGCTGAGCCGCGCCGACGGTTCGGAAAACCGCGACGGATTTCCCGTGTGAAAATCAGTAGAAAAAAACGGGCGGAACAAAAAACGCCCCTTGAAAGACTTGATTTTTTCTGCCGATTATGATATAATAATTCGGAGACGGTGAAAAGAGCGCCGTTTCCGAATTTATTCATTACGGGAGAAAGTAAAATGGAACAGAAATTTTTTATTTGTAAGCATTGCGGAAACATCGTGGCGAGCGTAAAAGAAAGCGGAGTACCCGTTATTTGTTGCGGCGAAAAGATGCAGCAGATAGAAGCGGGCAGCGTAGACGCTTCCAAAGAAAAGCACGTGCCCGTGATTTCCGTAAACGGAAATATCGTTACCGTAACGGTGGGCAGCGCGGCGCATCCTATGGAAAGCGCGCATTCCATCGAATGGGTTTCGTTGCAGACAAAACAGGGTAATCAGAGAAAGGCGCTTAAACCGGGAGATAAGCCCGAGGTGAAATTTGCGCTTTGCGACGGCGACGAAGTGGTGGCGGCGTACGCGTATTGTAATCTGCACGGGCTCTGGAAAGCGTAAGCAAAGAAAATCGGAAGCAAGCGGAAAGCGCGGTAGAAAAAGCGAGGAGAGAACAATGTTTATAGCGGACGGAGTGGAATACGTTGGCGTGAACGATCACGAAGTGGATCTGTTCGAAGGGCAATACGTCGTACCAAACGGCATGGCGTATAATTCCTACGTAATCAAAGATAAAAAAATTGCCGTAATGGATACGGTGGACGCTCGTTTTACGCACGAGTGGCTGGATAATCTGGAACGCGCTCTCGGCGGCAGAAAGCCCGATTATCTTATCGTGCAGCATATGGAACCCGATCATTCGGCGAACATCGCGGCGTTTATGAAAAATTATCCCGGGGCAACGATCGTTTCTTCGAATAAGTCGTTTACAATGATGGGGCAGTTTTTCAAAACGCAGTACGAGGACAGGCGGATTGTGGTGAGCGAGGGAGATACGCTTTCTCTGGGCGAGCGCACGCTTACCTTTATATCGGCGCCCATGGTACACTGGCCGGAAGTAATCGTAACGTACGACGACAAAGATAAAATTCTTTTTTCCGCCGACGGATTCGGCAAATTCGGCGCGCTGGACGTTGAAGAGGACTGGGCGTGCGAAGCGCGCAGATATTATATCGGCATCGTGGGAAAATACGGCGTGCAGGTGCAGGCGCTTTTAAAAAAGGCGGCCGCGTTGCAGATAGAAAAAATCTGCCCCTTGCACGGGCCGGTACTGGATAAAGATTTAGGGTATTATCTCAATTTATACAATCTGTGGTCGTCGTATACGCCCGAAACGGAAGGAGTGGTAATCGCGTATACGTCGGTATACGGTCACACGAAAAAGGCGGTTGATACGCTTGCGGAAAAACTGCGCGCCAAAGGCTGCCCCAAAGTGGAAGTGTGCGACCTCGCGCGCGAAGATATGGCGGAAGCGGTGGAAAACGCGTTCCGTTATTCCAAACTTGTGTTGGCAACCACCACGTACAACGCGGATATTTTTCCGTATATGCGTACGTTTATTCATCACCTTACCGAGCGCAACTTCCAGAAACGCACGGTTGGTTTTATCGAAAACGGTTCCTGGGCGCCTCTGGCGGCGAAAACGATGAAAGGCATGCTGGAAAACAGCAAAGATATAACCTTCCTCGATACATCGGTGACGATACGTTCCGCGCTTTCCGACGAGAGCGAAAAGCAGTTGGAGGCGATGGCGGAGGAACTGTGCCGCGAATATCTTGCGCAGAGCAGCGAAACGGCGGATAAAAACAACCTGAAAGCGCTGTTCAACATCGGTTACGGTCTGTACGTGGTAACGTGCAACGACGGCAAGAAGGACAACGGCTTAATCGTGAACACCGTTACGCAGGTGACCAGCACGCCCAACCGCGTGGCGGTTACCATCAACAAGGCGAATTATTCCTGCCACGTGATCAGCCGTACGGGAAGAATGAACGTGAACTGTCTTTCCACCGACGCGCCGTTCTCGGTATTTGAAACGTTCGGTTTTCAGAGCGGGCGCAATACCGATAAATTCGCTTCCTGCGGGTTCGAGCCGCTCCGTTCGGATAACTCTCTGATATTTCTGCCCCGGTATATCAACTCGTTTATGTCGCTGAAAGTGGAACAAACGGTGGATTTGGGAACGCACGTGATGTTTATCTGCGAGGTGACGGAAGCGCGCGTAATGAGCGATACGGAAACGATGACGTATTCGTACTACCATGCCAACGTAAAGCCTAAGCCTAAAACGGAAGGAAAAAAGGGATACGTCTGCAAAATCTGCGGCTATATCTACGAGGGCGACGAACTGCCCGAAGACTTCATCTGTCCGCTTTGCAAGCACGGCGCGGCGGATTTCGAGCCGATTGCGTAACGTGGGTTGAATAAACGATAAAAATAATTTTTACGGAGGTATTGATATGAAATACGTATGCAGCGTATGCGGTTACGTTTACGACGAAGAAAAGGGCGATCCCGATAACGGCATTGCGCCCGGCACGAAATTCGAGGATCTTCCCGAAGATTTCGTATGCCCTCTTTGCGGCGTGGCGAAAGATATGTTCGAAAAAGAATAATTTTTTTTAGAATATACTTCGCGGCGTAAAAAAACGTTCCTTACGGAGAAGGGACGTTTTTTCGTATAAGTTGCCGAAGGACGCTTCGCCCGTTCAGCCGTTGAGAAGTTCGGATATGGTATCCAGAATTTTATCGTGGCAACCGCCGCAACCCGTGGAGCAATGCGTTATTTCCTGCACGTGACGGAATTGTTTTTCCACGTCCTCGAATTTAGTATGGTCGCCCAGCGCGCGTTCTATATCCGCAACGCTCACGTGTTTGCAATGACAGATTTCCGTGTTTTCGGTTAAAGTCATGATGGTTCCTCCAACGTAAAAGAAAATTTCAAAGAATAAAAACAGTATAGCGTATTTTACGTATTTTGTCAACCGTTTCACCCTTGCGGAAAAACGCGTAAAGCGTAAAGACGAGGATAATTTAAAAAAAACGGAAAGAAATTGAAAAACGACGTAAAAAAGGTTGACAAGCCGTTTTGCTTATGTTAAAATACTAATGCGCACCTAAAAAGGGGTGTAATTTTTTTGCATGGAGTTTTCGATATGGCAACCAAAACGGCAAGAGCCAAAATCACGTTTGAATGCACGGAATGCAAACACAGAAATTACGACAGTATTAAGAACAAGAAGAACGATCCCGACAGATTGACTTTGAATAAGTACTGCCCGTTCTGCAAAAAGCATACGGAACACAAAGAAGCGAAATAACGGCACGTTTTATTTTACGCCGCTTCTCTTTAACGGAACGGGGCGGCGGGTAAAGCGCGGGCGGCAACTTCGCCCGCTTCGAGAGGTATAGTTATGGCAAACGCAAACAACACGAAGGAGAAAAAACCAAATATCTTCCGCCGTATCGGCGCGAAGTTCAAAGAGGTGTTTTCCGAGCTTAAAAGAGTTACCTGGCCGAAATTCCCCACCGTGGTGAAAACGACGGGCGTGGTAATGGTGATCGTCTTTGCCTTTCTGGCGGTGACGACGGGCGTGGACGCTCTTTTGAATTTGCTTTTAAAACTGCTTGTGGCTAAATAAGGGAGATCTTTATATGGCAGAACAGGAACAACCCAAATGGTATATTCTCCATACGTATTCGGGCTACGAAGCGATGGTGAAAGATTCTTTGGAAAAACTTATCGAGAACAACAACCTCGGCGAATATATCACCGATCTGAAAATTCCCATGGAACAGGTGATCGAGGAGAAGAACGGCAAGCGTAAGGTGGTGGAAAGAAAACTCCTGCCCTGCTATGTGTTCATCAAGATGATTTACACCAACCAGATCTGGTATTACGTAACCAGTACGCGCGGCGTTACGGGGTTTTGCGGGCCGCAGGGTCGACCTATTCCCATGAAAGAGGACGAAGTGCGTAAAATGCGTTTGGAAGAGTTTATCTCCGAAGCGGATTTTAAAGTGGGCGATTCCGTATCTATCGAGGAAGGCCCGCTGAAAGGCTTTATCGGTACGGTGAAAGAACTCAACGACGCGGCGCAGAAAGCAAAAGTTACCACCAAGATGTTCAACCGCGATACCGACGTGGAAGTGGAATATCTGCAAATCAAGCGTATCGACGCGCCTATTCCCGATTCCCCCGATTACGAAGAGGAATCTTCCGAAGAGGGAAAATAGGGCAAAGCGCCCGGCAGGCGATCGGCTCGGGAAATAAGCCGATTCCATACGATTTTATATTACGTTAAATAATGTGGGAGAGGCGGCAAAACCCAACCGTCGCCTTGTAAATACCACGTAGGAGGATACAGTCATGGCTAAAAAGATCACTGCGGTTGTAAAATTACAACTCCCCGCAGGGAAAGCAACTCCGGCGCCCCCCGTAGGTTCCACCCTTGGTCCCTTCGGTATCAATCTGCCCGGATTCACAAAGGAATTCAACGCCCAAACCGCCGATAAGGCAGGGTTGATCATTCCCGTCGTCGTTACGATTTATCAGGATCGTTCGTTTACGTTTATCCTGAAAACGCCGCCCGCGCCCGTGCTTATCAAAAAGGCTCTGGGTATTGAAACGGCAAGCGCGAAACCCAACTCCGTAAAGGTGGGCAAACTCACCAAAGCGCAGGTGGAAGAAATTGCGAAGATGAAGATGCCCGACCTCAACTGCACCTCGCTGGAAAGCGCGATGAGCATGGTGGCGGGAACCGCTCGCAGCATGGGCGTGACGGTTGAGGAATAAAGGAGATAGGCGGCAGGGGTTTAAAAAAAACAAGCCCCGATACCGACCGCCAAAGGAGCAGACATGAAACACGGAAAAAAATACTCTGACAGCGTAAAAGCATTCGATCTTACCAAAACCTACGAAGCGGGCGAAGCGGTAAGCATCGTTTTAGAAACGGCAAAGGCGAAATTCGATGAAACGGTGGAACTTCACGTTCGTCTCGGCGTTGATCCCCGTCAGGCGGATCAGCAGGTGCGCGGCGTTCTCGTGTTGCCGCACGGCACAGGCAAAACCAAGAAGGTGCTCGTTATCGCCAAGGGCGCTAAAGCGGACGCGGCGGTTGCGGCCGGCGCGGATTACGTAGGCGCGGAAGAACTCATCGCCAAAATTCAGAACGAGAATTGGTTTGATTTCGACGTGATGATCACCACGCCCGATATGATGGGTATGGTAGGTAGAATCGGTCGTGTGCTCGGTCCTAAGGGCTTGATGCCCAACCCCAAGTCCGGTACCGTTACCATGGACGTGGAAAAGGCGATTAAAGAAGTGAAAGCAGGTAAAGTGGAGTACAGGCTGGATAAAACCGCCATCATTCACTGCCCCATCGGCAAGAAGAGTTTCGGCAAGGAAAAACTCACCGAAAACTTCACCGCGCTGATGGACGCGATTATTAAGGCGAAACCCGCCAGCGCGAAAGGCACGTACGTAAAGAGCGCGGTGCTCTCTTCCACAATGGGCCCCGGCGTAAAAGTCGCCGCGAAAGCGTAACGTTTTTTGCGGCATAGAAAAAAGCGCCGGATAAACCGGAAATACCGAATTAAAACAAAAGAGCCGAAAGAAAAACGCCGTATTCGCGTAAAATCGCTTGACTTTTTCAGCGCAGACATGGTAAAATAATATCGTTGATAAGCCCAAGACGGCAAGTACCGGAAGGTTTGATGGGAAAATTCCCGCTCGCTCAGGCGTATAGATAAGACGGATTTTTTCGCTTGCCTTACGCCTTTGCGCGTAAGGCGTTTTTTTGCCCGGAATGCGTTTCCGGCACGGCTTGAAAATAACACAAGGAGGTAAACCATGTCGAAGAATATCGAAGGAAAGAAGCAAATCGTTGAAGAAATCAAACAGAAGATTTCCGCCAGCAAATCGGTAGTTCTTGCCAATTATAACAAGTTGACGGTGCTGGAAGTTACGGCGCTGCGCAACAAGTTCAAAGCGGCGAACTGCGAATATAAGGTGTATAAAAATACGCTGGTAAGAAAGGCGTTTAACGAACTCGGCGTTACCGATTTCGATAACGACCTGAACGGAACCACGGCTACGGTGTTCTGTGCGGACGAAACCAGCGGCGCGGCTATTTTTGCCAAAGCCGTAAAGGAAAATCCCGCGCTCAGCGATAAGGTCGCCGCAAAATGCGCGTATCTTGATAACCGCTATTTAGGCAAAGACGAAGTTACCGCGCTCGCCGCGATTCCTTCCAAGGAAGTGCTCATCGCGAAGATGCTGGGTTGCTTTCAGTCTTCCATTTCCAAATTCGTTTACGTTCTCGATTCCATCGCGAAGGCGAAAGAAGCGGCGAACTGAAACGGAAACGCGTAAAAAGCGCGTAAAAAACGCTTAAACGCAAACAACGCGGCGGGGTCGGGCAACCGCGGCGCGTGAAAAACGATCGCCCGAAAAAAATTATAATAATAACGGAGGAATTTAAAACCATGGATGTACAGAAACTCATTGAAGAAGTAAAAGGTATGACCGTTCTCGAACTGAACGAACTCGTTAAAGCGTTGGAAGCGGAATTCGGCGTAAGCGCTGCCGCTCCCGTAGCCGCCGCAGGCGCTGCCGCTGCCGGTGCGGAGGCTGCTCCCGCCGCGGAAGAAAAGACGGAATTCGACGTTGTGCTTAAAGACATCGGACCTAACAAGATCGCCATCATCAAAGTGGTGCGCGAGGCTACGGGGCTCGGTCTTGCGGACGCGAAGAAAGCCGTGGAAGCGATGGGCGTTATCAAAGAAAACGCGCCCAAAGCGGACGCGGAAGCGTTGGTTGCCAAACTCAAAGAGAACGGCGCTACGGCTGAACTTAAATAAGTTTATATATTTGAATAAAAACGGCGTTTTGCTTTTTGCAAAGCGCCGTTTTTCCGTGCCCCAAAAAATTATTTTGTTCTTTCTAAATCGACAACCGCGTCGGCATATGCCTTAATGCGTATTTTTCCCTTTTCGCTTGCCGTTCGGTATACGACAAGTAGTTTTTTCTCTTCCGCCGTAGGAAAATCCGCCGTTCTTTCCGCCCGAACCGAAACGTTGCCGAAGTCGTCCGCCCGCCCTAAAAGATAATCCGTAGAAACTTCGAAATAATCGGCAAGCGCAATCAGCACTTCGTAACCGGGATTCGCTTTGCCCGATTCGAACTGCGAAAGAGTGTTGGCGGCAACGTTTATGCTCTTTGCAAGTTGTTTTTGCCGCAGATTATGTTCCTGCCGTAACTCTCTGATTCTTTTTCCGATTTCCATAATATACCCCTTTATCTTCTATATTATAGATAATTTTATCTTTTTTTATTGAATAACGGTTGACAATTCTATATTAAAGATATATAATAACAATAATAAATCTATAATACAGATAAACAAAAGGAGGCAGTAGGAGATGTATTGCAGTAAATGCGGCAAAGAGATTTCGGACGAGGCGTATATGTGCCCGCATTGCGGAACGATGGTGCGTGATTTACCAAAAGAGGTGGCGGCGGGCGACGGAACGGCGCGCGGGGGCAACGGGGCGCATAACGGTTACCGTAAGACGAACGCTTTTGCCATTGCGGGGTTTGTGTGCTCTTTTTTATTTGCTTTGCTCGGCTTGATTTTCAGCGTTATGGCAATGAAGCAATGCAGGGAAAGGAACGAAGAGGGATACGGACTTGCAAAAGCGGGAATGATTATTTCCATTGTGTCTATGGTACTTAGCGTATTTCTCGGCATAATATACGGGGCGGTATTGGCGTCGGCGTTGAGTTATATGTAATAGGAGTACTGAAATGTATTGCAGTAAATGCGGCAAAGAAATGCCGGACGAAGCGGTGGTGTGTACGGGCTGCGGTTGTCTTTTACATAAAAAAGAAGTGTCGCAGATGGTAAATAAAGGCGAGGCGCGCGGGAAAATTGATTTTTTGTTGGTTGACGCGGAAAAACAATTGCAAAACAAAGCCGCGTTGTTTTCTTTCATTGCGTTATGTTGCCTGTGTGTTTCAAGGATATTAACGTATTTTTTCGGACGTACTGTTTTTTCTGCTGTTATTGCAATAGTTTTTTCGATTGCGGCAACGGTTACGGGGCTGTTTTCCGCGCTTTTGGGCATTAAGCAAAAAGGCTCGCTTGCGTTGAAATTATTAACAATTCAGATTTTAATCGTTTCGTTCGCGTGTTTTGTCATTTCAATACAAAATATACTTTGAACGTTCGGCGAATGTTCCGATTAAATAATCTGTAAAAAAATCCGAAAAATTTTTTCGGATTTTTTTGTTTTCAAACGGTTGACAAGCAAAGAAAAATATGGTATCATTTTCTATGTTTTTAAAAAACACGTTGTTTTTATAAACGTTAATCGAAAAAGCAAAGGCGTTTTTTTGGCTGTTGTATACAGGCTAAAAAAAAACGCCTTTTTTTACGGGGCGGCGTTTGAAAAACGGCGCGGCGTTCCGCCGAATCGTAACGGACTGAAAGCAATCGGTTAACAACGTACCTGTCGCCTTGCGACTTTTTAAATTGAAAACAAACGAAAGGAGAAACCATATATGACAAAATTCATCTTTGTAACGGGGGGCGTAGTATCGGGCTTAGGCAAGGGCATTGTGGCGGCGTCGCTGGGCAGACTTTTGAAATCGGCGGGGTATAAAGTGGCGGTGGAAAAATTCGATCCGTACATGAATATCGACCCGGGCACGCTCAATCCCGTGCAGCACGGCGAGGTGTTCGTGACGGCGGACGGCGCGGAAACAGACCTCGATTTAGGGCATTACGAGCGGTTTATCGGCGTGAATTTAACCAAAGATTCTTCGCTGACCAGCGGCAAACTGTATTCTACGGTGCTGAAAAAAGAGCGCGCGGGCGAATACGGCGGCAAAACCGTGCAGATCGTGCCGCACGTAACCAACGAAATTAAAAACCATATCCGTCTTGTGGCGAAAAAATCGGGCGCGGACGTAGTGATTACGGAAATCGGCGGCACCACGGGCGATATCGAAAGTCAGCCGTATCTTGAAGCGTTGCGTCAGTTCCGCGTGGAAGAAGGCGAGGGCAACTGCGCGTTTATTCACGTGTGTCTTTTGCCCTATCTCGCCTCGTCGGGTGAATTCAAATCCAAGCCCGTGCAACATTCCGTGCGCGAATTACAGGGGTGCGGTATTCGTCCGGACGTAATCATTTTACGTTCCGACAAAGCGCCCGACGAAGAGATTATTGCAAAAGTATCGCTGTTTTGTTCCGTGCCGGAAAGCGCGGTGATTGCTTCCACTACGGTAAAGTGTTTGTACGACGCGCCGATAATGCTGTATAAAAACGGGTTGTACTCCGCCGTGGCGGATACGCTTTCCTTAGACGGAAAATGCGATTTAAGCGGCTGGAAGCAGAAAGTGCAGGCGATGAAATCTTCGAAGAACAAAGTGAAAATCGCCATTGTAGGCAAGTACGTTTCGCTTCGCGATTCGTACATTTCGCTGGTGGAAGCGGTGCGTCATGCGGCGGGCGAAAACGGCGTAAACGCCGAACTTTTATGGGTAGACAGCGAAACCGTAACAAACGAAAACGCCGGGAAAAAACTGAAAGAAGCGGACGGAGTAATCGTTCCGGGCGGGTTCGGCACGCGCGGTATCGAAGGTATGATCGCCGCGTGTCGTTTTGCGCGCGAAAACGCCGTGCCGTATCTCGGCATCTGTTTGGGAATGCAGATTGCGGTGATAGAATTTGCGCGCGACAAAGCGGGCGTTAAAAACGCGACCAGCGGCGAATTTTTAAGCGAAACGGCGGGCGACGGCTCTGCCGTCATCGATATTCTGCCCGAAAAGAAAGGCAAAAAAATCGGCGGGACCATGCGCCTGGGCGAATACGTCTGCGCGTTGAAAGAGGGGACGAAAATTTCCGCGGCGTACGGCGGAAAAAGCACGATCCGCGAACGCCACCGCCACAGATACGAATTCAACAACGACTACCGTGAAACGCTGGAAAAGGCGGGGCTTACGGTAGGCGGCACTTCGCCCGACGGGCGCATCGTGGAAACGGTGGAAGTGGAAACTCACCCCTTCTTTGTGGGCGTGCAGTTTCACCCCGAGTTTACCAGCACGCCCGAAACGCCCAATCCGCTCTTTTGCGCGTTTATCGCAAAAGCAAAGGAAAAAGCGGAAAAAGCGTGAGAAACGCAATCTGAATTTAAAACAGACAAAACGGAAAGAACGCGTCGGCGTTTTTTTCGTTTTGTTTATGTAAAAAAACGTCGTTCGTTCCTTTCGGCATATCTTCCCGCTTGACTTAGGCGCGCTTTTTTGTTATAATAAAAGCGCCGTGTGAAAATTCGGCGTCGATTGCGTGTAAATAAAGCGAGGTCGGAGAGTGCGGCGGGAAAAAGGAGCGCGGAAGAATGAACAAAAAAGTGAAAAAGCATCTGTTCAACGTTTTGTTTGTTCTGGCGTTGCTGGGGCTTACGGTGTATCTGCTTTTAAAGAGCAATGAAGAACTTTCGTGGGCGGACGTAAAATCGTTTTTTTCGGGTTGCAATCCCCGGTATATCGTAGCGGCGGCGGCGTGCATGCTGATATTTCTTATTGCCGAAGGGTGCAGTTTAAAGAATATAGCCGGAAGATTAGGCTATAAAATTAAATTCGGATCTTCGCTCGCCTATTCTGCCGCGGACGCCTATTATTCGGCTCTGACGCCTTCGGCTACGGGTGGTCAGCCCGCGTCGGCGTACTATATGGTGCGCGACGGCATAGACGCCGGTTCTACCACGTTTATTCTGGTTTTTAATCTTCTGGGATACACGGCGGCGATTTTCGTTCTGGGAATCGTTGCGTTTCTCGTTTCGGCGTTCACTTCGCAAGGCGGCTGGATATTCTTTGAATTCAGCGCGTATTCCAAGATATTTATTTTATTCGGGGTTGCCACGCAGGCGTTTTTAATCTGGCTTTTCGTCGCCTGTCTGCGCCGGCCGGGCGCGGTGATGAAAGCGGGAAACGCGTTGATTTCGTTTCTGGCAAAAATAAAATTAACGAAAAAACCCGAAGCATTGCGTGAAAAACTTTCCGCCATGGTGGAAAAATACCGCTATTGCGGCGGCGAGATAAAAAAACACCGCGGACTGTTCGTGCAGACGCTTATGTGGAACGTATTGCAACGCGGCGCGCAGGTGGCGATTACGGCTTTCGTATGCAAAGCCGCCGCGCCTCAGACGGATATGTTGCACGTTTTTGCGTTGCAATGCTTTGTGCTTCTGGGCTATAATTCCATTCCGTTGCCGGGCGGCTCCGGAATATTCGAATTGCTGTATATGAACGTATTCGCGTCGGAGTTTCCCGCCGCTTTTCTGGTGGTGGCGGTGATGGTGACGCGCGTTATTTCGTATTACGGCTGTCTGGTTGTAAGCGGCGTATATACGCTTACGTATCATCTGACGCGGGAAGGCGCAAAAGAAAAATACGCGCAGGTGATAGAGGATATCGCTTCGATAAAAACGCCGTATTCCGCGGATTTCGAACGCAGCGTGGAAGAGGCGGCAACCCGGGCGGAAGAAGAGGGCGAAAACGAAAAAAATAAGATTGCGTATCAGCAAAACGACGACGGTTCGGCAGGGGATTCGGCAGGGGATTCGGCGGACGGTTCGGCGGACGGTTCGGCGGAACGGTAAATCGGTAAGAGATCGGAAATGAATTCACGAAAGAAATAAAGAGGAAAAAAGATGAAATGCGAGTATAAGCGCGTTGTAGGTTTTTGGCATTACGGAGTGGTGCTTACGTATCTTTCCGTGATTTCCGCAGTGGTGGGAATCTGTTTTTCCATCGGCGGCAACAGACATTCGATGCCCGAAGTGGGGGTGATATGCCTGTTGCTTTCAGGGTTCTTCGATGGATTTGACGGCGCGGTGGCTAAAACGAGAAAGAACCGGACAAAGCAGGACGCGATGTTCGGCGAGCGCATCGATTCGCTTTCGGATATGATTGCGTTCGGCGTTGCCCCCGTAATGATCGGGTTCGGTATGCATATCACGCGCTGGTATTATATTCTGGTATACGCTATGTATATTCTTTGCGCGTTGGTGCGCCTTGCGTATTTCGACGTCACCGAAGAAATACGTATGCAACAGGAAGGAAACGCGCGCCGTAAATATTACGAGGGGTTGCCCGTAACCAACGCGGGGTTCATTATTCCCTGCCTGTTTATGGCGGCTACGTGTTTTAAAACCGAGTACATGCAGGCGGCGATTATGCTGACGGGGTACGCCTTGGTGGCGCTGGCGTTTATCGTGCGTTTTAAAATGCCTAAATTCACGGTAAAAAAGTTGATTGTAGCGATGGCGGTGATTTCAATCGTGCTGGGTACGGTGCTGATCTTAAAAATCAACAACGTATTGCCGCACGTGATTTTGCGCTCGTGGGAGAAATAAAGAAATGCCCGGGATAAACGGCCCGTCGGGCGAGAGCGGAAACGCAACGGAAAACGCAACTGAAAACGCAACTGAAAAACGCCGCGAAACGGTTGACGCGCGCGCAAGCGCTCCTTCGGGCGGATTGAAATTTTTATACAATACGAAATTCGGCGGCGCGATAGTAAAACTGCTTACGGCGCGGTGGGTTTCCAAGGCGGCGGGGAAGTATCTCGATTCCCGTTTTTCGCGGCGGAAAATTAAAAAATATATAAAAAAACACGGGATAGACATGTCGTTGTACGAACGGGAGGACTATCCTTCGTTCAACGCGTTTTTTACGCGCAGAATCCGTAAGGAACTGCGTCCGTTCGATTTGTCGCCCGAGGCGTTCGTCGCGCCGTGCGACGGAAAATTATCGTTGTATAAAATAGAAAAAGACGCCCGATTTACGATAAAGGGATTTACGTATACGGCGGCGGAACTGATAAAAAACGAGCGGCTTGCCCAAACATTCGAAGGCGGATATTGTTTTGTTTTCCGCCTTTGCGTGGAAGATTATCACCGTTATTTTTATTTCGACGACGGGGAAAAAGGCGAAAACGTATTTATAGCGGGCAGGCTGCATACCGTACAGCCCGTCGCGCTGGAAAAACGGCGCGTGTTTTGCGAAAATTGCCGCGAATACACAATATTGCAAACGAAGCATTTCGGCACGGCGGTGCAATGCGAAGTGGGCGCGATGATGGTGGGGCGTATCGTGAATTATCACGGCGCGGGAAACATGCTTCGCGGGCAGGAGAAAGGAAAGTTCGAATTCGGAGGGTCGACGATAGTGGTGCTTACGCAGGCGGGCGCGGTGATTCCCGATGAGGAATTTTTAAAAAACACAGCGGAAAACAAAGAGACGAAAGTAAAGTGCGGCGAGCGCATAGGCAGGGCGGGAAGAAACGCTAAGGCATAAACAAACAGGCGGAAAACAAAGAGGGGACGCGCCGCAGGAACCGGGCGGAAGGCGCGACATACGCCGCCGAAACAGGCGAGGAAAAATGGAACGGATACGCGACACGCTGAAAAAATACAATTTCACTTTTAAAAAAAGTCTGGGACAGAATTTTATCACCGACGAAAATCTGTTAAATTCCCTGGCGGAGGCGGCGGGGATCGGCAAAGACGACGTTGTGGTGGAAATCGGCTGCGGCGCGGGCACGCTTACGCGCGAACTTTGCAAACGCGCGAAAAAGGTGGTAGCGTACGAAGTGGATAAAGATTTGCGCCCCGTACTTGCCGAAACGCTTCGCGGCTGCGATAACGCCGAAGTGGTGTTCCGCGATTTTTCCAAAGAAAATTTAAAGGCGCTCTACGAAGAAATCGGCGAATATACCGTGGCGGCGAATTTACCGTATTATATCACCACGCCTATCGTTACGCGGCTGTTAGAAGAGGGCGTGGGCGTAAAAAGCGTGTGCGTAATGGTGCAGCAGGAAGTGGCGGAACGCTTCTGCGCCGTGGAAAACACGCCCGAATACGGCGCGATAACGGCGGCGATCGCCTTGCGGGGAAAAGCGACGATTGTTAAAAAAGTGAGCAGAACCATGTTTTATCCTGCGCCCAACGTAGATTCCGCGGTGGTGAAAATCGATTTTATCAAAAACGCGTTGCCCGTGTTATCGGAAGAAATGTATAAAAAAACGGTGCGTTGCGCGTTTTTAAGCCGCAGAAAAACGCTGGAAAACAATCTGATGCGCTTTTTTTCTCTGCCGCGCGAAACGGCGGCGGAAATTCTGCGAACGGCCGGTATAGACGAAAAGGCGCGCGGAGAAACGCTTTCGCCCCGGCGGCTGGCGGAACTTTCCGACGTGCTTTTTCAAAGATTCTGATTTTCCGCCGTTCGGTAAAAGCGCAAAATTACATAAACCCCTCCTCCGCGGATCGGAACGGCGTTTCGCGGAGGAGGGGTATGTCGTACATAGTACTCTGTCGCGCGTAGCGGGTTAAACGTGCGCCGGCGTCGTCGGGAAAAACTGTCAGAGAAAAAACGCGGGAAGCGCGCACGCCGCGCCGAGAAGCGTTCCGCACAGCAAATCGCGCGGAAAGTGCCAGCCGCAGGCAAAGCGCGTATAGAACAGCACGCAGGCAAGCGCCGCGGCAACGCAGCCGAGTACGGGCAGATAAAAAAAGCAGATCCCCGCGATAACCGCGGCGGAAGAAAGATGTCGGCTGGGAAACGAGCGCCCTTTGCGCGATTTTTCATACAGAGGCGTAATGCCGCGTTCATACGGGCGTTTTTCGTTAAAAATCAGCCGGAGCAACGAGGTCAACGCCAGGCAAAAGGCGGGCAGGGCGATCAACCGCACCGCGTCGGAAGGCGTATCTTCCGCGCGGAAAAACGCGAAACAGCATACGGCGGCGTACAGAACGAAAATCGCTCCGGTGGCGATTTTGTCCGCGAGATATACCGTTTTTTTCAGCCGTTGACGGGCGCAGAGAAACGCGCGGTTTTTTTCGTAAAGTTTTAAGTAAACGTTATTCATAAATTTCGGGTAAACGCACGGGCGCAGGCGCGGGGCAATCGACGCGGCGGTATCGGAACCTTTTTACGAAAAGCCCTTTTTACGCAAACCGCGCTTTTATGATCAGTTGATGGCGGTGCGGATGACCGCCGCGGTTAACGCGCAGCCGATAAGAATGGAAAAAATACCCACCGTCGCGTCCAGCCATGCCGGTACCTTACGTTTGGCGGGGGCTTCGGAACTTTCGGCTTCGGAACTTTCGGCTTCGGAACCTTCGGTTTCGGAATCTTCGGCGGCGGATGAGTTTTGCGTATAATCGCTTTCGGTTGTTCCGCCGCGTTTTTTCCTCGCTTTTTTCTTTTCGGATTTTTCTATGATTTTCCGCAAAGAACCGGATACCGCGCGCGATATGCCCAGATAGGCGTACAGAATGCAGGTATCCAGCGTGGCTATCCACACGCAAAAAAACAGCAAAACCGCAAAAAGCCCGCCGACGAAACGTTCTAAATGATTTTTGTCGAACAGTGAAAAACTCCAATCTTCCAGCCATAAAACGAATACGGAGAGCGCGGCGAGAAAAATACAGATAAATAGCCGATGAACCTTTCCGCCGCGTTCGTATCGCCTGACGTCTCCCGAATGTCTGCCTGTAAAATCAAACAACCACAAGATGAATTTCATATCGTTTTCTCCCTTTTTGTTAAATTATATCAGATTTTTCAAAAAAATGCAAGGATTCGTGAAATAAGATTGACAAACGCCCGCAAAGCGGTTATAATGAGACGTATTCGCAGATTCTATAATATTTTTCACGTAAAATACCCCGTAAAACAACGACTGAATAAAATAACGCGGCGGAGATAAGAAAAAATGGACATATCGGAAAGAATTTATCTCGATTACGCGGCGTCCACGCCGCTTGATAAAGAAGTGTTGCAAAGCATGACGCCGTATTTTTCCGATTGTTTCGGAAACGCGAATTCGCAGCATTATTACGGCAGAAAAGCCGCCGAGGCGCTGGACGCGGCGCGGGAAACGATCGCGGCGGCAATCGGTGCGCGCGATAGCGAAATCTATTTTACTTCCGGCGGTACGGAAGCGGATAATCTGGCGGTGTTCGGCGCGGCGCGCGCGCAGAAAAAACGCGGCAGAACCCGCATTTTACTTTCGGCGGCGGAACATCACGCCGTATCGGAATCCGCCGACGCGCTTGCAAAAGACGAGAATTTCGAAGTAGAACGTATTCCGATCGACGGCGGCGGAAAAATCGACCTTGCGTTTTTAAAGCGGGTAGCCGACGAACGAACCGCGCTGGTTGCCGTTATGGCGGCGAGCAACGAACTGGGCACGATTCAGCCCGTAAAAGAAGCGGCGGAAATCGCCCATGCGACGGGCGCGACGTTTTTTACCGACGCGGTGCAGGCGGCGCCCTACCTCAGGCTGAACGTGAAGGAACTCGGCGCGGATCTGCTTTCGTTTTCGGCGCATAAATTTTACGGGCCGAAGGGCGCGGGAATCCTGTACGTAAAAAGCGGCTTGCCGATGGAGCGGCTGATTGCGGGCGGCGAGCAGGAGCGCGGTTTGCGCGGCGGCACGGTGAACGTAGCGGCGGCGGCGGGCGCGGCGGCGGCGTATAAAAAAGCCCTGGCGGAAATGGAAGAAAACAATAAAAAAATCCGCGCGTTGAAACAACGGTTTTTGCGGGAAATTTCAGCGTATCCGTTTATAAAAATAAACGGCGGCGACGGCGACGATTATCTGCCTTCCATTTTAAATCTTCGGATAGACGGCGCAGAGAACGCCGCCGTGCTTTCCTTGATGGATCTGCGCGGCGTGGCGGCTTCGGCGGGCGCGGCGTGCGCAGGCGGCGACGTGTTGCCGAGCAGAGTGCTTCTGGCGGCGGGGCTGAGCGAAGAACAGGCAAAGAGTTCGTTCCGCGTCAGTTTCGGCAAGCATAACACCGAAGAAGAAATCGTGCGGGCGGCGAAAATCATCGGCGAAATAGGCGAAACGCTTACGAAAAAGAGCGCAAACGAATAATTTCTCCCTCGGAAATCCTCGGAAACCGAAGGGGCGTACCGCCTTTCGGGCGGCGGACTGACGGCTTGTTTGCGAAGCGGAAAAGAAGCGGTTTTCCCTCCGCCGTATAACACCGCGTTCCGGGCGGGCGGAAAAAAAAGTTTTGAAAAAACTCGAAAAACCGCGAAAAACCACCTTTAAACCGTTTACGTAAAGCAAAAAATGTGCTATAATGATATCACAAATTTCCCAAGGGAGGTAATTACGTTATGGCACATAAAATTACGGACGAATGCGTGGCTTGCGGCGCGTGCGCGGAAACCTGTCCCGTAGGAGCGATTGCTCCCGGCGGAAACGGATACGTTGTCGATCCCGACGTGTGCGTCGATTGCGGCGCGTGCGAAGACGGCTGCCCTACCGGTGCGATTAAAGCCGAATAAGCCGTTCGTATAAGCGGATAAGCACGGCGAAACACAAACGTAAAAAAGCGCGGGGAATTTTACCTTGCGCTTTTTCTCGCGTTGTAAAAAATAAGTTTTTATTAAAAGCGGAGGAGCATACATGAGCGAACGCTTTGCAAACGGCAACCGGAACCGCGGCGAAAACCGCGGCGAAAAAAAGGAGGGCGTCGTAAAAGAAGACCTGGGTTTTTCGCGCGTGATTTATCAGGATACGCGGCTGTACCGATTCACTTCCGATTCCGTTCTGCTCTCCCGTTTCGCCCGCGCGAAAAGGGGGGATAACGTTGCCGATTTCTGTTCCGGCTGCGGTATCGTCGCCTTTCATTTTTTTCTGGTAAACGGCGGCGGCGAAAAAGGAAGCGTTTCCGACGGCATGCGTTTTACGCTGTTTGAATTGCAGGAGCGGTTGAACGATCTGGCGCGGCGCACGGCGCAAGAAAACGACTTTGATAATTTTTCGTTCGTTACGGGGCGTTTGCAGGAAATGCCCAAGGAATATTACGGTAAATTTTCGCTGGCGCTTTGCAATCCGCCGTACGAACAAAGCGGCGCGGCGTGCGAATCATACGAACGGGCGGTTTGCAAAAAGGAAATCGCCGTAACGTTTGCCGAAATTGCCGCGGCGGCGAAAAAAGCGTTGCGATTCGGCGGCAGATTAGCGCTGTCGCACCGTGCGGACAGAGTGGCTGAAATCATCGCCGAACTGAATAAAAACAATTTTGCGGTGAAGCGGTTGCAATTTGTGGCGGGTAAAGCGGAAGATAAGCCGTATCTGGCGCTGATCGAGGCGGTACAGGGCGGCAAAAACGGCACGGAAGTGTTGCCTACGCTGATTAACGAGGCGAAAACGGGCGGTACGAAATAGCAAATAAAACGCGGAGAACGGCGCCGGAACCGCGCGCGGAGGAGGTAAAAAATGGTAAGTTTTGTGGCTACGCCGATAGGCAATCTGGGGGATATTACGTTCCGAGCGGTGGAAACCTTAAAAAACGCCGACGAGATTTATTGCGAAGATACGCGCCATACCGTAAAACTTTTAAACGCGTATCAGATTAAAAAGCCGCTGTATTCCTGCCATAAATTCAACGAGCGGCAGGCGGCGGAAAAAATCGCGGCGGCGGCGCGGGAGGGGAAAAACGTGGCGGTGGTATCGGACGCGGGACTGCCCGTGGTTTCCGATCCGGGAAACGTCGTATGCGAAGTATTGAAAGAACGCGGCGTGCCCTACACGGTGATTCCGGGCGCGAACGCCGCGCTTTGCGCGCTGATCTTATCCGGCTTGCCCGCGGAACGCTTTCTGTTCATCGGTTTTCTGCCCGAAAAAGCGGGGGAAAAGCGCGCGCTTATCGAACGGTATAAAGATACGGACGCGACGCTTTTGTTCCACGTCGCGCCGCAGGATATCGACGGCGATATCCGCGCGCTGTACGAAACGCTCGGCGAGCGCCGTGCGGCGGCGGTGCGCGAAATTACCAAAATACACGAAGAAAGCGTTCCGTTTTTGCTTTCCCAAGGTCTGCCCGGCGAAAAACGGGGCGAGTACGTGCTGGTGGTGGAAGGAGCGGCAAAAGCCGAAAATCCGCTCTGCGCCCTTTCGGAACGCGAACATATTCTGCATTATATGCGTTTGGGTTACGATAAAAAAGAGGCTTTGAAAAAAGCGGCGAAAGACAGGGGCGTAAGCAAGTCGGCGCTCTATTCCTTTTCCGTCGACTTATAAAAAAGGCGGAACAAACGGGAAGAAAACCCGCGCGAAGTGCGTGCGGCGAAGATATAAAACGTCCGATTTACATAACGCGGCATAAAAAGCAGGAAAAAATCACCGACAGAACGTAGGTTATCGCGCAGATACACGTTGCGGCGGCGATTTTTTTATGTTTCACGCCGGAAAAATACACCGCGCTCACGTAAAAAATCGTTTCGTTTCCGCCGTAAATCACGCAGGCGCAGCGACCGATATAACTGTCCGCGCCGTGCGCCGATAAAATGCGCGATAAAACGGCGGTGGCGCCGCTGCCCGAAAGGGGTTTTACCAAAATAAGTTCGCAAAGTTCCGCAGGCACGCCCGCGGCGGAAAACCAAGGCGCGGCTTTTTGCAGAAACAATTCCTGCAAGCCGCTTTTTTCAAACAGCGCGGATACCATAGTTACCGCCGCTATATACGGAAACACGGATAAAACGAGCGGCGGCGCTTTTTTTACGCCCCGCAGAAACGATTCGTAAACGTTCGTTTTTTTCGTTGCGGCAAAAACGAACGTGAGTAAAAACAACGCGGGAATCAGGCAGGCGAGAAATTTCATTTTTCCGCGCTCCGAAAGTTTTTTGCGGCGACGGCAAGCCGATTCGTTTTTATTTTTACGGCGCTTGTTTTTGCGGCGCGGCGCGCAGTCCGCGCCGTTTTTTTCGGGCGGTAAACGAATATCGTCAAAGGCAGAGAAAGCGCAAGAAAGAACAGAGAAGATAAAAGAATCGGCAGAACCACCGAAGAGGGCGAAGCGCTGTTTACGGCGGTGCGCAGAGCGATGACGGAAGTGGGAATAAGTTGCAGCGAGGCGGCGTTCAGCGTAAACAGCACGGCCATGGAGTATTCGGTTTTTTTCTTTTCGGCGGAAAGCGTATTGTTTTTGCCGCCCAACAGTTCCGCCGCGCGCACGCCGTAGGGCGTGGCAAGCGCGCCTAACCCCAACAGATTGGCGGAAACGTTCATACACACGCACTCGGCAAACTGCGGATCGCTCGTTTTGAACAGCGCGCGCACGGGCTTTTTCAACGCGCGGGCAATGGCGGAGGTTACGCCGCAATCCTCCCATAGCGCGGAGAGTCCGCAAAACACGCAGTACGATGAAAGAAGCGCGAGGCAAAGCGTTGCCGCCGAGGAAGCGGAAGATAAAAGCGCGGGCAGAAATTCCTGCGGAGCGAGATATAAAAGCCTTGCCGCGCATACGATAAACATTACGGTAAAAAGCACGTTCATAGCCTATTGTATGCGTTTTTTTTCTGCGTTATGAAAAAAGATCGCCGCGCTTTTGCCGCGCCCGCGCCGCTCCTTTGTCGAGACTTTGCCGCGCCCGCGTTGCGTATACCTCGCCCGCCGCGTTGCGTATGCCGCGCATACCCGGAACAAACGGGCGCAAAAGGAGCGCAAAACGGGCGCAAAACGGGCGCGGGATAAAAAAACGCTTTACATTTTCCGATAAAGGTTGTATAATACCAAAGAAAGCGGCGACAAAAAGACGGGAAAGTTCAAAAGAGTCGTCGCGGAGGAATCAAATGGCGGAAAGCGTAAAAAACGCAGAGAAAAAGAAATTTTATATTACCACGGCGATCGCGTACGCTTCGGGCAAGCCGCACATCGGCAACACGTACGAGGCTGTGCTGGCGGACGCGATAGCGCGGTTCAAGCGCAAAGAGGGTTACGAAGTGTTTTTGCAGACGGGCACGGACGAGCACGGGCAGAAGATAGAGGAAAAAGCCGCCGCCGCCGGCGTTACGCCGCAGGAATACGTAGATAAAGTATCGGGCGAAATCCGCCGTATCTGGGACAGCGTGGGAACTTCGTACGATAAGTTTATCCGAACCACCGATAAAGACCACGAAAAGGAAGTGGCGGCGATTTTCCGTAAGTTTTACGAGCAGGGGGATATTTATAAAGGCAGTTACGAGGGCTGGTACTGCACGCCTTGCGAATCGTTTTTTACGGAAAGCCAACTTATCGACGGCAAGTGCCCCGATTGCGGCAGAGAGGTGAAGCGCGAAAAGGAAGAGGCGTACTTTTTCAGAATGGGGAAATACGCCGACCGCCTGATCGAACACATCGAAACGCACCCCGATTTTATCCGTCCCGTTTCCCGTAAAAACGAGATGATGAACAACTTTTTAAAAAAGGGTTTGCAGGATCTTTGCGTTTCGCGCACGTCGTTCAAATGGGGCATTCCCGTGGATTTCGACGATAAACACGTGGTGTACGTCTGGCTGGACGCGCTGACCAATTACATCACGGGTATCGGATACGACGTAAATAACCCTACGGCGCAGTTTAAAAAACTCTGGCCTGCCGATCTGCATCTGATCGGCAAGGATATTCTGCGCTTTCATACCATATACTGGCCCATCTTTTTAATGGCGCTGAATCTGCCTTTGCCCAAACAGGTGTTCGGTCACCCGTGGCTGCTTTCGGGCGAGGACAAAATGTCTAAATCCAAGGGCAACGTGATTTATTCGGACGATCTGATCCGTCTGTTCGGCGTGGACGCCACGCGCTATTACGTGTTGCACGAAATGCCCTTCGACGACGACGGCGTGATTTCGTGGGATCTGTTTACGGAAAAATACAATTCCGATCTCGCCAACGTTCTGGGAAACCTTGTTTCGCGCACCGTGGCGATGATTAAAAAATATTTCGGCGGCACCGTATCGCGCCGCGCGGAGGCGAAAGACGAGGGGACGGACGAAGAATTTAAACGTATGGTTTCCTCTACGGCGGCAACGGTGGTGCAAAAAGGCGACGAATTGCGTATCGCCGAGGCGCTTTCCGCCATTATGGCGGTGTTCCGCAGGGCGAACAAATACATCGACGAAACCGCTCCGTGGGTGCTTGCCAAAGACGAGGCGGGCAAGCCGCGGCTCAACGACGCGCTTTACAATTTGTCTCAGGCAATCGTTACGGGCGCTTCGCTTTTATCGCCTTTTCTGCCCGAAACTTCGGCGAAAATTCTCTCCTCGTTCGGCGCCGCCGAACGGTCGTTCGAAGAATGCGGCGTATTCGCGTTGCAAAACAGCGTAACGGTAACGGAAATACCGCCGCTGTTCGCCCGCGCCGATATGAAAACGCTGGCTCCCGAAATAGAAAAAATCCGTCGGGCGCAGATCGAAGAGGCAAACGCTCCGGCGGCGCAGAGCGCTATGGCGAACGGTAAAACAAACGACGGCGACAAGAACAATGACGGCGGAAAAGGCGCGGAAGAAATTTCTGAAATTTCCGTAGAAGATTTTGAAAAAGTGCGTTTGCAGGTAGGCGAAATCGTCGCGTGCGAAAAGGTGAAAAAATCCTCGAAATTATTGCATGAAACGGTGAAATTCGGCAACGAAACGCGCTCGGTGGTATCGGGAATCGCAGGGCATTACAAACCCGAAGAACTCGTCGGCAAAAAAGCGGTGTTCGTCACCAACTTAAAGCCGGTGAAACTGTGCGGCGTGCTTTCGGAAGGCATGATTTTAGCGGCGGAGGACGAGGAGGGGAATTTCTCGCTCGTCTGCCCCGAAAAGAGCGTAAAAGACGGCACTCGCCTCGGCTGATTATTTAGCGGCGGAACGGAAAAAAACGATAAACATCGCAGGACGGTAAAGTCGTAAGACGGGAGGAAAAGCGATTGAACGCATTGATCGACGCGCATTGTCATCTGACGAACGAAGAGGAATACGCGGCGGCGGGCGGCGTGCAAAGCGTGCTGGCGGCGGCAAAAGCCGCGGGCGTGAAAACGCTGATCGTCAGCGGATTCGACCTGAACTCTTCCAAAAGGGCGCGCGACCTTGCCGAAAATAACGACGGCGTGTTTTTCTGCGCGGGGTTTCAGCCGGAAGAGATAAAAAAATACGAAACGGGCGAAGAGGACTTCACCCGCGCGGTTGAGGAATTGCAAACGTTATTGACGCATAAAAAATGCGTCGCCGTGGGCGAAATCGGGTTGGATTATCACTTTCCCGATAATCCTTCCAAAGAGTTTCAGCGCGAAATATTCAGAAGGCAGATAGATCTCGCCTGTCGGTCGGGGTTGCCCGTAGTGATTCACAGCCGCGACGCCTGCGCGGATACGCTGGAAATTCTGAAAGAGGAACGCGAAAAACTCGGCAGGGGATTTTTGATGCACTGCTTTTCGTACAGCGCGGAAACGGCGGCGGAATTCGCCGCTTTGGGAGCGTACTTCTCTTTCGGGGGAACGGTTACGTTCAAAAAGGCGGAAAAAACGGCGCGCGCGGCGATTGCCGTGCCGCAGGAGCGCATTTTAACGGAAACCGATTGTCCGTATCTTGCGCCGGAACCGCTTCGCGGCAAATTCCCCAATACGCCCGCCAATGTGGCGTACGTTGTAAAACGGCTTGCGGCGTTGCGGGGCGTAGACGAAGAGGAGTTTTGCGCGCAGGTGGTAAAAAACGCCGCAAGGCTTTTTCCCGCCACGGCGGAATAAACGGCGGAAAGAAAGCGGAATGAAGGCGGATAACGGAACGTTAGAGAGGTAAAACAAACAATGGGCAAAAACAACAACTTACGCCGCTATTTCGGCGAAAAAGCAGGCGCTAGCAAAGCCGACGGCAATAACGGCAATAACGAAAAGAATAATAATCAGAATAATAATCACGCGCAGGAGAGCGTCAGGAACAACGCGCAGGGGAACGGGAGCAAGCCGGCAAAAGCGCAAAGCGCCGCGAAAGCAAGCGGCGGAAATAAAAACCGTTTTCCGTCGAACGGAGGAAATAAAAATAAGCAGAAGTCCCGGGGGCAAAACGGCGCGCAGGGAAACGGCAAGGGGGCAAACGACGAAAACCGTAAGGATACGTACGTATACGAACTGGACGGCAACATATACGTCAACCTCACCAACAAATGTTCCAACGGTTGCGAATTCTGCGTGCGGAACGAACGGGCGAGTTATTACGGCAATTATTTATGGTTGCGCCACGGCGAGCCTTCGGCGGAGAAAGTAATTGCGGCTTTATCGGTAAAAGATCTTTCCGCCTATAAAGAACTTGTGTTCTGCGGCTTCGGCGAGCCGACTTATAAAATGGCGGAAATGACGGAAATTGCCGACTTCGCGCATTCCAAAGGGCTGAAAACGCGTCTGAACACCAACGGGCAGGGGAATTTAATAAACAAGCGCGACGTCGTGCCCGAACTTATCGGAAAAATCGATCTGGTCAACGTATCTTTAAACGCGCCCGACGCGGAAAGTTATCAGAAAATCTGCCGTTCGATGTTCCGCCTCGACGCGTTCCCGGCGTTGTTGGAATTTGCCGGATCGTGCGTGAAACACGGCGTATCCTGTCGCTTCTCGGTGGTGGACTGCATCGGCGAAGACGCGGTGGCGTCGTGCAGACGGCTGGCGGAATCGGTAGGCGTGCCGTTATACGTGCGTAAATATATCGCGGATAGTTGATATCTTTCCGGGTATATTCCGAAAAGTATCCGGAAAAGCGAACAACCGTAATATTTTTTACGAAAACGATGAAAAACGGCTGAAAATTTTTAAAAAAACGTAAAACCGCTTGACAGAACGGGGCGAATCGGGGTAAAATAAAAAAGTATCAAGGAGAGAGAGTACGGTGAAAAAGGTGACTTTTAAAAAATTGGCGTGTTGCATGTGCGCGGCGGCGGCTTCGGCTGCCACGCTGGTTACGTTCGCTTCCTGCGAAACTTCTTACCCCAAAGCGGAAATCGTAATCGATTTTAACGGCTCTTCCTACACGCTTACGTACGAACTGGCAAGAAAACTTGCGCCCGCCACGGTGCGCCATTTTATCGAACTTGCCGATAAAGGATTTTACGACGGCTTGTGCGTGCACGATTATTCCTCTACCAAATGGATTACGGGCGGCTATAAAGCGGCGGAAGGCGACGACCTCGATTTGGAGGAAGTTGCGTATTTCGATATCGTAAAAGATTGGAATTTAACGCAGTCCGTATGGCTTTCCGCCGATAAAAAAGATCCGGCGAACACCGTATACGGCGAATTTTCGGCAAACGCGTACAAAGTGGAATCGGGGGCGTGGAAACAAACGTACGGCTCGATTTCCATGTTTTATACGGATAAGAGCGTAGAAGATAAAGTTTACGTGGACCGCTACGACGGCGACGGGCAGAGTTATAAGCCGTATAAATACAACAGCGCTACTTCTTTATTCTATTTTTATACTTCTTCGTCGGAATCTTCCAGCAATAAATATTGCACGTTCGGCAGATTGGACGAGGACGGTAAAGAGGAGTTCGATAAACTTACGGCGGCGATTTCCGATTATGAGGAATCGCTTGGCGACGAGTCGTTTACGCAGAGCGTGAGTCTTACCTGCGATACGGGCGCGCCGCTGGATACCGATTCCGTTATTACGGCAAACGTGCCTAAAAAAGCCATAGTTATCTCTTCCGTAAAAATCAAGAAATATTAACCGATAATTCGGTATAACAAACGCTCCCATTTGCGTCGCAGACGGAAAGGGAGCGTTTTTGTATGCAAAGCGGAATAAAAATCGGTTTTTCTTTACTCCGCCTCGCTATGCTTTTTTAAAATCGACGATTACTCCTTCGGAAAATTCGGCGGTATAATAATCCGCTTCGAACAGCCGCTCCCCCTTCTTGCGTATTACGCCGCACTCGTTTTCGTTATCGCAGGGAAAGGCGTAGACGAAATCGCCCAAAAATAAACGCAGTTGCGCGATTTTTTCCTGCAAATCGCGGGATAAAAACGCCGAAACGTCGGCGCCGATACGGAAATTTTCAAAAAAATCATACGCGCGGTGCGCGCTTTTCGCATTCCCTTCTATCGTTTTCGATATCGGATAGCAATCGTTGTTCGTCAGCGCCCACTCGCCGGAAAGAGTGCGGTTTCCTCCGCCGTGCAGCGGCAGAACGCAGCGCAGCGTTCCGCTTTCGTAGGAAAAGGAAAGAACGGTTTCGTCGAATATTTTCTTTCCCTGCGCGTTAAAAACGCAAAGGGCGTTTTTTCCTTCGATAAAATACAGATCTCCGCGCTTGGAAATCCGGGCGCTCTCGTAGCGCAGCGGCAGAGGCGATACGTAAAACCCCGCGGGAGTTTCAAACGAAACGAATAATCCGCCCTGAAAATAAACGGTAATCAGGTCGGCGGCAAAGCGTTCCTGCGCCACGACGCGCGTATCGGGCGAGCGGGGCGGAAAATCGCGCGCGTATACCGCCGCGCCGTCGCGGAGAAGATACGCTTCCACCCCTTCGGGCGGAGAAAAAAACAGGCGCTCGTTTAAAAATACGCCCAAAGGCAACCCGTTCTGCGGCGTAAAACAGGCAAAGAGATTATCTTTTAAACGAACGTCGTCGAAGCGGTCGAACGTATCGGTTACGCCCGAATATTTGCCGTCTATGCACAGGCAACAGGGCACGGAAGATAAAAAACGTATTTTCATATCGTTATTTTATTCTTTTTTTATCGTCGGTTATGTATAAAAGCGCAAAAATAGGTTAATAATCTTGCTCGCCGAAGGTAAATTAGGCAAAATAAGAACGCGGCGCAAGCGCGCGCGACGTGCGTCGCGGCGTGCGGGCGACGAAAAAAGAACGGGAGGATACGCAATGAACGCATCGGAAAAAATCAACGGTTATACAAAGGAGGAAGCGAAAAATCTGGTGGAATACATCTGGACGGGGAAAAAAGCGGGTAAAACGCTGACGGCTCTGTTCAAATCGTACGGCGACGAGCACGGCAGGGCGCGCGGCAGCGTACGCAATTATTACTACGCCCTGATGCGCAACGCGAAAAGCGACGAGCGCGTGATGAAACTGCTTGACGGGAAGGATCTCGCCGTGGAAAAAATACGCGAATTCACCGAAGAAGAAACGCACGAAACGCTGAAATCCATTCTTGCGGAAAAGAGCAAGGGGATTTCCGTACGCCGCGCTATTTTAAACATCGCGGGGGAAGATCAGAAAAAGATGCTGCGCCTGCAAAACAAATACAGAAACGTGCTGAAAAAACAGCCCGAAAAAATCGCGCAGGCGGAAAAAGAACTGGGCATTAAAACGTCGGGCATAAAAAAGACCGGCGCCGGAAACCGCGCGGAGAAACGCGCCGAAGAATTACGCGGCGCGGCAAAGACGGCGAACGATAAAAACGCGCCTTGCAACGAATTTTTAAAACGCCGCCTCGAACAGGAAATCAACGCGCTGTACGAGCGCATCGCGGGAGCGTTACGCGAAGAGAATCAACGCCTCAGAGCGGAAAACGAACGGCTGAAACGCCGCCTTGAAAACAGATTTTAACGTTTTTTTGAAAAAGTTAACGAGAGAAAACAAGAAATTTGTCGTCTTGTAAATGAAAAATCGGTGAAAATAAAAAAATCTGGCGCGAAAGCGGGTAAATTGCTTGCCAAAAAATGAAAAAAAAGGTATGATATAGGAAAGTAACAAGCAAAACTTATCCATAAAGGAGAAACGTTATGTTAAGCAATTTATTGGCGGAAAGTTCCGGCGGTTCCAATTGGGGATCGATTGTATTTATCGTTCTGATCGTGGCGGCGTTTGTGGCGATGATGATTTTCAATTCGCGCAGCAATAAAAAGCGTCAGCAGGAAAGTCAGAAAATGCTGGACGCGATTAAGCCCGGAAGCAAGGTGAAAACCATAGGCGGCATCTGCGGCGTTGTGGTGGAAGTAAACGCGGAAGAAAACACGTTTGTGTTGGAAACGGGCACGGAAAAAAGCGGAAAAGCGTATATCAAATTCGATAAGCAGGCGGTATATCAGACGGACGCCGTCCCCGCTGACGAAAAAGCGGATAAGAAAACGGTAAAAGAAGAAAAGGCGGCCGAAACCGCCGAAGCCGTTCCGGCGGAACCCGTTGCGGAGAAAGAGTCGACGGAAGAAAAAGAGCCCGGGCAGACAAGCGAAGAAAAATAAGCGTTTTTTTAAAAATCAATAACGGTTTAAAAGGGGCTGTCGCGTTAAGCGGCAGTCTTTTTGCGTAAAAAAAATACCCAACCGAGATAAAACGGCTGAGTATTTTCTGCTTTTATGATATAATTGTGTTGCAAAGAAAATATTTCTAAAAGCGAGTACAATTATACCATGTTTTTTAATTTTGCGCAAGTAAAAATGCCGTTAGAATTAGGAATA
>JAQYLE010000057.1 GCA_028720205.1 Clostridia bacterium
CAAAAAATATGCTACAATAAATAACGTAATACTACTATACGCGAAATTCCGTGCGCCGACCGCGCAAAATCTTTCAAAATGCCGCGCCGCACGGTGAAAATACGCTTTTAAGGAGCAGAATTTATGGAACGGCTCGCCGAATTTTTAAAAACTTCTTACACCGCTTTTCACGCCGTACAGAACGCTGAAACTTTTCTTCTTTCCCAAGGATTCGTCCGCTTAAACGAGGGCGAAGACTGGCTTGCGGAAGAAGGCGGAAAATACTTTGTAACGCGCGGCGGCAGCAGTCTTATCGCCTTTACCGTAGGCGCGTTGGATAGCGGCTTATCCTTTAAAATCGCGGCGTCGCACGCCGATTCTCCCGCGCTGAAACTGAAAGACAACGCGGTGATAAAAACGGAGGCGTATGAAAAACTCAACGCCGAATGTTACGGCGGCGGCATCTGGTATTCCTTTTTCGACCGCCCTTTAAAAATCGCGGGCAGAATCGTAACGGAAGAAAGCGGAACAATCCGTGCGACAACGGTGACTTCCGATTATTTCGTAACGATTCCGTCTGTGGCGATTCACCAAAGCCGCGGCGTAAACGAAGGGTTCGCCGTAAACGCGCAGACAGATTTATCGCCTTTGTATTCGTTTGCGGAACAGGGCGACGATTTTGTTTCTTCGTTTTCGCCTTTGCCCGTTATAGCGTACGATTTGTTTTTAGTCAACGCGCAGGAACCGTACTTCTTCGGCAGAAACAACGAATTTTTCGCCTCGCCCCGCATCGACAATTTAACAAGCGTTTTCGCCTCGCTCAACGCGCTTTGCGGCGTGTGCGCGCCCGAAGGCGTATGCGTGGCGGCGATTTTTAACAACGAAGAAACGGGCAGCCGTTCGTTAGAGGGCGCGGCGGGCGATTTTTTGGAACGCACCCTGCGCCGCTTGACCTATGCCTTGAAATTCGACGACGAAGAATATTACAAGGCGCTCCATTCCTCGTTTTTGCTTTCCGTGGACAACGCGCATGCCCTGCACCCCAATCACCCCGAAAAATGCGACCCTACCAACCGCCCCGCGGCGGGAGGCGGCGTTACGGTGAAATACCACGCCGATAAAGCGTACGTTACCGACGCGCTTTCTGCGGCGGCGATTATTACCGTTTTTAAAAACGCGGGCGTGCCTTACCAGAAATTTTATAACCGTTCGGATATGCGCAGCGGCAGTACGCTGGGCGCGATTTCCCTTTCCAAAGTCTGCGTGAAAAGCGCGGATATCGGCATCGCGCAGTTCGCCATGCACTCGGCGTGCGAAAGTTTCGCCGTACGCGATTATTCCGCTATGCTGCGCGGCTTGAAAGCGTTTTTCGCCACGTCGTTTTATATTTCGGACGACGGCATACAAATCAGATAAGACGATTTTTCGCGAATTTTTTCCGAATTTTTATAACGGACGGAGCGTGCGGTTTACAAAAACCGCACGCTCCGCATTTAAAATACTATGAGTACAGAATTTTATTTTGCCAGAATATCCGCTATGATTTTTTTTGTTTCGCCGAATTTCTGCTCCATTTCCCCGGCAAGTTTCAACTGCGTGCGGCAACGCACCAGATTGTGCCCTTCGTACTTGGTGGCAAAATACGTATCGCCCGAAAGATAATCGGCAAGGAAGCGCATACCGCACTCCATCGTCATCAGATACGCGCCGTAAGGCAGAAGTTCCGCTTCCTTTTCCGTTATGGAATTTTTCACCGCACCCACGTACCCTTCGGCGTACGCTTTGAAATATTCCACGCTGAAATGCACTTTGTCAAGGTCCTTTTCGTCTTCGGCGGCGGTGGACGCGCCGAAACGGATGGAATCGCCGAAATCGTACAGCATAGAACCGGGCATAATCGTATCGAGGTCGATTACCGCGCGCGCTTTATGCGTATCCGCGTCCATTAAAATATTGTTGAGTTTTGTATCGTTATGCGTAACCCGAAGAGGCAGCGAACCGTCTTTCAGCCCCTCCGCCACAGCAGAATACGTATCGGCGCGGCTTAAAATAAAGTCGATTTCTTTTCCGCATTCTTTCGCGCGCCCCATACTATCGGCGGCAAGCGCCGCTTTAAAATCGCCGAAACGCTTGGGCGTATCGTGAAACCGCGCGATCGTCTCGCTTAAAAGCGACGCGTTAAACGCGGCGAGATAGTTCTGGAATTCGCCGAACGCCTTACCCGAATTCTTAAAAACTTCCTTATCCGTCACCGTCTGATAGGTTACGGTGTTTTCGATAAAATCGTACACGCGGTAGCAATCTTTCCCTTTCAGATAGGCGGCGCCGTCTTTGGTTTTTATCACGTTCAGCGTTTCCACGCCCTGCGACGAAAGAAACTCGGTTACGTAACAGATGTTGCGCATCAGCGCGTCGGTATCGGGAAACACGCGCGTGTTGATCTTCTGCATGATATAACGCTTTTTATCCGTCGTTACCAGCATGGTCACGTTGATGTGCCCCTCGCCGTATAAACAAATATCCGTCACTTCGCCCGAAAGCGCGAATTTTTCCGCGATCGGCTTATATTCCTTTGTAAAGTCCGTCATTTATATACCCTCCGATAGCGTCTTTCACCTGTTGCAGATCTTCGCGGTAAGTAATGCCGTACCATTTGTCCGCGTTTTTAAACACTTTCACGCTTGCCCTGCCCGTATCCACGGCTTTCGATATTACGGACGGAATGAAAAATTCGTCTTTCATAAGATTCGCCGTGGCGAGAAACTTTTTGTATTCTTCGCCTAAAATATCGAAGATATCGGGCGTCAATCCCCATAAATTCATGGAAACGGGAGTATCCGCAGGCAACTTCACGGTTTTTCCGTCCTGCTCGAACGAGCCGTCCGGATTGATTTTTGTTACCTCGGTCACCTTTTTCAGATACCCGTTTTCCGTTTCGCAGATCCCGCGGGAAACGGTGCCGTTGGGGCTGAGCGTGTTGGCAAGATGATACGCCGTCATGGCGTACTCGCCCGCTTTTGCTTTGGCGAGATGATCGTGAATTTCGTAAAACGCGTTGTGCCCGTAATAATCGTCGGCGTTGATAATGGCGAACGGCTCTTTTACAACGTCTTTACAGCAATAAATCGCGTGGCCCGTGCCGAACGGCTTTTTTCTGCCTTCGGGCAGAACGGAAGTATCCTGCAATACGTATTCCACGTCTATCGTTTTTGCGATACGGTTGCCTATCAGCGTTTTGAAATCTTCTTCCATATCTTCGCGCACGATAAACACCGCTTTATCGAACCCCGCCGCTTTCGCGTCATACACCGAAAAATCGAGAATACCCTTCCCGTCGGCGGTTACGGGTTCTGCCTGTTTCAGCCCTCCGAAACGGCTGCCCATGCCTGCCGCCATTACCACAAGCGTTGTTTTCATTGTTTCTTTACCTCTTTTAGCGTTAATTGTGATTTAAGCAGAAAAACCTTTCAGCGCCGACGCTTTGCATTTTTTGTTTGAAATTTATTTGACGAATTTGTTTAACGCCGTTTCGCGCCGTTGACTTTTCCGCGCTTTTCAAGTATAATTATAACATATCGGAAAATATTATTCTATAAATTTTTATATCATTTTTCTATAATTCTCGATACTTTTTATTTTTTTGCTTTCATCTTTGCCGTTTTTTCCGGCGGAAAACATTTTTTTATGCCGTCGAATATTTTTTACGGAGGAATTTTGCCCGTGAATAAAGCATATTATACGGAATGTTATACGGAATGCCCCGTAGCCGACGTACTTTCGATACGTTCGCTGTATACTTTTTTCCGGAGTAAATATCCGCGCGATTATACTTTTAAAGGCGAAAGCCACGATTTTCACGAAATTCTGTGCGTAATCGGCGGAGAACTCGGCGTTACGGCGGATAAAAACGTTTATCTGCTGCCCGCCGGCAAAGCGATTTTTCACCGCGGCGGCGAATTTCATTCGCTGTGGTCAAGTTACAACACGCAACCGGAAATTATCGTATTCTCCTTTGCGGCGGACGCTCTGCCCGATACGAAAAAAAACGTTTTTAACCTTTCGCAATCGCAGATTTCCGAAATCTGCGCCGTATATTCCGCGGCGGAAAAGACGTTCGTTTTCGAGGGGTTCCGCATGCGGATTCGCGAGGGCAAAGAAGCCGAAGCTTCCGCGCTTATAAAACGGCTGGAACTGTTTGCGCTTTCGCTGTTTACGCAGACGGAAGAAACGCCGCTTAATTACACCGCGCGTTCCGCCGAAAATTACGCCCGTATCATCTCCGTTTTAGAAGAAAGTTTATCCGAAGATTTATCCGCGGCGCAAATCGCCGAGCGGTGCAATTTAAGCATACCCGCGCTGAACAAAACGGTGGCGCGCTACGCCGGTTGCGGCGTGATGAATTATTATAATTCGCTCCGTCTGAAAAAGGCGGAAGAACTGCTTCTTTCGGGCGCAAGCGTAAAAGAAGCGGCGCTTTCCGTGGGATTTTCCAATCAGAACTATTTTTCGTCATGCTTTAAAAAACGCAAAGGCGTTTCCCCCTCCCGCGTGAGAGAATAAATACGCCCGATAAATTCACCCGATAAATTCACCCGCGATAAATTCACCCGATAAATCCGCCCGCGCCCGGCGGACGAAAATAGTTTTTTGTTTTTTTATTGAAAAAGCGGGAACAAACGATTGAATTTTTCGAATATATGTTGTATAATAATCGATAAACAGATAAATAACCCAAGTAACCGATTTTTTAAAACGACTTGGAATATTATAGTAAGGAGTTTACAGTATTATGAGAGTTTACAATTTTGCGGCGGGACCTTCCACGTTGCCCGAAGACGTTCTGAAAGAAGCGCAGCGCGATATGCTGGATTTTAACGGCACGGGTATGAGTATTACGGAAATGTCGCACCGTTCCAAGGCGTTTATGGCTGTAAACGAAGAGGCGAACTCGCTTCTTCGCGAACTGATGAATATTCCCGATGAGTACGCCGTTTTATTTGTTCAGGGCGGCGCGAGCCAGCAGTTTGCGGCGGTACCTTTAAATCTGATGACGAGCGGCAAAGCCGATTACATCGTAACGGGAAATTTTGCCAAGAAAGCGTGGGAAGAAGGGCTGAAGTACGGCGAAGCCAACGTTATCGCCTCTTCCGCGGATAAAAACTTTACGTATATTCCCGACGTGAAAACTTTAAACTATACCAAAGGCGCTTCGTATCTTCATATCACGGCGAACAACACCATTTTCGGCACGCGCTACCGCGAATTTCCAACCCCGGAGGCGCCGCTTGCGGCGGATATGTCTTCCAATATTTTAAGCGAGGAAATCGACGTGAAAAAATTCGGGCTGATCTACGCGGGCGCACAGAAAAACATAGCCCCTGCGGGCGTTACCATCGTTATCGTGCGTAAAGACCTGCTCGGCAAGCAGTCGCCCGTCTGCCCCACCATGCTTTGTTACGAAACGCAGGCGAAAAACGATTCGCTGTATAACACGCCCCCCTGCTTCTGCATTTATATGGCAATGTTAACCTTCCGCCATCTGAAAAAACTCGGCGGCGTTAAAGCCGTGCAGCAAGTTAACGAATATAAGGCGAAACTGTTGTACGACTTTATAGATAATTCCGCGTTTTATACCAATTCCGTACAGGAAAAATACCGCTCGCTTATGAACGTTCCGTTCGTTACGCGCGACGCGGAAACCGACGCGAAATTTGTGAAAGAGGCTACCGCGGCGGGACTTGTTTCGCTGAAAGGACATCGCCTCGTAGGCGGCATGCGCGCCAGCATTTACAACGCCATGCCCGTGGAAGGCGTAAAAGCGCTGATCGCATTTATGAAAAAATTCGAACTGGAAAACGCGTGACTCTTTCCCTGATCCGTCGCTTTTTACGCGGCATTTATCTTTAATCAAACAAAAGGAGATACAACGTAAATGAAAGAAATATTAACGCTGAACCCCGTCAGCCCGTTGGTAAACGAAGTGCTCGGAAATGATTACGAAGTAACGAAAGAAACGGCTGAACCCGTAGGGATTATCGTAAGAAGTTTTGAAATGAAAGATTATCCGTTGCCTCAAAGCGTTCTGGCTGTGGCGCGCGCAGGCGCGGGCGTAAACAATATTCCCGTAAACGACTACGCCAGAAAAGGCGTTGTGGTGTTTAATACTCCCGGCGCAAACGCCAACGCGGTGTGCGAACTGGTGCTTGCCGCAATGCTGCTCGGCTCCCGTAAAATCGTGCCCGCCATCGAATGGGTGAACTCGCTGAAAGGTTGCGAAAATTTAAGCAAAGAAGTGGAAAAGGGCAAAAAACGCTTCGCGGGCGGCGAATTACTCGGTAAAAAAGTCGGCGTGGTAGGGTTGGGCGCCATCGGCGCGAAAGTAGCGAACGCCGCGCTCGCTCTGCATATGGACGTGTTGGGTTACGACCCCTTTCTTTCGGTGAACGCCGCGCTGAACCTTTCGCACCGCGTAAAAGTTACTTCCGATTTAGACGAACTGTTTAAAACTTGCGATTATATCACGCTGCACGTGCCGATGACGGAGAAAAACCGCGGCATGGTAGGCGAAAAACAGATTGCCATGATGAAAGACGGCGCGGTGCTTATTAACTGCGCGCGCGGCGAACTTGTGGATACCGCAGCGGTAAAAGCGGCGGCGGAAAGCGGAAAAATCGGCAGATACGTCACCGACTTCCCCTGCGAAGATCTGCTCGGAGCGGAAAACGTCATCTGTATCCCTCACCTCGGCGCGTCCACGCCCGAAGCGGAGGATAACTGTGCGGTGATGGCAGCCAACGAACTGAAAGATTATATCGAAAACGGCAACATCGTTAACAGTGTGAATTACCCCGCGTGCTTTGCGCCCAGAAATTCCGCCGTGCGGCTGGTTTTACTGCATCTGAATCAACAGAATATGATAGCGCAGTTTACGGCCGTGCTTGCGGAAAACGGCGTGAATATCGATAATTTCGTCAATTCTTCCAAAGGAGCGTACGCCTGCTCCATCATCGATATTCCCGCGGTTACGCCCGACGCGCTTGCCTCCCTTGAAAAAATCG
>JAQYLE010000058.1 GCA_028720205.1 Clostridia bacterium
AACGGTAATCTTCTTCGTGCGGATTAGTTCCGCTTATTAAATTGTAGATTGTACTTAAAAAATCGTACGACAATAAAACCCACACTCCAAACCGCTTTTTACGGTTGAAATGCCTGTCTCAGTAATCGCCTCGCTTCTAACGGCAACCCTATGGAAAGCGACAGTAATTCTCCGGTTCAGTCCACAAGGGAAAGAACATCTTCGGGCAACTCTTTTACGCCCGACAGCCTATTTTTATAACGCAACACTTGATTTATATCAGGCCTATTTTATCAAGTCATAATACACGAACATTTGTTTGTCGATCGTTTTAAATGCGATTTTTTAGAAAAAAATTATCGATGTATATGCTGATTTTGGCAAAACAACAGATTGCAAAAAAACAATCTTATAAGTCTTGATTTTGCCATTTTTGTTTATCTCTCCTTTACGTTACTTGATAACGCCCTTTTTTAAAATAATATTTGCATATACCGCCTCTTCGCCCGTTGCGATTACCGCATACGCGTTTTTCGCCCGTTCGTAAAAGGCGTATCTTTCCAAAGCCCCGATTTTTACGTTTTTGTCGTGCTTATTTGCGATTTTTTCATACTCACCCCATATCGTGGGATTGATTTTGCCTTTGTCGCTTTCCGTCAATTCCATTAAAATAAAATTCTTCTCGGAATAGGTATCCAAGGGAATCAGCGATAAAACCGCGTCCAGCATTGCCGTGCCGCTGATTCCGTCCGCGCGGATTACGCGTTTCCCGTACGTTTCCGCGGGAAAATTCCCGTCCGCTATTACGATTTCGTCGCCGTGACCCGTTTCGCATAACGTTTTTAAAAGTTCCGGCGAGATTATTTTCGGTATATTTTTTAACATAATATTTCTTTCTTCGCATTGTTTTTTATTGAGAAGATCGGTCTTTACGGTACTGCAACGAAAATACGCGGTAGTACGTTCGGTTTGAATAGTTTCGCATTGTAAAAAATAAGTATCGTAATTTTGCCGATTTTTTTATTCTGTTATTGATCTGTTTTCGTCATTATTTTTTTAATGCTTTCCAAGTCTGCGGAAGAAACGCCTATATCGCGCAAAAATTTCGCAGTGTTCTCTTGGAGCGATCCTCCGCCGTATTCATGCAAAAAATCGTAAATTTCCGTTATCCTTGTAAACATAGTATCCGGCGTAGCGTTGTCTTTACAGCCTGCGTCTGAAAAAAAGGACATTTCATAGTCCGCCATTATATCGTTATAATCAGCGCCGAGAAACGCTTCGAGAACGGCGGCCAACGTTCCCGTTCTGTCGCGACCTATGGCGCAATGAAAAACGATCGGATACTTGTTCTCATCGGCAAATACTTCGATTGCTTTCGCCATGTTCTGCTGATATAACGGGTCTTTGACGCTTGCTCCGGTAGTAACGTAATACGCCCCCGGAAACGAATAATAATTTACCGTTTTCCCGAGAGATCGTTGCTTTCCCTCGCCGGTGTTTCTTAAATCGATTTCCGTTTTGATTCCGTATTTCAAAAGCGCGTCGGTTAATCCTTTTTCGGTTACGGCGTCAAGCGAAGCCGCCCGGTAAATCATGCCTTGCTTTAAAGTTTTCGAAAAGAAAGCAATGTCCCGCACATTGGAAACGCCGTCGATAACGATCGATTTCGGCGACATTTCCGTTTTAAAACAGTCTTCTCCTTTCGCCACCTCTTTTCCGTCTTTATAAGCGGTCACTCTCCATGAGTAATCCGCAAAAACATTCAAATCGCTAACCGTAACGCTTTTTTTCAACGAACGATAGCGAAGGCAACCGGCATAATCTCCCCCTTCCGCAATCTCCAGAACGAAGTAATCCGCATTCCCGTCGTATTCCCATTCGAAAACAACGTCTTTCCCCGCAAAATGATCTCCTTTGCCGTAATTATCCCCCAGACCGTTCGGATGATACGGGGTAAACCATTTTGCAACGTCGTCGTTGGCAAGTTGTAATAATTGGTTTTTTGCGGGTAAAACCGTCTTGATCGTTTCGTATTTAAACTCTTTATCGGAATCTTTTTGTCCGCACTGTAAATCATGAATATTATTAAACATATTGTGCCCGTAAACCGAATTTTGACGAATAGTCCTTAAATTTTTCCGCGCGGAGATAATCCTATGCACACAACGTAAGTCTTTCCTTCAAAACAATACGGGGCGCTGCCGTTGCCGCTCGCACAGAAAAGACAGGCGGGTTCGCCGTTCCCGTTAAACAGCAGAGACGGGCGTTCTAGGTTGCATTGCACGGTTTTTCTTCCGTCTTCCCATTCCAGCAGACGAGAATATGCTTTTGGAGATTCGCCGATTTCAAAATGAATGCAGTCGTCGCTTTCCGCATAAAATCCGGCCCCCCATTCCCCCGTGATTCCCCGATCGCCGTTTTTACTGTCGTCTTTCGCGATGATACAAAATTTGCCGCGTTTTTCGTCATACCACAAAAAAGGATCTTCGATATGCTTGTTTTCGTCTGCAAATCGGAATATGGGATCTTCGGTAAGCCTTTCGAAATTTCCGTCCGGCTTATCCGCTACGGCAACGCCGAGTTGCAGCGGCTTTCCAAAGGCACGGCGGGATTTATAAATCATATATGTCTTACCGCTTGGCAATATTGCCACGGACGGATTGGTTGTTACGGTACAATCCCAATGAGAACAGTCGCGCGGCGCTAAAACAGGAGCGTCGCGACGAACGAAATCTTTATCGATATCGTCGGCAACCGCCACGCCGATACGCTTTCTGTTCCACGTTTCCATAGCGTACTGTTCGTTAATAAGGCTGCCCGTCGGTATTTCTCCGCCGTAGGTCGTCCCCATATAGTACAGATAATATTTGCCGTTCCAGAACTTAACGCAGGTATTGTGCGTATTCATTCCGTCAAAAAACTCTCTGCCCCGTCTCGGCAATACCGCCTTATCGAACCGATACGGCCCCTGCGGTTTATCCGAAACAAACCGACATACTTCACTGTTAAAAAGCCAGTTCCAACCGAATCCGAGTTCCTCTTTCCACCGCGAAGCAAACATGTAATATCTGCCTTTCGCCGCTATAACGCAACTGTCCCAGACGTAATACCCGTCGAGTTCAAGCGCGATATTCGCTTTTCCGCAGGAAAAATCAAAACCGTTATTATTGCCTTTATTCTCCATAGCCGTCCTTTCCTGAAAACCTGCCTTATATATGTGCATTCCTTAAAAACTTTCCGCAATCGGAATCAGCGTATCGCCCTGTGCCGGAGCGTATTCGTTACAGCCATACTTTTTTTTCTTCGAACCGTTTCCCGTTGAAGAGCACCGTCTTCACCTCGTACTTTCCGAAACTCCACTCCGCCGTCACTCCTCCGCATCCGATACGGGCGGTTTCCGCGACGGAATTGTTATTGAACAATCGTAACACGTATTCCCCGTCCTCGTAATAACAGGCAGACAAGGAAATCGCCCTGTTTGAAATTTCGAATTTTTTTCGTTCTTTCGTATCGCCGTGCGGGAAGTAATTGAGTCCGTCTTTTTTAGTAACGAATTCCTGTACGGCGTTTTCCACCTCGCTGCGTTTGCAATACCCGATCCGGAAACGGAAGGTGTGCCTGCCGTCTTCAACAAAAGGAACGTAACGGTCTTTTTCAAGCAGTGGTCTGTCTCCGATAGGATGGGCGCAGTACGCGACACCCCGCAGCAAAGTTACGTATAATCCGTTTTCATCGGCGGAAAAACTGTATGCGCAATCGTTTGCAACGTACAGAACGTTTTCTCCGTCTTCCACGCCGATAAAGCGGTGCGCCGTTATTTCCTCCCCGTTTTTTTCAAACTCGTCGCAGGCGTAGGGAATCTGCCCGATAAACGCGCCTTTCAACGGCGTAGGAATACGCAGTTTCAGCCCCTTGTCTTTTTCGTTCCACAAAACGTCTGCGGTCACGTCGATATACGGAAAATCTTTGTATATCTTATAGTCCATACGGACGAAACTGCAATTTTGTTCGTAAAGCGCCTCTACTTCCGTTACGACGTCTCCGTCTTCAACGACGTTCACGTTCTTTAACCCTGCAAAAATTCCTTTATCGCAGGAAGAAAGCCCGAAATCGACGGGATTCGTACCGATTTTACGCATACCCCACCCCCACGGATCGGGGTAGTCGTCGAACATCACGGGACAAAACGCGTTTTCCGCTAACGTTTTTTTGCCGAACGACAGGCGGAGCAAACCCGTTTCTCTGCCGATCGACGCCGTTTTGAAACAATCTTCCTCCACGATTTCCGCAGGCTTGACGAATTGCTTTTTCGGGGTGATTTTCACCGTTACGTCGAAACGGGCAACGTCGCCTGCCGGCAACTCTCCTACAAAAATCACCCGTTTCCGACGGTCGTAATTGATGTTGACGCCTTCCTTGATCACCTGACTGCGCACAATTTTTCCGTTCTGTTTCACCGTAAGAGAATACTGCCGCGTATCCGAAACAAGGCTGTCCGGAATAAGAAATTCCCCTTCGATAACGGCTTTTCGCTTATACGGACTGCCGTTGAAAACAAAAATGGGAAATTCGCCTTCATCCGCCTTTTCGTGTTGTTCGCAATAAGCGAAAAACGCTTTGTCGTATTCCTTTTTTAAACGGGTAAGCGCCTCTCCCGCCAACAGAAGAGAACTTTCTTCCGCCGCGCGGCAAACCGTTCCCGCCAGAAGATCGTGAAATTCGAATTTACAAAGCGCGCGCTCCGCATCGGTAAACGTTTTTTCCGGATAGTCGTTTATCAACCCGTTCATATACGCGAGAGAACAAATCTTTTCCGTTTCGAAAAGAGCGTTTTCCAACTTCACGTGCGTTTGTTTTACGGCGCTCATCGAAGCATAGCAACCGATCAGGCAGGGCTGCATCGATTTATCGAACACCTTTTCGTATTTCGCCGCAGAAAAGTATTCTTCCGGAGTAGAATGTTTTATCTCGCATTCTTCCCCGCCGAGTTTTCCCGTCGAAATCATTTCGTTTACGTCGCTGATGTCCTTTCGTGAAGGATTTCCGCCGTGATTCCCGACTCCCCACAAGAGCAATCCCACGGATTTTTCTTTATAGAGTTGCGCTTTTCTTTCCAGATCGGATTTCGCCGTGCCGAATCCGGAACAGTACAGCGTCAGATCGTCCACGCGGGATACTTTTATTTCGCTGCCGTCCTTGCCCCGCCAGATGAATTCCGTATCCGGTAAGGGCGACATGTCCTTATCCCAACTCATCGGGCGGCAACACAGGTATCCTTCATAGCCGGTCTTTTTTAAAATCTGCACCAGACCGACGGAATGACCAAAACTGTCGAAATTAACCGCAACGGTCGGTCTTGCGTTGAATTTTTCGGAAAAATATTTACGCCCTCTCCTGATTTGCCGCACAAAAGATTCCCCGGAGGGAAGATTGCAATCGGGCTGTAAATACCAACCGCCCATAATCTTCCATTTTCCCGCTTTTACCTGCTCCTGAATTGCGGAAAATATAGCGGGAGAATATTCTTCGATATATTCGTACAACAACGCTTCGTTGTGGCAAAACACGAAATCCGATTCGCTCAATAACTTCTCAGCCTGATAAAAGGTTGAAAGCGCCGCCGAAGCACCTTCGTCCCAATCCCACATCCATACGGGATCCAGATGTGAATTACAAACCAGATAATATTTCTTTTTTTCTGCGCCCATATTGTTCCTACCTCGCTGAAAGTAACGCATAGAGAGGACGCATTAAGCGTCCTCCCCGCGTTCAAGTGAAGATAATCAGTTCTCTTTCTTCTTCTTAAAGAGCGTTGTGCTACCAAGGATCAACACTGCCGCGCATCCGAGACCTGCCCCCGCCATGCCGCCGCAGCCGCCTTTCTTTTCCGCTTTCCAGTTCGCCACAACGGTGACGTCGGAAGTGATTGCCGCGTTGAAATCGAATTCGTTGCCGTCGGCGTCTACCCAGCCGAGGAACACGTAGCCTTCTTTCACGGGATCTTCGGGCTTAGTGATATAGGATTCTTCTTCCACAACCTGACTATCGACAGAACTTCCGCCCTGCGTATCAAACGTAACGGTATATACCTTCGCCCATTTTCCCTGAACGTTCGCGTCTGCGGTAATAACGGTAGACGTTGTAAAGTCTGCTCCGTTCAATTTCCAGCCGAGGAATTTATAGCCGGCTTTTTCAACGACGGGCAATTGAGCAACCGTTCCGCCGTCCTCGACTTCCACGGCGTTTCCGCCGTCAAAAGTTACAGTCCAGGTTACTTTTTCCGACTTTTTGTAAGAACCGTCCTCCTGTTTCACGAACATGACGGATTCGCTCACCTCGTAATACAAAACGTCGTGAATCTCAACGCCGCCCACGGTGTTGGCGTAAATCGGCAACTGACACCCCTGGCGGATAATGATCTTAGCGGGCGCCTGCAACCCTTCGATGCGGATGGCGAACGTACCGTAAGCGGTCGCGTTGATCCAGGAGTCGATTGACGTAATTTCATTTTCGTCGATATAATCGGCAAGGGAAACGCCGTCGAACGTGATATGGTCGTAACATGCCAGATTATACTCGAAATAGTTATCTATCCGTTTTGCTCCTTCGGTGGGATAATCGGTACCCGTCAACGAAATTTCAAGAGTGGCGTCCGCAAAAGTAACGCCCGTTGCACCGATTTCGCCGTAATTTCTGTCCACAGCCCAGTTCGTGGAGAAGAAGGCGTGGTTTTCTTGCGTCGGAGCCCAGTCCTTCAGATAAATATTCTCTGCCGCAACGTACTTTTTCACCGTAACGAGATTGCCGGAGGTGTACTCGTACGAAGGGAATTCCGTTCCTTGGGGAATGTAGATTTTAACGATTTCATCGGCGCTGTATTTCCCGATCTGAACCGCGATACAATTCTGTTCGCCCCAGATGTTGTAATACATTTCGCCCGTCGCGGTTTCCGACGTGTAGGCCTGTTTTAAAGAAACGGGATCCGCGTCTACGGTCGTATAAAGCATAATCTTATCCAGGAAGTTATAAGCGGCCGCTTTGTCTTTGTCGATTGGAGTAGTTGCGGGTGCGTCAACAATATCCGTTGCGGTAGCAAAGAAGATCAGCAGTTTATCGTCGATGGTTCCGTCTGTCGTGCGGTATCCGCCTCTGATATGAGCGGCGTTCGCTCTCAGATATACTTCTTCGGGTGCGTACGTCCATTTCGTAGACTGTTTGTTTTCATCGAGCCCGCCGCTTACGAAGGCGGCTTCTTTATCGGTAATATACGCGCTTGCGCCGGTTAAAGCCGAAGGGAATTCACAACCCTCCTTAACCACGATTTTGCTTACGCTTGCATTCGTGTAAACCGAACCGTCCAGCGCGATCGCCAGGCACCCCATGTCGCCGTAGTGATTATACCAGGCGTTTTTGCCTGCGCTCATCGCATTTTTCAACGAGGCGTGCGTTTCGCCCGCATATATTTCGATGTTTTCCAGTAATGCGTCCGAAACAATATGATCGTCTGCGCCCGCGTTCACTGTCGCCTGATCGAAGTTCTGTTTGGAAAGGAAAATAAAGAGTTTATTGTCTCTCACCTGAACTTTGGTAACGGCAGTCACTTTCAATCCTTCGGAAGGAGTATCCGTTACCGTCCAGGCAACCGCATTTCCGTCTTCGCCGACCCCGCCGCTGCGATAGGTAACGTCCTGCCACTGAACAAAGGCGACGTTCCCGTTGTTATCGGGGAACTGGCAACCGTTTTTCACCGTAACCATCTTCACCTGAGCCGCGCCGTAATTCGCCCCCATCTCCAACGCGATTGCGCCGGAAGCATAAAGATTGTAGAATTTAGAGCCGCCCTGCTTCGCCGCCTCCGCAAGAGAAACGCCGGTTGTCTCGCTCGTCCAGATCGTTACGTTCTGCATGATGTTGCAGGCAGCAAACGCCGCGCTTGCGTCGCTGTTTGCGGTTGCATCAGCATAATCGTTCCCGTCGAAATAGAAGAACAAACGGTCATCTCTGATTTCAATCTTCTTCACGTTGACGGCAACTCCTCCGTCCGTCTTGGCGGTATCCGTCTTCGTCCACGACGTGCAATCGCCCGACGTACCGTACCCCTCGTTCCGGTAGGTCACGTTTCCTTTCTGAACGTATCCGGCCGCATGGGTGGCTGCGGAAGGGAAAACGCATCCGTCGAGAACGGTGAGATATTTAATCTTCCCCAAGCCGTATTCCGCTTTCGTATCCAGACAAATGCTGTTTGTTTCACCCCACACGTTATAATAGATCGGTCCGCTACTGTTCCGGGCCGTCCGCAACGTTACGTACACATTGTCATCAAGATAGAGCCGGATATTATCCAGCATGGTAACGCCCGTCGCTTCCACCTCGCCGGGCGCTTCCGTAGTTGCGCCTACCGTTGAATAATCGGTATTTTCCAGAAAAAGAATTAAACGGTTGCAATTAGCGTCTCTATGCTGGATTTTCGTAACCGTCGTTTCAGGCAAAGTATCCGCCTGCGCTTTGCTCGTCACGGATACGATACCCATTGCCGCAACAAGCAAGAATGCGAACGCGAAAAACGCGCTCAAGATGTTTCTTGTGAGTTTCTTCATGTTTATACCCCTCAAATTTTTTTACTTCCATGCGGGGAAAAAGTTACGCCGTTCTTCCGCCCCGCAAAAGGATCAAAATAATGTTTTCAGGCAATCAGCCTTTGATTCCCACCGTGGAAACTCCTTCGATCAACTGTTTCTGGAAAACCGCAAAGAGCGCGGCGCAGGGAATCATCATCAACACGCCGACAGCCATCGTCACGTTGAGCGGATCGTTCGGCTGCCCGTATTCCAGATACAGGGCAAGGGAAAGCGTGTATTGAGTTTCTTCTTCAAGGTACATAAGAGGCCCCTGAAAGTCGTTCCAGACGCCGAAAAAGGTCTGCACGGCAAGATAGATCATAATCGGTTTAATCAGCGGCAATACAATATTCAGATAAATGTGAAAATTGCTCGCACCGTCCAATATAGCCGCTTCGGTATACGTCTTGGGGATACCCCGCATAAACTGACGCATAAGAAAGATGTTCATCGCGCCGCCGCCGAACAACAGCGGTACCCACAAAGGATAGTTTGTCGTCGTCCAGCCGAGTTTCAGATACATTGCATAAAGAGGAATACTCGTCACCGTCGACGGCAAAAACACAGTTGCCAGAATCAGAGAAAAAACAAAATTCTGTCCTTTGAATTTCACCTTGGAAAGCCCGAACGCCGTAACCGAAGACATCACCGTGGAGCCGAAAATATTGAGTATAACCAGCAATACGGTATTCCCCAGATACTTTAACAACGACAGATCGCTGAACGCCGTTTTATAAGATTCGAAGTTAAAATAAGAAGGAAATACGGTAAACTGACTTAATTCCTCATCCGGCATAACGGATTGTAAAAGCAAACAGAAAATCGGAAACAGAAAGAAAAGTGCGAACAAAACGAGGAAAATGTAAGATAAAACGTTTTTTACCGTTTTCCTCACGCGTCTGTTTTTAAGGAAGAACACATCTTTAACATTTTCCATATTATTGTTCCTCCCCGTAGTAAACCCATTTGCTCGTTTTAAACACGAGAGCCGTCAGTATACCGATTACAAGGAACAACAGCCAGCTGAGCGTACAGCCGTAACTGAAATTCTTCCCGACGAAGGCTTCTTCATAAATATAAATCCCGATGAAATTAAGTTGATCTTTCGCCGCACTGTTCGCAGGGTTGGTAAATATTGGATAATACGCCGAAAATGTCTGCAATGCGCCGATGATGCTCATGATCAACTGGTACAGAATCATCGAAGTCGTCATCGGTACGGTAATGCTGAACACCTTTTTAAAATACGAGGCACCGTCAAGATCTGCAGATTCATACATCTCATCCGGAACGTTTTTCATCTGCGCCAACCACATAATCATGTTGCCGCCCCAGCCGAAAACGCTCAACATCAATATCGTTGGATAAACGGTCTTTGCCGAACTGTAAAACGGATAGGGGTTTGCGCCGAACACGTTTACGAGAATCGCGTTGATATAGCCGTAATCCACGTCGGTCACCGCATCCCACATCAGCGTTCCCGCAACGGCGGGCACGATGCAAGGCAGGTAATAGACGACGCGGAATCCCTCGATTCCTTTCGTTTTCTGATTCATAAAGAGCGCCAGCGCATACGAGCCTACCATGCCTACGGGAATGGTAACCAAAGCGTATATAAAGGTCGCTTTGAACGATCCGTACACTCTGCCCCAATCGTCCGTAAACGCCTCCACATAATTCGCCAGACCTTTCCATGTATATTGACTCTGCCCGCTGAGGGTGCTGGATACCTGACGGTATTCCCCCAGACTCCAATACAAAGAAGTGCCCATGGGAAAGACCGTGAAGATAAGAATTCCGAGCAAAACCGGAATGCACCAGACGATCCCCCCGTAATCCTTTTTGAATTGTCTGAAACTATAAGGTTTCTTGTTTTCTGTTTTATTTCTCATATTTACTCTGATCAAAAAATACTACTTCTTTGGCAAACGCCGCCTTGTATTTGGGGAACGTGTTCTTCTCCATCGTCGCCGGAACACCGGTAACCTCGTTCTGCAACGCGCCGAACGTCGTCGTGAATATGCTGCGCAAACCGTCGCGGCACTGCGGGTCGTAAACGTTGAACGTGTTCTGTTTCAACTCCTTACCGAACGCAAACGCCCGATGATTCATCGTGGGATCCAACGCGGTGAGCCACTTGCCCGTTTCGGCAAGAGATTTTAAAATGGGCTGAATATAACCCGCTTCGCCGCCAAGTTCCTGCCCTTCTTCCGAAATGATAAACCTGATGAAATCCCAGCAGAGTTCGCCCGAAGTTTTTGTTACGCCGTCCACCGTCTGCTCTTCCTTTTCGTGTATACTGGTGATGCCGTAACCCGAACAGCCGGCCGCCACATACTCCGTGGGATACGGCAAAAAGTCAATCGCGGGGTTTCCGTTCTTATCTTTGATCTTTTCCATAAAGGTCATTATCGTTGCGTGAGACGCCGTCGTCATGAACACCGTTCCTTTGGAAAAGGCGTCGTTTGCGTCGAAACATTGCTTGGTATCGTAAATATTATCGTAAAGGTAAGCGCATATTTCCTTATTCTTTTCGCTATCCATATTGTATACGCCGTCTTTCGTCAGACCGTCTGTGCCGAGTTCGTTGAAAATCGTTGTATACACGGGCTCCCAGGGCAAGAAAAGATTCGCCGCGCGTTTTGCAAGATGTTTATTTCCGCCGTCTTTGATTTTCACGGCGATTTCGTTGATCAACTGCACGTATTCTTTAAACGTCCACCCTTCCGACGTATCGGGAACCTCAATACCGAATTCGTTGAACAGGTTCTTGTTATATACAATGGCAATCTGGTTATAGTCTCTCGGAGCGAAGTAAAGCCCGTATTGACGGGAATCGCTCTTCTCTCCCTCGTAACTGCCGGTATAAGCCGTTGTCGGTCTGAATTCGTCTGCATACGACGCCGCATGCAACATACTTTCGTAATACAGCGTATAATCGGTATCCGCGCTCTGCTCGTAATAGGGACGCAAATCAACGAAATAACCCGCGGCGGCATAATAGTCGAACTGATCGTCGGGCATCCAGATCATCATGGGAAGATCGTTTTCGCTCATGGCGTATTTCGACATGTAACTCTGGAAAAGCGCCCCTTTGAAATCTTTGATAACGATATTTACTTCGGGATGGAGTTCCTCGTATTTTTGTTTATAAATCTCCATCAATTCCACTTCGCCGCCCTCTTTCTGAACGGCTACCGTTACGTTGTATTTTCCTTCAACTACTCCCTGCGAGTCCTTACCGCAAGCCGCCAAAGGAAAAAGAGCGCTCAGCGACATGATTCCGCAGGTGATAAGCGAGAACAGTTTTTTCATGATTTTCCTCCTGAAATTTTTATTTTCTGAACCGATCCAATTCTATTAGTTTTCCGCCCTGCATTCTGGATTCCTCCGCGGCGATGGCCATATAATGGCTTTCAAGGGATTTTTCCAGAGAGGTTTCCGGGGCTTCGTCCCGGTTTGTCAGAATCGTGTACAGATTATCGATCATTCTGTGATCGCCGCCGCCGTGCGCGCCCGTTCCCTGACCGCCGAGATTGTCGACCAATTCGGAAATTTTCCAGACGGTGTCTTCGCCGAAATATTTCTTTAATACAATGATATTCCTGGATTCGCAAAGTTCCAGTTCGCCTTCCGTACCGAAGAAGCGAATGTCTCTTCCGCCGTATTTTACGAACGCTTCCATTTTCAACGTTGCCGTAACGCCGTTTTCAAACTGCATAATCGTCGTCTGATTATCCACTACGTCGTTGTCGCATCTGAACACGCACTTACCGTAGCGGCTCTCCTTCACGGCTTTTTCAAGCGCTTCTTCCGTTGTGGGAGAAGCGTCCGTCACCAGATTGAACGGGAATTCGTTTTCCGGGCAACCTACGTTCTTCCACTGCTCGATATATATCCGTTTCGCGCTATATACGCAGGTATCCGCATATTTACATTGCCAGCATCTGTCCGCGCACCCTTCGGGAGCGTTTTCCTTTTTGAAATACCGCAGATCCCCCATAGAAGATACCGATTTGCATTTGCTCCCGATAAAATATTGCAACAAATCCAGATCGTGGCAACATTTAGCCATAATCATAGAAGTCGTTTCTTCCTTGGAATGCCAGTTTCCGCGCACGTAGGAATGCGCTTCGTGCCAGAACACCACGTTTTCGGTATGATCCACCGAAATGAGTCGGCCGATCGCGCCGTCGTCCAGCAGACTTTTAATCTTTCTCATCATAGCGGTGTAACGCAGAACGTGGCATACCACAACGCGACGTCCGCTTTCTTTGGCAACGGAAAGCAATTTTCTCAGTTCCGCCGGATCGTCCGAAATCGGTTTTTCCAGCAACAGATCGTAACCGAGTTTCAACCCTTTTTCCGCCATGGGAACGTGCAACCGATCCAGCGTGCAAACAAGTAACAAATCGCTTCTCTTTTCTTTCCAGAACTCCTCTTCGTTCGAAAATCTGTTTTCCTCGGAGACGCCGAACATATTCCCGAATTTATTCAGTCGATCGGGATTGATATCGCAAAGAGCCACAATGCGATACTTGTCCTTTAAAACGTTACCAACACCGATAAGGGCGCTCACAATGTTCTCCAGTTTCCTCAAGTACCTCTTCTGTACTCGCTTTTACTTTGCCTAAACGCCAAATATTATCGTCTATATACCGATAGTTTTGGCGAACTCTATCTGTCACTTTTTCAATCTCAAACGGACTTTCTTCATTTGATCCGTGATACACGATATAGCAATCTATTATTTTTAAGCCACACTTATAAGCAATATATTTTTGAAATGATATATCCTTGACGAACTGCTCTTCCACATATGAACTATTTTTTACCTCATAAATATCCCACCCTGCGCCGTTTTTTCGCAATATATCCAAAGCACAATAGTTTCCGTAAAACATCAGCGCAGCTTCACATATTACAGGAACTTTCTCCTCTATACATTCTTTTGTTTTTTGCAACATGGCATTATAATCTAATTTCCCGTCTGCCTTGTATGTTGTCGTTTCCACAAACGGTCCAAACATTCCCATTGCCTTATCGCCGAACTCATTTCCCGCGTCAAGACATGCTTGCACTTCAGGTGGAATCACTTTTAACTCTGGATGATGTTTATCGAGCCAAAGCATTCGCGGGCACTGCATCCCTCTCATAAAGTCAGTTTTTGTTACACCCATATACTCCACCTCATTCGTATTGTTCCAGCGCAGATTGCAATGCGCTTTTAATTTTATCCAATACTTTCTTGGGACTTATTACTTTCATCTTATTCCCAAACGAGTTTACCCACGCAATAAATTGCGGACTTACCTGAACATCAACCTCCGTCTCAACAGAGCCAACTGACTGAGGCGTCAATTCCACGCTTTCCCCAAACTTATCGATGACGACGTCAATCAGGCTTTTATCGAAGCTCAATTTGACCGTCTCCTCATCCCCACTATACATACCGAACAATTGCCGATAGTGTTTTGCCAAATCAAACTCGTCGATTTCTTCTGATTCAACAATATCATAGTGGCTGATTCTTGTCTCCGTCATTCTGTCTATACGAAAGTGCAAAAAATTTTTATAAAAGTCATTATATCCGATAAGATAGTAATTGTCGTTACTGATTAGCATTGCATACGGATTGATATAGTAGCGCTTTTTGTCTTTGCGAAACACCTTTTCTTTTTTCTCATTATAGTCGAAGTAATAAAAGGACACCTTTTTCTTTAGAGTGATCGCAAGTTCAATTTCATTTATGTTATAATAGATGTATTCATTAGAGTGCTTAGTCGTGTTATAAATTCTTGTTTCGCTTTTCATAATTTCGCCACGATGACTGCCACCAAGCGCCGCTACCTTACCAACCAGTTCAACCGTTTTTTTGGGCGTGATAAAAGAGGCAGCATTTACAGCATCAATTAAAATCCGTATCTCCGGCACATCAAAGCCCCTGTCTTCTATGTAGTACTCATTAGATGAACTACGATTGCAAAAAATTTCAAAGCCGTTCTCACTCAGAGCCTTAATGTCACTATATAAAGTTTCTCGACTACATTCAATCCCTTGTTCTTCAAGTTTCTTTAACAGGGTATTTGTCTGCATAGGATGATCTGCATCTGTTTCCTGCCGAAGTATTTCCAAAATAATGACATATTTCAACTTTTGTTTACTTCCTGTGCGCATTTCATCCTCCTTGGAAATAAGTAGAATTTACCAGCATAGTGTTATTATATCATAAAATGTCGTATATGTAAATAGTATGGTGTGATGTTTTTTCGACATCTTGCTATAAATAAAAAAAGCGCGTACCCTGTCAGGATACGCGTTCATCTTTACTTTTTGAATGTATTTATCATCACTTTGACTGCCTTCTTTTGCTCCTCTGTCAATGAGCGCCAGTCGTCAAATAGCTCCTTTAATTCCTCATCAACTTCTATCAAATTACCCTCCGCAAAAAACTGGCTCAAAGTCATTCCAAACGCTTCGCAAATCTTTTCTATTGTTTCAATGGACGGCATAGTATTTCTATTATACCAGTTATAAATACACTTATCAGTAATACCAGCTTTTTCCGCAAGACGATATACCGACCAACCACGGTCAAGCCGGAGTTTTTCAATTTTATCTAAAACATTCATTGGGGAACTCCTCTTTACAAATCACAGAACAACAGTTCCCCTATATTATAGATAAAAATTACTCAAATTATAATAGCCACTTGTTTACTTACTATAGAATACTTGTGTAATTATGAAAAATTGATCCCGCATAGCCAAAACATCACGAATCATATCAAAATCCTCCTAAAAGAGGATCAGGAGACTATCTATTTAGAATAAAACATTATTCAAGACCGTTAAAATCAGATGTCGTTAGTTCGAGTCTGACACGTCGAGAAATGACAGCTGTATTTTTGCAACATTTTGCCCGTTTTTTGCCTGCATAAATTTGACGTTTATTCAATAATTATGCACTTTTAGACAAGAAAAAAGCGAGTATTTATGCAAAATACTCGCTTTTCTTGAATTGACAGCTTTTTTGTACTGCCAACATGGAGCTACTGGCCGGACTTGAACCGGCGACCTGCTGATTACGAATCAGCTGCTCTACCAACTGAGCCACAGTAGCATAAATGCCTGCTCGCGTTATCGCTGTAAGCCTGTACATTATACTCTATATACAAAAAAAAAGCAAGCGATTTTCTATGCCGTTACAAATTTTTTTTCGACTTTTACCGATTTTTCTCTGCACGGACGATTTAATGCGTTTACAGAGCGTACGCCGACGCCAGACGAATATATTCGTCGCACATACCCGCATGAACGCGTCTCAAATCCCGCGCGAATACAACCGACTCCGCAATATCGCTAAGTTCTTTGCTATATTCCGCGCACGATTCCGCGCAACGTTTTATAGGTTTATCCGTATCGGAAGAAACGCTTTTACACAACGAACGCAGCACGCTTTCCACGGATTTTGCCGCGCTTTTCAACGCCGATTGACTCATGTTTCCGCTTTCCGCTCCGTCGATGGAAAACGAAAGCGCTTCCGTGCAATCTTCCAGCGTAACCAGCCACCCCGAAATTTCGTTTTTTCTCGCTTTCTGTGCGCGGGTACGGAGGTATACGGCGCCGCACCGTTGCGGCAAAATAAACGCTTTTCTGCCGTTTTTCAGCAGCGTTTCGCTGGCGTTTTCCGCCTCTTTTTCATCGTTGTAACACGCGTATACGGCATACTCGTTTCCGTCGCGATTCAAAGCATATCCCGCGCCTCCGTACTGATACGTTAAAGCAAGGCAGGCTTGCGCGTTATCGCCGTTTGCAATCAGGAAATAAAACGTTTTATTCAGTACGATTTCCTGCGCAAAGGTTGTTTGCGCGGCATAAAAACACGAAAACGCCGTGAAGGCAACGCACGATGCAATCAAAAGGCAAAAAGCCGCTTTTTTTAAAGCGTTCGCCGAAAAACGTAAATCGCGCAATCGAAAAGAAAAAAATTCCGTCCGCATACGGCTTTTTCCTGTTTTTTTCCGGAAAAATTCCATAATTTATCATATGCGGCGGAACTATTTTTTTATACGTTTTTTTTCTTGGAACGCACGGTAAACGTACGCGGAGCCGATCAGCAAATTCCTTTTTGCCGCACGTCGCGATACAGGGGACGCGACGTCTGCAGGCGCACTTCCTGAAAGATAAACAGCATAACGGTGAGAAGTTCGAACGGCAACGGACAAAACTCGCCCGGGTTCACGCAACTCATCATCAATATACCGAGATAGGAAATACCGAGCACAAGCGACCAGCGATTTTTCTTTGTTAATATCAGTTTTATTCTGCCGAACATCTGATATCCGTAGCAAAACACGCCGATCAACCCCATACCGCCGATGATCTGCATCGGCATCATATGATACCAGGTGAGCGCGCCCTTTTTACGCATTCCTTCGTAATTCAGATCGTTATCGAGCAAACCATAACCCGAAAGGGGGCGCTTGACAAATTTTCTAAGCCCTTCCCAAAGCATTTTATAACGCGATTCGTTTGTGATATCCCCTCCGAACCTCGGCAATACCATTTCTATGATAAACGGCAAAAGAGCGCATACGGCCGCCAGCAGCGCGCCGAGGCATATGAACAACCGGATTTTTCTGCGGCGCTTCGTTAATGCGGAAAAAACCCACAACGCCGCGCATACGCAAAATTCCACGCAACCGAACAACAGTCCGCCGCGCGATCTGGTAAGAACCAGGAAGCCGAGCATCGCCACGGAACCGAACGCTATAAACCTGTTCTTGCGCGCAAGATACAGCGGAAACGGCATTGCCAACATCAGAATCGTTGCAAGATTGTTCTGCGAAAAACCTTCGTGTTGTAAAACGCTGATTGATTTATCAACGTACAAACGATAATAACCGTTCGCTATCATAAATCCGCACAAAACGCCCATCATCGTCATTAAAAACGCGAATTTCATGCGGTATTCTTCTTTGTCGTCGTCGAACTGCGAACGCATCAGCGCGTAAACGATCAGCATGGCGAACCCCAAGCCGAAAAAGTAATACGAGCCGTAAACGTAATCCATAAACGTAAAACGCCCCATGCCGCTGAAACAGATTGCCACGCTCACCGCAAAAATTCCTTTGGCGCTTTCGCCTACGACGAATCTGTTGCGGTATATTAAAAAATGATAGACAAGGCACGCCAGGGCGATTGGAATATATTTTACAAAAACGATATATGTATCGTACGAATCATAGCGGTTTGTGGTAATGGTGGATATAATCAGAAAGGGCAACGTGGTGGCGCGGATATCGTTGCAGATCACCAGAATCGCGCCGAGCAGAATTCCGAAAACCACCGCTCCGAGTACTTCCTGCCTCAGCCATACGAAAAATGCGGCGACAAGAATCTGCAACACGTAGAACCAATAACTGTTCAGATAACTCCGCAAAACGGAAAGAGCATTTTTTCTCCACGTTTCGCTTTTAAACGTTCGTATCAAAAAGTTTGACATTATATAAGTTCCCTTTCCCCCATCTGTGTAAAAGGATGACGAAGAGCGATATCCGGCACTGAGGAGATTCGTCTTTGGTTTTTTCCGATCGCGGTTTTACGCCTTCAACGCAGGCGCTTGCCGCAACCGCCGCAAAAATCGTCTTTCTTCGAAATTTTCGTTCCGCAAAACGGACAGACGCGTCTGCATTTATCCCGGACGAGCGGCGAAAAGAACAGACACGCGGCCGAACTAAGCGCGCTTATGCCGCCGCAGGCAAGCAAAAGGCACGCTATAAAATAGCGACTGTGATCGGGCGCAAACTCTCCCGTTTTAAACAGTACGAAAGCCGCACCCCAAAGCGCGAGGGCTATAACGAACAGCGCCGTTGCAACAATAAACAAAATTTTATCCGTTTTTCTTTTTTCCGTCATTCTGTCCGTATCGTTTTTCATCGGCTTTTTCCGCACAGCGTTTCCCTCCGCACAGCGTTTCCCGCGCGGGGTAAACAAAAATAAAATACCCGCTGTTTTTATTATAGCAGGTATTTATAATTTAATCAAGATAAAACACGGGAGTTTTTAAAATTTTAGATTTTTTTACGTCGAGTACGCGCTGATTGGAAGAGCCGCGGAATTTTAAACGGATATTCTTTTTTTCTTCGATGAATTCGCCGTCCACCAGCACGTCGATATACGAGAGCAATTCTTCCGTAACTTCGGTGTTTTTTTCTTTCTCTTTCAAAAGTCCCGTTTCGGGGTCGAACGTGTTGCCCGTATAGCACCATACGTTTTTTTGCGGAAAGCGCTTTTTCGCTTCGCGTACGAAAGGCAGCAGCGCGCGCTGATTGTCCGGTTCCAAAGGCTCGCCGCCAAGCAGGGAAAGCCCCGAAATATAATCCGCTTCCAGCCCCTGCAAAATGCTTTCCTGCACTTCTTTTGTAAAAGGAGATCCGTAATCGAAATCCCACGCGACGGCGTTGAAACAGTTTTTGCACCGCCTTGTGCAACCCGAAACGAAGAGGGAAATTCTCACTCCCTCTCCGTTGGCGATATCCGTCCATTTGATTGTTGCGTAATTCATAGCGTTTTTTATTACAGATGCAGAACGCGGTCTTTAATTTCCTGCGTACGCCCCTGATTCCAGTACTGCGTGCCGATGTATCCGCACGTACGGCGCGCCACGTTCATCTTCGTCTGATCGCGGTTTTTGCAGCAAGGGCACTCCCATACGAGTTTGCCCGATTCATCGGTGACGATCTGAATTTCTCCGTTATAGCCGCACACCTGACAATAATCGCTTTTCGTGTTGAGTTCGGCGTACATAATGTTTTCGTAAATGAATTTCATTACGGAAAGCACCGCGGGGATATTATCCTGCATGTTCGGCACTTCCACGTAACTGATCGCACCGCCGGGCGAAAGTTGCTGAAATTCGCTTTCGAATTTGAGTTTGGTAAACGCGTCGATTTTTTCGGTGACGTGCACGTGATACGAATTGGTAATATAATTTTTATCCGTTACGCCTTCGATGATACCGAAGCGTTTTTGCAGGCACTTGGCAAATTTATACGTCGTGCTTTCCAGCGGCGTACCGTACAGCGAGAAATCGATGTTCTCTTTGGCTTTCCACTCCTTGCACTTATCGTTCATATGCTGCATTACGGCGAGCGCGAAAGGCTTCGCTTCTTCGTCCGTATGCGATTTACCCGTCATATATTTCGTACATTCGTACAGCCCCGCATAGCCGAGAGAAATGGTGGAATAGCCGCCGTACAACAATTTATCGATGGTTTCGCCCTTTTTTAACCGCGCCAGCGCGCCGTATTGCCAGAGAATGGGCGCCGCGTCGGAAAGAGTGCCTTTCAGGCGATTGTGGCGGCACATCAACGCGCGGTAGCAAAGATCCAGCCTCTCGTCGAAAATCTGCCAGAACTTCGCCTCGTCTCGCTCGGAAGAAAGCGCCACGTCCACAAGATTGATGGTAACCACGCCCTGATTGAATCTGCCGTAATACTTGGGTTTTCCGTTTTCGTCCACATACGGCGTTAAGAAACTTCTGCAACCCATACAGGTATAGCAGTGCCCCTCGCCGTTTTTGTCCACCTTGTATTCCAGCATTTTCTTTTCCGAAATATAGTCGGGCACCATACGCTTCGCCGTGCATTTCGCCGCAAGTTCGGTAAGATACCAATACTTTGTATTTTCGTCGATATTATCCGGTTCCAAAACGTAAATGAGTTTGGGGAAAGCGGGCGTAATCCATTCGCCCGATTCGTTTTTCACGCCCTGAATACGCTGTTTCAGCGTCTCTTCGATAATCAGCGCAAGGTCCGCCTTTTCCTGATCGTTGCGCGCTTCGTTCAGATACATAAACACCGTAACGAACGGCGCCTGACCGTTGGTGGTAAGCAACGTAACCACCTGATACTGAATCATCTGAATGCCCTTTCGCACTTCGTCGCGCAGCCGTTTTTCGGCGATCTGAGCGATATGTTCCTCGTCGGTGATATCAACAAGCGCAAGTTCGTCCGCCACTTCTTTGCGTATCTTTTTACGGCTGATATCCACAAACGGAGCCAGGTGCGTAAGCGAAATGCTCTGCCCTCCGTATTGGTTAGAAGCCACCTGCGCGATAATCTGCGTGGCGATATTGCACGCCGTGGAAAAACTGTGCGGCTTTTCTATCAGCGTGCCCGAAATCACGGTGCCGTTCTGCAACATGTCTTCGAGGTTGACGAGATCGCAATTGTGCATGTGCTGCGCGAAATAATCGGCGTCGTGAAAGTGAATGATTCCCTCGTCGTGCGCCGCTACGATATCTTCGGGCAAAAGCACGCGGCGGGTAAGATCTTTGGAAACTTCGCCCGCCATATAGTCGCGCTGAACGCTGTTCACCGTAGGGTTTTTGTTGGAATTTTCCTGTTTCACCTCTTCGTTGTTGCATTCGATCAGCGTAAGAATGTGCGCGTCGGTAGTGTTGGCTTTACGCGCCAGCGCGCGGGTAAAACGATAGGTAATGTACTTTCTGGCAAGCGAAAAGGCGTTCATCGCCATCAGGCGGTCTTCCACCATATCCTGAATTTCTTCCACGGACACCGAACGCCCCATATGGTTGCATTCTTTCTCTACGTCCGCCGCAAGAGCGATGATTTTATCGTCGGTGATTTTGGCAAAATCGTCCATTTCCTCGTTGGCTTTTTTTACCGCGTTTACGATCTTTTCCCTGTCGAACAGCACTTCCTGCCCGTTTCTCTTAATGATTTTCACGATTGTTTCCCTTCCTTTATTTTCCTGTCTGTTCTGCCTTTTCCGCCGCTTTCCCTTCGCGCAACCCCTCGCGCCCAAAAAACGCCTCTTACCACATAAAACACAATATATAGTAACAAAAGCACTTACTATTATACCATATTTTGTATATATGTCAAGCGAATGTTCATACTTTAAGATATAAAAAATATTTATATCTCCGAATTTATCTCTACGAACCGTTTCCGAAAAAAATAAAAATCCGCCCGAAAAAAGCGCGGAGAGATTGAATTCGTCGCGCTTTCTATGTGTAATTATTATGCGGATATACGAAAAAATAATAAAAGCCGATAAAAATTCAACGAAAAGCCGAAAATCGCGCGACGAATTTCCGCCGCGGAACAATCAAAAGTTTTCCGTTTCTTCTCTTGTGGGAACGGATTGTTGCGCCCCCGGACGCGTACAGGCGATAGAAGCCGCCTTACTGCCGAACGCGCACGCTTCTTCCAGCGATTTTCCCTCCGAAAGGAAAACGCACACTCCCCCGCAAAGCGTATCCCCCGCCGCGGTGGTATCCACGGCTTTCACCTTAATGCAGGGATAGGTATGTTCCGTTATTCCGTCCGCTTGTTTTTGCGAAATTTCGTAGCCTTTCGAACCGAGCGTGGTAACGATTTGCCTGATTCCGCGTTTATAAAGTTCGTCTTTGCCGCCGAAGAGAGCGAGTTCGCTTTCGTTGGGCGTGATTAAATCCACGTAGGTAAAATACGGAACGATTTCAAGGTTGGCAGGCGCGGGATTCAACACCGTATACATTCCCTTTGCCTTGGCTTGCCGCAACCCGTAACCGACCGTTTCGACGGGATTTTCCAGTTGCGTAAGAAATATATCGCCCGGCTTTGCTTCCGATAAAAATTCGTCGATATCCGATTCGGAAAGCAAAGCGTTCGCGCCCTTATCCAGAATGATACGGTTGTTCCCCTCGGTAATCACGATCATCGCGATTCCCGTGGAAACGCCCTGCGCCGTACGGATATGCGAAACGTCCGCCCCCGCGCTTTTCAGCGAAGAGATAAGGGCTTTTCCGAAGGCGTCGTCGCCAACCACGCCGCACATTTTTACTCTGCCGCCGAGTTTTGCCGCCGCGCACGCCTGATTGGCGCCTTTTCCTCCGCCGTTCGTCATAAAGTTTCCGCCCGTGACGGTTTCGCCCGCCACAGGCATATACGGCGCTTCGATACGCAAATCCATATTCAGACTGCCAGCGATATAAATCATATGTTTCTTCCTTTTTGGTTTATCGATTCATCGTACCGCCGGAAAACCGCCCGCGCCGATTTCAACGCGTCGGGAATTTGGCGTATTACGTAAAATATTATTACAGATTATACGGCGTTTGTCAAGCGAATGAGAAACGATTTTTTTACCGATCCCCGTAATTTTTGATAATATCGTACGCCACCGCCGATTTTTTCACGCATCTGTCCATCGCCTGTTTTTCGATAAATCTGTGCGCCTCTTCTTCGGTAAACGAAAGTCTGGAAACAAGCAGAAGTTTCGCGCGGGAAACAAGTTTGATCTCCTCCATTTTTTCTTTGAGCGACTGCGTTTTTTTCATCAGCGTCTTTACTCTGACGTTCGCGGCGAGAGTCAGGCGCACGCCCTGGGAAAACGCCTGAGCGGAAAGGGGCTTGGGCAGACAGAATACGCCGTATTTTTCCGCGGCAAAAGCCGCGGCTTCGTACGCTTCCGTTTTTACCAGAAGCAGTACGCCCGCGTAAGTGTCTTTGATTGCTTTTTCGGCAAGTTCTTCGCCCGTTTCGTCTTTTAACGGAGCATTGATGAGCACCGCGTCGAAATCTCTTTCCGCCAGCATGCGCCGCGCCTGCGCGCCGCTTACGGCATAATACGCGCAACAATCGGCGCCCAGATTTTTTCCGATGAACTCCGCGCCCTTTTCCGACGACGAAACAACAAGAACCGAATATTCTCTTTCCGTCGCCATAGGTCAGATTTTTATAAATTCTACGGGAATGTGTTTTTTGATAAAGTCGCTGTTTAACGCAATCGCCGCGGCTTCCTGCAGACTTCGGGGCAATTTTTCGCATCCTTCCCGAGCGATAAACAAATCGTTCGTACTTTCCTTTTGCAGCGGCAGCGCGTTTATCACGCCCTCGGTCCCCGCGTACAGAATCAGCGCGTAGGCAAGATAGATATTCGCCATTCCGTCGGCTGAACGCAGTTCGAACCGTCGGCTTTCTTCTTCGCCCTTTGCGGGAATACGGATCAGCGCGGTACGGTTTTCTCTGCCCCAGGCGATCGTATCCGGCGCTTTTTGCTTGCCGAGGCGCTGATACGATTGCTCCGTGTTGTTTAAAAAATACGTCATCTCTTTAATTCTGTAAAGCACGCCCGCTATGAAACTTTCCGTAACGTCGCGTCCGTCGTCGCTGTTTACGGAAACGTTGATGTGCATGCCGCTGCCGCTCTCCTCTTTTAAAGGTTTCGGCTGAAACGACGCCCAGAACCCGTTTTTATACGCGATTGTCTCCGCGGCGTTGCGGAAAATCACCGCGTGATCGGCGGAAGAAAGCGCGTCGGAATAGCGGAAATCTATCTCGTTCTGCCCCGGTCCCTCTTCGTGGTGCGAACGTTCCGGGCTGAGCCCCATTTCTTCGATGGTAAGGCAGAGTTCGCGGCGGATATTTTCACATTTATCCTGCGGCGCCACGTCCATATAGCCGGCGCGATCGGCGGGAATATACGTACGTTCGCCGTTCTCGTCCAGCCGGAAGAGGTAAAACTCGGATTCCGTACCGAAATTGCACGAAATACCGTTTTGCGCCGCGTATTCCACGGCGGTTTTCAGAATCTGCCGCGAATCGAGCGGAAACGCTTTTCCTTCGGGCGTTTTTATCGCGCAGAAAAGCCGCGCCACCCTGCCGTGCGAAGGTCTCCAAGGCAGCAGCGTAAGCGTATCGGGATCGGGAAACAGAAACAAATCGGATTTTTCCGCGCCCGAAAACCCCGCCGCCGAGCCGTCGAAGGATATGCCGTTTCGAAACGCGCTTTCCAGACGATCGGGCATGACGGAAACGTTTCTGATTCTTCCCTTTACGTCGCAAAAAGCAAGACGTATAAATTTAACGTCCTCCTCCTTAACGTATTCCGTTACGTTGGCAATCGTGTTTTTCATAAAAGTTCCTCCCGTAATAACGTAAATGTTTTCGTTTGTGTTTCGTAACGTTTTCTCAGTTCATAACGTACAGCCGCTTGTAAGGGTTTGCCGAATCGGGGCGGAGCACGTAAAAAGGCGACGACAACACGCTCGCTTCGTCCGCGTTGAACAGGCGGCAATATTCCCCGATATAGCCGCGTATGTTCCGCATGTCTTTTTCAAAAGCAGGTTCGCAACGCACCTGCAACGGCAGATCGTCGGGCGGCGTTTGCGTGCGGAGATATATTTCTCCCCCGTGCATACCCGTGCCGCAGAAATATCCCACGATGTTTCTATTGTTTTCCGTGTTGTTTACGCTCCCGCGCACGCTTGCTTTGCCGCTTTCTCCCGCGCCGTTCTTTTCGCTTTTTCCTTTGCTCTCTTTCCGCGGCAGATCAAGCACCACGATAACGCCTCCCGCCTGATATTCTCCCAGAAAACTTCCCGCCGTGCCGCCGATAACCAGCACGGGTTTTTTATCGCCGTATTCCTTCATGTGTATGCCGGCGCGGTAACCGGCGTCTCTTTCCACGTAAATCGCGCCGCCGCGCATGGCGTACCCCGCCGCGTCGCCCGCCGAGCCGTGAATTACGATTTTTCCGCTGTTCATCGTATCGCCCACGGCGTCCTGCGCGTTGCCGAATACGGTGATTTCGGAACCGTTGAGATACGCGCCCAACGCGTTGCCGGGCACTCCCGTGATTTCTATTTTTTTACCCGACGTGCCGTCGCATAAAAAACGCTGCCCTTCGCAATGTTCTATTCGCGCCTCCGTTACCCCGGCGATTTCCTCGTTAAGCCTCGTATAACTCTTTCCCTTCGCGTCGATGATTGTCATCTGTACTCTCTCCTCGTATGCTGCGGCGTATTACGCTTTACCCGCGTTTATTCGCCCGCGTGCAGAATCCCCAGCACTTCAAGTTCTTTTTCGTTCAGTCCCACGCCGCGCAACATCAGGCGGTTGCCTTTCAGCGCCTCTACGGAATTGATTCCCATGCCGCCCATCATCTCTTTGATTTCGTGATTCCACGCCGTCAGCAGATTGCAGAGCCTCCCGCACCCTTCCTGCACGTTCAGCCTGTTCACCAGTTCCGGTACCTGCGTGGCGATGCCCCAGTTGCAATTGCCCTTCTGACAACTACGGCAAAGATGACATCCCAGCGCCGCCAGAGCGGCCGTGGCGATATAAACCGCGTCCGCGCCGAGAGCGATTGCCTTCACCACGTCGGCGCTGTTGCGGATAGCGCCGCCCGCTATGATAGAAACGTTATCGCGTATTCCCTCTTCGCGCAGGCGTTTATCCACCGAAGCGAGGGCGAGTTCCAAAGGAATCCCCACGTTGTCGCGTATGCGCGTAGGCGCCGCGCCCGTACCGCCGCGGAACCCGTCGATGGCAATGATATCCGCGCCGCTTCGAGCAATGCCGCTGGCGATGGCGGAAATGTTATGCACCGCCGCCACCTTTACGATGACGGGCTTTTTATGCTCCGTCGCCTCTTTTAAAGAGCATACGAGTTGGCGCAGATCTTCTATCGAATAAATATCGTGGTGCGGCGCGGGAGAAATCGCGTCCGAGCCTTCGGGAATCATTCTGGTCCGGCTTACGTCCGCCGTGATTTTCGCGCCGGGAAGATGTCCGCCGATGCCCGGTTTCGCGCCCTGCCCCATTTTGATTTCGATTGCCGCGCCCGTTTCCAGGTATTCCTTATGCACGCCGAATCTGCCCGAAGCCACCTGCACCACGGTGTTCTTACCGTATCTGTAAAAATCTTCGTGTAAGCCGCCCTCGCCCGCGTTGTAACAGATTCCGAGTCGTTGCGCCGCCTCCGCAAGGCATTTTTGCGCGTTGTAACTGATCGAGCCGTAACTCATTGCGGAAAACATAACCGGCATGGAAAGTTGAATGCGAGGGGGGTGTTCCGTAACGATGTTTCCGTTTTTATCCCGCCGTATTTCGCGCGTTCTTCTGCCCAGCGTCACGCGCGTTTCCATCGGCTCGCGCAGAGGATCGATGGGCGGATTGGTTACCTGCGAGGCGTTGATTAAAATTTTATCGAAGTATACGGGGTAATCTTCGGGATTGCCCATCGAAGATAAAAGCACGCCGCCGCTTTGCGCCTGCTTGTAAATCTCTTTTAAGTTCTGCGCGCTCCACGACTTGTTCTCTTTAAACGTTAAATCGGATTTTACTATTTTAATGGCGCGCACGGGGCACGTTTCCACGCACCTGTGGCAGTTTACGCATTTCGTCTCGTCCGCAAGCAGCGTTTTGCCCTGCGGCGTTTCCTTATAATAATGCGCGCCGTTCGAACATTCGCGCACGCATCTGCCGCAATTTATACATCTTTCTCTGTCTCTTTTTATTTCGTAATCGGCGTACTGATACATCTTTCGTTATCTCCGTATCTTTCTGCATTTCGCTCCGCGCGAGCCTTTTTTTCGCCTCCCCGTCAGGCGCGGCGGACGATAACCGGCTCGCCGCCTTTCGGCGCGTATATTCTTTCCACGTTCGGTTCCATGTTGCGGATGGCGCATTCCTCGCTGGCGAAATACGTTCTGTCGCCCTTCTCTCCCACCACCATCGAACGGAGTTTCAATCTGTCGTTGAGCGCCATGATTCCGTTTTCGAACCCCACGAGAATAGAAAACGGACCCGTAACGAGAAGCGAGGGAAACTCTTCGCGCAAATACCTGTACAGCCGCTTTTTTTCTTCGGGCATTTTTTCAATCGTCCGCCAGAACGGCGCGGCGATCACCGCCGCGGTTTCCTCCAACGTCAGTCCCTTTTTTCGTACCAGATAATCGATGATGTACGCGATGACTTCCGTATCCGTTAAAAGCGAACATTTATAGCCGAACATTTCGATAAATCTGCGGTTGGCGTCGTACGAAGAAATTTCGCCGTTATGCACGATGGAATAATCGAGCAGAGAAAAAGGGTGCGCGCCGCCCCACCAGCCCGGCGTATTGGTGGGATATCTGCCGTGCGCCGTCCAACTATACCCCTCGTACTCGTCCAGGCGGTAAAATTCGCCCACGTCTTCGGGGTAGCCCACCGCTTTGAAGCAACCCATGTTTTTACCGCTGGAAAACACGTACGCGCCCTTGATATACGTATTTATCTTTACCACGCTGCGCGCCACGTACTCCTTTTCGTCGAGTTGGGAATCGCGCAGGCGATTATGATCGGGCGTTACGAAATAGCGCCAGATGAGCGGCGCGTCGGTTATTTTCGGCGTACTGCGTACGGGAATTTTAGAAAGATTGATGATTTCGAAGTTCTCGTCGATATACCGCTCGCATTCTTCGCGCGCGCTTTTGGAATCGTAAAACACGTGAAGCGCATAATAATCTTTGTATTCGGGGTAAATGCCGTACCCGGCAAAACCGCCGCCCAACCCGTTCGAACGTTCGTGCATAACGCTCATCGCGTTTACGATGAGTTTTCCCGAAATTTTTTCTTCCGATTTTGTTATCACGCCCGCGATAGCGCAGCCCGAAGGTATTCTGATTTCTCCCTCTTTTTTCATATTTATACGCTCCTTATAAACGCGCGCAAACGTCTGACGTTTCCGAATACGAAAAAAGGGCACGGACAGCGCGCTGCATAGAAACGCCCGGACCCCTTTGCCCCTTTTTCTCGCTTTATTATATCACTTCAAAAATAAGTTGTCAAACGATTTTTACGATTTTTATAGAATTTATTATTCGGAATAAGAATGAAAAAAATTTTTGAAAATTTTCAAAAAAACGCTTGCAAACCGTTGACAAAATTAAAAAACAGGTTTATAATAAGCCCATAAAATTTGGCAAGGGCGTCAAAGATAGTTATGCTGTCTTTGGCGCCCCTGTCTTTTTTTATAATTTTTATAATTTCAGGAAGTACGACAAAGTTTCAGGAAGTACGACGAAAAAAATCACAAAGGAGATACGATTATGGAAAACATCGGCAGCATTTTCGGCAAGAACGTTTTCAACGATTCCGTAATGAAAGCGAGATTACCCAAAGAAACGTACAAAGAAGTCCGTCGCGCGATCGACGAAGGCAAACGCCTCGATATCGGCGTTGCCAACGTAGTGGCGAACGCCATGAAAGACTGGGCGGTGGAAAACGGCGCCACGCATTTTACCCATTGGTTTCAACCGATGACGGGCGTCACCGCCGAAAAACACGACAGTTTTATCTCGCCCGAAAAAGACGGCTCGGTGATTATGGAATTTTCCGGCAAAGAACTTGTCCGCGGCGAACCGGACGCCTCCTCCTTCCCTTCGGGCGGCTTGCGCGCCACGTTTGAAGCGCGCGGCTACACCGCGTGGGACCCTACTTCGTACGCGTTTATCAAAGACGGCGTTTTGTGCATTCCCACCGCGTTCTGTTCGTACGGCGGCGAAGCGCTCGATAAAAAAACGCCGTTGTTGCGCTCGATGGAGGCGATCAATAAACAGGCGATGCGCGTTTTAAAACTGTTCGGCAATACTACGGCAAAATCGGTAAAAACCACCGTTGGCCCCGAACAGGAATACTTTTTAATTCCCAAAGAACTGTACGATAAACGCAAAGATTTAATCTACACGGGGCGCACGCTGTTCGGCGCGAAAGCGCCCAAGGGGCAGGAACTGGAAGACCATTACTTCGGCGCCATTAAGCCCCGCGTGCAGGAATTCATGAAAGAACTGAATACCGAACTTTGGAAACTGGGCATTTTAGCCAAGACCGAGCACAACGAAGTCGCGCCCGCGCAACACGAACTCGCGCCGATTTTTTCCACCACCAACATCGCCACCGATCACAACCAATTAACGATGGAACTGATGCAGAAAATCGCAAAAAAACACGGCATGGTGTGTTTATTGCACGAAAAACCGTTTGCGGGCGTAAACGGCAGCGGCAAACACAACAACTGGTCTATTTCCACCGATACGGGCGTGAATTTGCTGGAACCGGGCGAAACCCCGTTCGACAACGCGCAGTTTCTGCTCTTTCTCGTAGCGGTGATTAAAGCCGTAGACGAATATCAGGATCTGCTCCGTATTTCCGCCGCCTCGGCGGGCAACGATCACCGCCTCGGCGCGAACGAAGCGCCGCCCGCCGTAGTTTCCATGTTCCTCGGCGACGAACTGACGGAGATTTTGGAGGCGATTGAAAAAGACGCCCCGTACGACAGCAAAGAAAAAGTGCAGATGAAAATCGGCGTGCACGTGATTCCGAAATTTCCCAAAGACGCCACCGACCGCAACCGCACTTCTCCCTTTGCCTTTACGGGCAACAAATTCGAATTCCGTATGGTGGGGTCGTCCGCGTCGATTGCGGAAGCGAACATCGTTTTGAACACCGCCGTAGCGGAAGAGTTGAAAGAATTTGCCGACGTTCTGGAACAAGCGAAAGACTTTACCGGCGAGTTGCACGATTTAATCAAAAACACGATTAAAAACCATAAACGCATTATTTTCAACGGCAACGGCTACAACGACGAATGGATCGCCGAGGCGGAAAAACGCGGACTACTCAATTTAAAATCCACGCCCGAATGTCTGCCGTACTTCCTTGCGGAAAAGAACGTTAAACTGTTTACGGAACACAAGGTTTTATCGGAAGCGGAAATGAAATCGCGCTACGAAATTATGCTTGAAAATTACGTGAAAACGATCAACATCGAAGCGCTTACGATGATCGATATGGTAAACAAAGACGTTCTGCCCGCCATAGATAAATTCATCTTTTCGCTTGCCGCTACGGCGGAAAAACGCAACGCGCTTGTTCCCTCGGCGGCGGGCGGGTACGAAACCGACCGCATCGCCAAACTTTCCGAACTTCAGAATTCTGTGTTCGCAAAGGTGACGGAACTGGAAAAATATCTGGCGGACGCGGATTTTACCGATTCCCTGAAATGCGCGGAATATTACCGATTCACTATCTTTTCCGCCATGCAGTCGTTGCGCGTGGACGTGGATACCGCCGAGCGGATTACTTCCTCCGAATTCTGGCCGTATCCTTCGTACGGCGAACTGCTGTTCGGCGTACGCTGAGCGGTTCACGCATAATCGTCGGGCGACGCGCCGCGGAAAATACGCGGCGCGTTAAAATTATTCGACAAAGGTGAAACAAAAATGTGTTCTATCATGGGTTGCCGCAAGGCGAAACTTTCCAACGACGAATTTTTAAAGGGCTTTGACAAAACCATTTCGCGCGGACCGGACGCTTCGCGCGTCGTTAAAATCAAAGACGGCTTTCTGGCGTTCCACCGCCTGGCGATTATGGGACTGCACGAAGCAGGCATGCAGCCTTTTTCGCTCGGCGGAAATTCGCTTGTCTGCAACGGAGAAATTTACGGATTCAGAACGGTGAAAAAAGATCTGGAACAAAAAGGGTATACGTTCAAATCGGATTCCGATTGCGAAATTCTGTTGCCCTTATACCGCGAATACGGCGTAAAGATGTTTGAAAGGCTCGACGCGGAATTCGCGCTGATTTTATACGACGGAGAACGGGACAAACTGCTTGCCGCGCGCGATCCGATAGGTATCCGCCCTTTGTTTTACGGCTACCGCGAAGGCGGAATCGTCTTTGCCAGCGAGGCGAAAAACCTTGTGGAACTGTGTGCAAAAATCATGCCTTTCCCCCCCGGGCATTATTACGACGGCGAAAAATTCGTATGTTACCGCGATATCGCAAAAACCGAACGATTTTGTTACGACGATATCGATACGGTATGTTTCAACATACGCGAAAAACTTGTGGCGGGCATTAAAAAGCGGCTGGACGCCGACGCGCCCGTAGGATTTCTGCTTTCGGGCGGACTGGATAGTTCTCTGGTTTGCTCGGTGGCGCAGAAATTATCGGATAAACCGATAAAAACGTTTGCCATCGGCATGAGCGGCGACGCGATCGATTTGAAATACGCCCGCGAAACCGCCGATTATATCGGCAGCGATCACACGGAAGTCGTCATCGACAAAGCGGACGTTCTTGCCGCCGTGGAACCCGTTATAGCGCTACTCGGCACGTTCGACATCACCACGATCCGCGCGAGTATCGGCATGTATCTCGTATGCAGATATATCCATGAGAACACAAATATCCGCGTGCTTTTAACGGGCGAGATTTCCGACGAACTGTTCGGTTACAAATACACCGATTTCGCGCCGGACGCACAAGAATTTCAGAAAGAGGCGGAAAAACGCATCCGCGAAATTTATATGTACGACGTTCTCCGCGCGGACAGATGCATTTCGGTAAACTCCCTGGAAGCGCGCGTGCCGTTCGGCGACCTCGGTTTCGTTTCGTACGTAATGTCGATCGACCCCGAAAAAAAGATGAACAAATACAACAAGGGCAAATACTTACTGCGCCGCGCTTTCGAAGGCGACTTTTTGCCCCGCGATATTTTATACCGCGAAAAAGCCGCTTTTTCCGACGCCGTGGGACATTCAATGGTAGACTACGTAAAGGAATACGCCGATTCGCTTTATTCCGACGAGGAATTCGAAACGCGGCGCAAAAAATACGCGTACGTGCCGCCGTTTACGAAAGAATCTCTTTGGTACCGCGAATTATTCGAAAAATATTACCCGAATCAGGCGGAAATGATAAAAGATTTCTGGATGCCAAACAAAAATTGGAAAGGCTGTAACGTGAACGATCCCTCGGCGCGCGTGTTATCCAACTACGGCGCAAGCGGCGTGTAAATTTTCAAGCGCCGAAAAGCGCTTCTACCGCCATACATATGGTGGGCGGAATCGCCGCCCTCGTCGGCGCGATTTTTCTTGGTCCGCGTATCGGAAAATACACGCGGGATAAAAACGGAAAAATCGTAAAAGTAAACGCGATTCCCGGTCATTCTGTAACGCTGGGCGCGTTGGGTTGCTTTATTTTATGGTTCGGCAAAAATTACACGTCGACGACCCCGTGGGTGCCGTGGGCGTGCATATGGCAAACGGCGTCTGGGGAACGATTGCCGTCGGTTTGTTCGCCGATTCAGAACTGGCAGCGGAATACGGCCTTGCCGCGGGCGGACTTTTCACCACGGGCAGTTTCGAACAACTCGGTCTGCAACTTTTAGGTTTCGTTACCGTAGCCGCGTGGGCGGTTGTTACCATGACAATCACCTTCTTTTTGCTCTCCAAAGCGCAGAAAGGAATCCGCGTTTCAAAAACGGAAGAAATCGAAGGCCTGGATCGTTGCGAACACGGCTTACCTTCCGCATACGCAGACTTTATAGGCGTATCGTTGCAAAGCGAAATTTTAGAAGAAGGCGACCCGGAAACGCCTTTAACGCAGGCTGACGGAGCGATAAACGAATCGGCCTTACCCGCGCCGATCCGCGAACCCGGCAACGCGGCGAAGATGCGCAAAGTCGTTATAATAACCAAACAATCCATGTTGGAAACTTTAAAAACCGCTTTGGAAAAAATCGGCATTTCGGGTATTACGGTAACGCAGGTGCTCGGATGCGGCGTACAGAAAGGCGCCGACGAATATTACCGCGGCGTAAAAATGAATATGTCGCTTCTGCCCAAAGTAAAAGTGGAAGTTATCGTATCGAAAGTTCCCGTACAGGACGTGATCGACGCGGCGAGAAAAGCGTTGTATACGGGGCACATCGGCGACGGAAAAATCTTTGTGTACGACGTGGAAGACGTGGTAAAAATACGTACCGGCGCGCGCGGTTACGACGCCTTGCAGGACGAAACGTAATAATAAAATTCCGCGAAAAATAAATGAAAAACGTCAAAATTTATCGCTTTTTTCTTGACATAGAAAGACTTTTATGATAAACTGATAATAAAGACAATAAAAAAACGTTTATGTTAATAAACGAAAATACAGGCAAAGCATACCAAAGTGTGCGACGCAAAGCTATAGGGCCTTGATGATCAGTGGCAGCCAGTTGCAAACGGATTTTCTGTTTACAACCGGCTGTTTTTTATTATAAACGCCGTTTCGTTTAAAAAATATTAAAAAAAGGAGAGATGCGAATGAAAAAGCCGCGCAAAAAATTTGCCGTCTGTGCGATTGTTTTATCGGCTGTTTTTTGCGCCGTGCAATTAACCGCATCCACTTACGCCTGGCTTATCAACTTCGTTACGGGGGGCAATTTCGGTTACACCGCAAACGAACTTCCTCCGTACGCTCTCGAAATCGCGCGTATCCCCTATTCGGAAACAGGTCGCGCCGAAACGAACAGAACCTATTCCGAATGTAAAAATTATAAAATAGAAACAAACGACGACGGTACGCATCTTGCGGCAAATCTTACCAACATGACTTTCGGCACGATTGACAACGTTGCTCAGTTAAAACCGGAAAATATCGTATATCTGCGCCTTACCGTTCCGAAAGAATCGGGCGATACGCTGAAATTGAACTTTCATTATAAGCAGGAAAATTTTATCTCCCTTTATCAGAAGACGGTTGACGCAGACGGAAACGAGGGCACTCCGCAAGAGGTTACGGAAGAAAGCGTTTTGACTGCTCTGCTGAACGTAGACAAGTCCTCCGGCGCAGAAACGTCCTCCGGCGACGCGTATCTGTTGTACGACGCGGCGGTGTCCGATATTGCATATGACGCAAACCGGATCGCAGAAAATATTCCGTTCGCCCAAAACGAGGCGGATTATCAGCGGTTCGGCACTTCGCAGACTGCTTTTAAAACGCTGACGAACGAGAATTACGACAAGGAAAAAGACTACTATATCTACATAAAAGTAATACCGAATTTATCGGTTTTCGCGTATTCGATAGAATATCTGTCGGCAGTTATGCCCTGCTATATGTATTTCAATATCGGCGCGATATTCGATTCGGCAAATCCCGAAAAAACTATTTAAGCGAGGCATAAAATGGGCAAAACAAAAAAGACGATATGCATAATAACGATCGTGTTGCTTAGCCTGCTTACCATGGCGACAACGCTCGTTACGTTTGCCTATTTTTCTAAAAAAGAAATTTACGACGGATATTTCAGCGGAGAAGTCGAACTGTTATTCGACAGATTAGACGGCGACGGGTTGAAAGCCTACACGGGAGATACAAACGCAGAGATAACCGACGAATTATCCGATAACTGGGGCAGCAAAGAATACCCCTACGTAATATCCGACGTCCGTCACCTCTACAACCTTTCCGAACTGCAAAGACTCGGCTATTTTCATAAAAAATACATAAGCCGAAACACCGAAACCGACTTTACTCATATCCCCTACTTTCTGGTGTGCACGCCGCAATATACCCCCGCTCTGATAAACGGCACAAATTTTAAAGGGATCACTTCTATAGGCACCGATCAATATCCTTTCATCGGTTCGGTACGGGGTGTGAAAAGCACGCAGGCGCCGATAACCGTCAACGGAAAAACATGCGATACTTCTGCGATTTATAACGTAAAAGTTTCCGGCAACCCCGCCAACGCCGACGCGGGACTGTTCGGGCATATCGGTTTTCTGGGCAATAGCGCCGCAGTTGATGATAATACGGGAATGTTTTCGGGGCAAATTTCCACTCTTTCCAACCTGGTGCTGGTTGACGTGCAGGTAACCGTTCAATCGAGCCTTTGGAAAACGGTTACTTCCTTTTTAGAAGATATCGCTATCAACGCAACGGGCGGTCACAGATATTCTTTCACCGAGTTGTATAACCCGAATGATATGACAGATTATAATAAAGTTCCGCATGAAAACCACCATATAGGCATTCTTGCGGGGCACGCCGCCTATGCAAAAATCGAATATATCAGCGTGTATTACTCTGCGGACGATATCGTTGCGATCGATCTGAAAGATGAAACAAAGGTGGGCGAAACCGAGGCTAATTATCTTTCCGCAACGGGCATTTTAGGCTTTATCGACAACTTAAACCCCACCGTAGCGGAAGACGGTAACGGCAATTTATCCGTTTCCGCTGGTTCAGGCGACAGCGTGAGCGATATTTCTTACGGCACGGCGGGCGGCGGCGGTATCTCTTCCGGTACGAAGCCCGGCTACGTATTAGCGTCGGAGATGTATGCTAAATACCGCTACACGAAAACGGACGAAGTAATCACAGAGGACGACGACGGCACGATTTATCTTAAAGACGCTGTTGACAAAGACGGCAACGCGCTTTGTACCGAATGGATCCGCGACCGCATTTTATGGGGAACGGAAGCGACGGGCAGATATTATTTTTACGACGGCGTGTTCACTTTTGCGCTTTCCAGCCAGGAAGACGTTATCGAGCCCACGTGGAACAACGGTGCCGCCGACGAATTTTCAATAGGTTCCACCGACCCTTCCGAATGGAAAGCAAAACCGATGAAGGGTAACGAATCCGTCGTTTCTTTTGTAAAAGAAATATCAAGTTTGGCTGATTTGAATACCGTTGCAAGCAGCGGACAACCGATATATATCGGCTATGAGCAAAGCGATGAGCAAAGCGATACCGTCTTTCTGATGTCATTAACAAACAGTGAAGAGGATTCGGGTTTTCTTAATAATTTTTCAGACAATAAATATAAAACTTATGCGTTTCGGAAATCTTTTTTAATCGATCAAAATATAATTTCTTCTATTCAGCAAACTTTGGGGTCGATTAAGAATCAAGACGACCCGAGATTACCGCGAAAATACGACGGAACGGTCAACACGGATATCATAGAAAATATCCGCAACTATCAACTTCTCAATCTCGGTAGTTCTGAAGATCTGAATAAATTAAAAGAGCAATACACGATTAACGTTACTACGGCAAACAACGGCTATACTTTCCAAAGCGGAAACAGTAAATTGGCATTGTTGTGTAGAAACGGCCTTTTCTCCGGGTATACGTACAGTGTATGGGCGGGTGAAAGCAAACCAACCGGAAATTGGTACCAATCGTATGAATGGCAGACAAGCGCGACCGTAACTTATGAGGGTAATTCTTTCATCATCAGATATGATCTGACGGTTAACAATTCCAACTCTGCAACCCGATACGTATCGTTTAACGGCGATACAAGTGCTGATAATTCAAGATTTCAAGGGACAAGCGACGGTACGAGTGCTTACGTAAACCTGAAATTTTATACCGTTGAAGGCACAAGCGACTTAAACTTCGGGCGCGTAACATTCGACCCGGTCGACGATACGTCGGACGAAACGGATTGTTATACGTTCAACGCGGGCGAAACGGTGCTGTTTGCCTCTTCCTCCCACACAAACGACGCAAACGGCAACATTTCCACAACAGATACAACTTATACGGTAACGCCGCTGAACGAACTCGGCTGGAATAACGGCAGCGGAAAAACCGTTTCCGCCGACGATCTGCAAAGCAAATTCAAAATGGTGAAAGGCATTACGTTCGGCGCGTCTTTCAACCTGCTCAACGGCACGTTAGGTTCAAGCGGAATCATCACGGCGCCTGTGGGCACGAACGGTACCGAAGCCAACATTCCGCAAAGTTGTATCGCGTTTCGCATAAACAACGCAAATAAAGAAAACAAAATCCGGGTTATCGTTTCCGTAGCCATTTCCGAATTTTACCCCGGCGAAGAAGGCTACGATCTCGGCGCCTACACCCGCTATTTTAACCTTTGGAAAATGGAAGAAGCGGGGCAAAGCGCCGTTCAGGTATTCGAAGCAACGGGCGAAAACCTTCTGGATCGCTTTGAAGTGCCGCGTTCGCACCCGTATGAACCGGGAAAAACAGCCGCAAGCGCCGATTCCGAATATATCACGGTACAGTATAACGACAGTTCATACAGATGCTATTTAAACGGCAACCGGGTGCTCATCGCCTACGAATTTTCTGTGGATACCACCGCGGAAGGACACGGCGTAGGAGTTTTCTGCCTGGGCATGTCGGGCATCGGCTCAGACGGTCAAGCCGTTGAAAACGTTCCAATGGAAATCGTTTATTTCTCGGCGGAGGGCGTAGCGAGCGCAGGGCGCGACGGAGCCTCCTGTTCGCAAATAGGAACGATCGATTTCGTATACGACTACGAAAGCGTCATCGTCACGGTAACGGAGACTTCCGAAACGGATACAAGCGGCAACGAAGTATATTCCAACTACTATCCGTCTTATTGTATCATGTATTTCAACACCGCCAAACACGCCGATACGTATACCGACGCTTCCCCTGTGTATATCGACGTAAACTTTGAGCACGTAAAGGTGAGAAGGTACGTTTTAGGGGAAGCGGAAACGCCCGATTCGGACGAAGACCATAACGATACCCCCAGCCGAAGCGTAATAGCGGCTATTCTCGGCGGCGACAAAAATACCTGTATCGTGCAATATTCGCGCTACGCCGATAATGTGCAGATAAAATAATTTTACAACAACCCTATGCAAAACAACCATGAAAAACACTAAACCGTACAAAAAAACGCTGTTGTGCCGAACCGTCGTAATCCTGTTATTGCTTGTAGTGCTTGGAATAAACGCCTTCATTTATTTCAACCGTTCCTGGGCTTGGTTTGCCGATAACAAAACTATACAGGCGAACGGCGCGAAAGTCAACCTCGCCTACTTCGGCGTTTCCGACGTCTACTTTTCAAAAGAGGCAGGCGAGGTTGATTATACCGAAATTTCAAGTTGGGATCACCTGTTTCTCAATCTGTCCCCCGGAGAAAGCGTTTCGATAAAGGCGCAATATACGAATCATTCCGACGTAACGCGCAAGTTAAGCGTATATTTCGGTTTGCCTTACGGTAGTACGGAAACGCCCGTTATAAAAAACGGAGATACAGGAGATAAGTACTATTATTTAAGCACGCAGTTGAAAATAACCGGAATCGCGGTAAACGGCGTTACTCAAAGCATTGACGAAAACATGTTTCTGATGACTCCGCCGTCGGATAAAATCGCCTACGAATCCGAGCAAACGCCGCAAAACTTACCTGTTGCAGAAATCAACTTGCCTTCCGGCGAAAGCGCAACAGCGGAATTAACCATAGAATTTATCAATTATCCCGATATAGATCAGAACGATTATCAGGGCTTCGGCAAAGGAACGGAAAACTGCTTCCGACAACTGATCGCGTATATAGACGCCTGATCTCTTCAAACCGTTCTCTTTAAAATATTGACGTTGAGACGAAAAAATGACGTTTCCGTAAAGCGGAAACGTCATAAAAATTTAATCGAATAATAGGGCAAACCCGAATTATTTGTTCATGCCTTCCTCTACGGCAACGGCTACGGCAACCGTAGCGCCTACCATAGGGTTGTTGCCCATACCGATGAGCCCCATCATTTCAACGTGCGCGGGAACGGAGGAAGATCCTGCAAACTGCGCGTCCGAATGCATTCTGCCCATGGTATCCGTCATGCCGTACGACGCGGGGCCCGCTGCCATATTGTCGGGGTGCAGCGTTCTGCCCGTGCCGCCGCCGCTGGCTACCGAGAAGTACTTCACGCCGTTTTCCACGCACCATTTTTTATACGTGCCCGCAACGGGGTGCTGGAATCTGGTGGGATTGGTGGAGTTGCCCGTAATGGAAACGCCCACCTTTTCTTTCTTCATAATCGCCACGCCTTCGGGCACGTCGTCGGCGCCGTAGCATTTCACCTTGGCTCTTTCGCCGGTTGAAAACGCCTTTTCGTACACCACTTTCACCGTTTCGGTGGAGTGATCGAATTCCGTTTCCACAAACGTAAAGCCGTTGATGCGGGAAATGATATACGCCGCGTCTTTGCCGAGTCCGTTTAAAATAACGCGGAGCGGATTTTTTCTAACCTTATTGGCGTTCTGCGCGATGGAAATAGCGCCTTCCGCCGCCGCGAACGATTCGTGCCCCGCAAGAAAGCAGAAACATTCCGTTTCTTCGGAAAGGAGCATCGCGCCCAGATTGCCGTGTCCTAAGCCCACAAGGCGGTTTTGCGCCACGGAACCGGGTACGCAGAACGCCTGCAGACCGATACCGATTGCCGCCGCCGCTTCGCTGGCTTTTTTGCAGCCTTTTTTAATGGCGATCGCCGCGCCCACCGTGTACGCCCATACGGCGTTTTCGAAGCAGATCGGCTGCGTGCCTCTTACGATTTTATCGCAATCCACACCTTTTGAAAGGCAGATATCTTTACATTCTTCAACGGAAGAAATGCCGTATTCTTTCAATACGCCGTTGATTTTTTCTATTCTTCTTTCATATCCTTCAAATAATGACATATCCGTATCCTCCCTGCCTTACTCTTTGCGGGGGTCGATGAATTTCACCGCGCCCTGCTCCGCCGTAAATCTGCCGTAGTGCCCCATGGCTTTTTTGTACGCCTCGTTGGGTTCCAATCCCTTCTTGATAAAGTCGGTCATTTTACCCAGCGAAACGAATTCGTAACCGATCACTTCGTTGTTTTCGTCCAACGCAAGGCGCGTTACGTACCCTTCCGCCATTTCAAGGTATCTTACGCCCTTTTGCAGCGTGGAATACATCGTGCCCACCTGCGAACGCAGACCTTTGCCCAGATCTTCCAGTCCCGCGCCCACGGTAAGCCCGTCGTCGGAAAACGCGGACTGCGAACGACCGTAAGCGATCTGCAAAAAAAGTTCTCTCATAGCGGTGTTGATCGCGTCGCATACAAGATCGGTATTCAACGCTTCGAGAGGCGTTTTGCCGGGCAGAATTTCCGCCGCCATCGCCGCGGAATGCGTCATGCCGGAGCACCCGATCGTTTCCACCAGCGCTTCCTGAATAATACCGTTTTTGATATTGAGCGTAAGTTTGCAGGCGCCCTGCTGCGGCGCGCACCAACCCACGCCGTGCGTAAAGCCGCTGATATCTTTGATTTCCTTCGCGTGAATCCACTTGCCCTCTTCGGGAATCGCGGAATTCTCGTGACGCGCGACGCCCGCGCCTTTCGCGACGCAGTACATCTGTTCAACTTCTTGTGAGATCGTCATATTTATCCATTCCTCCATAAAAATTACGTCTTTGGTTTTAAGGCGCGGCGGACAACTCCCCGAAACGCCTATAACAGTATAGCACATTTCCGATTTTTTTTCAACCGCTTAAAAGCGCATTTTTACGCCTTTTCCAAATTTTTTAACGAATTTTTATAAGCGAAAGCGCCCCGGCGCATTTAACGGCTGCCGGGGCGCTTTCTTCCGCATTTTTTCGTTTCTGTTTTACGTTTCTTCTTCGTTATTCCTTTTCTTTCTGAATATTATACACGCATTTCCGTACAAGCGCGCGCGGCGAAATCTTCATTAAAAACGTTAAAAACCGGTTGGAAAAACCGTGTACTGCCACGGCTTTTCCCTTTTCGGCTTTTTTATACCCGTATGCCGCCGTCTTTTTCGCCGAGGCGATTTTTAAATTTTTGAACAACCCCGATTTTTCAAGATCGGCGGCGCTTTCAAAACCCGTCTGCGTAGGACCGGGGCACAGCGCGGAGACCTTTACCCCGTATTTTTTCACTTCCTGATGCAATCCCTCGCTGAACGAAAGCATAAACGCCTTCGAGGCGTAATAAACGCTCATCAACGGCCCCGGAGCGAATGCGGCTACGGACGCCACGTTTAATATTACGCCGCTGTTTCGTTGCACCATTGCGGGCAGAAACAAACGCGTAAGCGCCACGGGCACGGCGGCGTTCACCTGCACCATATCGGAAAGTTTTTCTTCGCTCTCGCGGTAAAATTCGCAAAAATCCCCGAAGCCCGCGTTGTTGAC
>JAQYLE010000059.1 GCA_028720205.1 Clostridia bacterium
GGTCCCGTGTCGCCCTTAGGTCCCGTATCGCCCTTAGGTCCCGTGTCGCCCTTAGGCCCCGTATCGCCCTTAGGGCCCGTATCGCCCTTAGGCCCCGTGTCGCCTTCGGGGCCCGTGTCGCCTTTGGGTCCTTTGGGACCAGTCGGTCCGGTAGGTCCGGTTGGTCCGGTTACCGGAACGTAACGGATAATTACTCGGTTTTCCCTATGATCGCAGCAGCAACAGCCGTTCCTGGTAAAAGGTTGTTCGCTCATTATTTTCTGCCTCCTGTATTTAAGATAGAGCGTGAACAACACGCCTATCCTATACTATATCATATTATGAAATGGAGCGGGAGTGTGTGAATATGATAAAATTATCCCTTTGCATGATCGTAAAAGACGAAGAAGAAGTGCTTTACCGCTGTCTTTCCTCCGTTACGGGATTGACGCCCGATACGGCGGACGAGAAGGCGAAAACCGGCATGAAATTCATCGGTGAAACGACCGAAAGTATAACCGTTACGGAATCGCCGATAGACGAGATTATCATTGCCGATACGGGCTCGACGGATAATACAAAACAAATCGCGAAAAAATTCGGCGCGAAAATATACGATTTTACGTGGATAAACGATTTTTCGGCGGCACGGAATTTTGCTTTCTCCAAAGCCACGGGAAAGTACATTTTATGGCTGGACGCAGACGATTTTATTGACGATATCAATCGGAAACGGCTTCTTGCGTTAAAAAAACGATTAAGCGAAACGGGCGCGGTAGCGGCGTTTTGCAGATACGAAACGGGCGAAGAAAATTCGCCGTACAAAACGGCGTTTTACCGCACCAGAATCGTAAAAAACGACGGCGCGGCGGTATGGAGCGGGCGGGTACACGAATGTCTGCCGCAGTTTGCGGGCGCGCTTTGCGATACCGAAAACGGGTTTACCGTGCGGCATATGGGCAGCGCGAAGCCGCGCGGCACGCGCAATCTGGATATTTACCGCGCTCAGGTACTTACGGGAGAGCCTTTTTCCCCGCGCGATTTATTCTATTACGGCAGAGAACTTTTCTACCACGGGTTTTATGCGGAAGCGGACGCGATCGAAGAGGAATTTACCCGCCGGACGGACGGCTGGTACGTCAACAAGATAGAGGCGCGGAAAATTCAGGCGGCGTGCAGAGAGGCAAAAGGCGATGTTTCAGGCGCGAAAAACGCGCTTTTTTCCTCGTTTTGTACGGCGCGCCGCGCGCGGGCGTACTGTGCTCGTTGGGGCGGCTATTCAAAAGCGAAAACGATTTTTCTTCTGCGTATTTCTGGTATTTTTCGGCGTATCATGCCAAGGATTATTCCGCGGAAGGCGATTTCGACAACCCCGCCGAGCGCACCGTTACGCCTCTTTTGGAAATGGTCTGCTGCGCCTATTTTGCGGGAAACGAACCCCTTTCGCGCAGGTGGCACGAAGAGTGTATGCGACTTTTCCCCGATCACCCTTCCGTGCGGTACAATCAGGAATTTTTTTCGGCGCGGAACGCGCGCGACGATACAAACGCGGGCAAAAACCCCAAACGGCAAAAAAAACAAACGACAAAAACGACGCCGTAACTAAACCGTAAAAAACGCCCCTTTGACAAGGGGCGGTAAAACTTATTCAGGAAAAGTTTTTATAATCTTCCGTACTCATTTCACGTTGCTTCTCAGATCGATCTGCGTGGAAGAATCGCAGGTCATCGAGCCGAGGTATTTTTCCGCAAAATAATCGGAAACCGCTTTGGAAAGCATTACTTCGGTAAGCGCGTCGATTTTTTCCTTGTATTTTTCGTCGTTCTTATAATCGTTAAGGCGCGCCGCGATGATATTCGCTTTGCCCGCCACCTGCGCGGGATCGTCCTCCACAGCCGCCCGCTGATCAGCCGTTACGTTTCCCGTATACGCGGTGTTGCAAGGCAGGCAGGCAAAATCGTAATCGCCTTTCGATTGTACAAGCAGGTTTTCGGCAACCAGCGTTACGGTTACTTCGCCGTCCGCGCTCGTCCAACTCTTTTTCGCGTCGCCGATGGTCAGCGCGTCGCCCGCTTCGTTCACGGGATAGTTATCCCCTTCCGCCGCTTTGTCGATCACGCCTGTCGCCGTTAAAAGTTGGAACGCGCGGATCGCGTTGGAAACGTCGTCGCAGATTTCAAAGGTCTTGCCGTCGGTAACGGCGGTACCCTTCGCGGCTTTGCCGTAGTAGATGCCCAGCGGTTCGTAATGCACCTTGCACGAAGCGAACAGTTCCACGCTGCCCGTATACGTTTCAAGATACGGTACGTGCTGGAAGTAGTTTGCGTCGTAATCGCCGTTCGCTACGGAGTCGTTTTGTATCGTCCAGTCGAGAACGGTTACTTCAAGGGTATACCCCTTCTTTTTCAATTCGTCTTTCACAACGCCGTTCAACACCTCGGCGTGAGGCACCTGGGAAGCGCATACGGTGATTTTGTTGTCTTTCGAGCAACCGGCCGCCGCGCCTACGGCGAAAACCGACGCGACGCCGAGCGCCAGAGAGAGCAACACACTTACAATCTTTTTCATTTCGATATTCTCCTTTTGTCTGATTTTTTTGCTATTTTAAGCCCTGCTTCCTGAATCAGCTGGACGATAACAACAACGATAACCGTGAGCACCCAGAAGACGGGAGAAGATAAATAATCGCCCGTGTTTCTGGAATAAAAAGTGTATATTCCTGAAATCAGCCCGCCCGCGCCGATATTGTACGCAAACGAAGTATATCCCAGAACGCTTACCGCCACCACGGCGACGCCCGTTATCAGCGAAACTTTCGCTTCGGGCAGCAGTACTTTGGTAACGAGTTGAAAGTTCGAAGCGCCGAGCGATTTCACCGCTTCTATCTCCCCCGCGGGAACTTCCGCCAGCGATTGTTCCACCATTCGCGAAACAAACCCGAACGCGCATACCGTCATGGGAATTAAAATGGCGTACCATTCCCCCGTGCCCCTGCCGAACCACGCCCGCGTCCACGGAATACATAAAACGATAATAATCAGGCAGGGAATGGAGCGAAGGATATTTACGATAAGTCCTACAATAAAATTCAACGGCTTGCAAGGTTTCAGACCGTTTTTGGCGGTAACGTTTAACAAAACGCCGCACGGCAACCCGAAAACGTATGCGAACGCCGTGGAAAGCAGCGTCATCAATAGCGTTTCGCCCGTCATCAAAGCGATATCAGCAAAAGTCATCGGTGTTTACCTCCTCGTACGCCACGCCTTTTTTATTCAGATACTCGCGCAGTTTTCCGATATCCTCGTCGTAATAGGGAAGCCGGAACATAATCTGCCCGTACGTCTTTCCGCCGATCCGCTTGGTTTCCGCATAAAAAATCGTAAGCAGAATATTGCACTGTTGAATGATGTTTGTAACGATCGGCTCTTCGATATCGCCGTCGAACATCAACTTCACAAGTTTTTCCCCTTTCACGCCCGTATTGATTTTGCCCGAATAAATGAGTTTTTTGGCAACCGCCGTTTTCGGCGAAAGAAACACGTCCTGCAACGTTCCTTCCGAAACGATTTTCGCGTTGTCGATAATCGCCACTTTATTGCAAACCGCTTCGATTACGGACATCTGATGAGATATAATCACAACGGTGAGATTTAACTTCTCGTTCAGCCGCTTCAATAAATCCAATATGGAACGCGTGGTATCGGGGTCGAGCGCGGAAGTCGCCTCGTCGCACAAAAGCACCTTCGGGTCGGTCATCAGCGCGCGCGCTATCGCCACGCGTTGTTGCTGTCCGCCGGAAAGTTGCGAAGGATACGCGTTGAGTTTATCGCCCAACCCTACCGTTTCTAACAGTTCAATCGCTTTACGCCGCCTGTTTTCGTCGCCGCCGAGTTCCCCCGCAAGTTCTACGTTTTTTAAAACGGTTCGCTGCTGCAACAGATTGAACTGCTGAAAAATCATCGATACTTTGCGGCGAATTGCACGCAAACGCTCTTTCGATACTTTGGTTAAATCCTCGCCGTCGATGTAAATACTGCCGCCCGTGGGGCGTTCCAGCAGATTGATACAGCGCACCAGCGTGCTTTTTCCCGCGCCCGAAAGACCGATTATTCCGTAAACGTCGCCGTCCTCTATTTCAAGGTTGATGCCCTGCAACGCCACGGTTTTATTATCTTTTCCGCCGTATATTTTGCTTAAATTTTCAATTTTTATCATGCAAAATTTCCTTAAAAAATTTCTTTCGTTTTCCGATTCGCCGAACATAAAAAAACGCCCGGAAAAAACGCTTGCGTTTCCCCGAGCCTTAAATCCGACGGTTGCTTTCAGCCGCTTATTTTTCCACGGCAAAAGCCCCGCACGTTTCCGCCCGGGTGGTTAACATTCGCATCGTTTTACGCGTTGCAACCATGCTTTTGCCTGCCTTTCGTTCGATATTTTCTATTATTCTACACGCTTTTAATCGTTTTGTCAAATATTTTAAGCGCATATTTTAAAATTTTTTAAGTTTTTTTTGCGCATTTATTCTTTTTCTTCGGGGCGGTTGAGATAATACAGATATTTCAGCCCGTTTAACGTAAGCATTTTATCCACCACGTCGATACTCGAAATTTCTTTGGATATAATCTGCGAAAAACCGCCCGTCGCCACCGTTTTCACGCTCTGCGCGTTCAGTTCACGCTTGATTTTCGCCACGATATAATCCACCAGCCCCGCAAAGCCGAACACGATTCCCGCCTGCATATTCGTCACCGTGTTTTTGGCAATCACGCTTTTCGGCGCTTCTATTTCCACGCGCGGCAGTTTCGCCGTACCGTTTACCAGCGAATCCAGCGAGCCTTTTATGCCGGGGGCGATCACGCCGCCGATAAATTCGCTGTTTGCGCTGATGATGTTAAACGTAGTGGCGGTGCCGAAATCCACCACGATCATCGGCTTTTTCTCGCCGTATTTCACCAGCGTGGAAACGCAGTTTACTATTCTGTCCGCGCCTACTTCCCGCGCGTCGTCGCAACGGATATTCAGCCCAGTTTTCAGCCCCGGACCTATACGCAGCGGTTTAAAACCGAGGTATAAATCGCACATGCGGTCGATGGTGTAATCCAGCGAAGGCACAACGGAAGAAACGATTCCGCCCGTGATTTCGCAACGCTTTAAGTGCATCGTCTCTATCATGTTGACGAGTTGCGAACCGTATTCGTCCGAAGTCTTTTTTAAATCGGTTGCCACGCGGAACGAGATTTTCAGTTCGTTCTTATCGAAAATCGCGTATTTGATATTGGTATTTCCTACGTCTATACATAAAATCATGATTTTTTCCTTTTTCCGTTTATAATATGATATACGCGGTATAACGACGGTGCAGCGACAAGATTAACCGCAAACTCAACGAGAAAATTCACGCCCGCGCAACCGATAAACAGGAAATAGATAAGCGTGGAACCTTGCGCCACGAAGTTTGCGTTCAGCGTATTCTTAAAGAAACAGAGCGCGCCGACGATAAACAATCCCGTATTGACGACGGGAGCCGCCGCCGCTGCCGTGAATACCGCCGCATATTCGTGTTTTTTTGATATTTCTTTATACAACGCACCCGCCGCAAAACCCGCCGTCGCTCCTTTGAGAATACACAAAAGAGTAGTGGCTACGGGTTGCGCCTGAAACAACACCATAGTAAAATAGTCCGCGCCCGTAATGCCGTATATCAACGTTATGAATCCGAACACAAACCCCAGAAACGCGCCCGCCCACGCGCCGTATAAAATACCGCCGAGGACTATGGGAATGAGTACGAGACTGAAAGACGTTGCGCCGATTTTAACGGAACCGAGCGCGGTTTGCAAAACAACGACGAGTGCGAGAAGAATCGCCAGACCCGTTACGCGCTTTGCGGAAAAATAATTGGCTTTTGCCATAATACACCTCCGTCGGGTTCCGCCCTGACGTCGGATACCCGCAGAATCTTTTTCTTTTAAAAAATTTTGCCGCTTTTTTCAAAAAATAACGTCGAACCGGCAGATTTCAGCCGTATCCGCGTAACGCAAGTAAAATTTTTCCTTTACAACCAAATAGCCGCCTTTTGCCGCAGAAAGCCGCAAACAAACGCTGAAAGAATTAAGAAACAATCGGCGGATTTTATTTATTATACCCTTTTCTTTGCGCGAATGCAAGCGTTTCGGCGGCGCAAATGAAAAATCTTCCGATAAAGCGCCCCCGCAGATAAAGAGTAACACTTTTCCGCCGAACGACAATACACTATAGTAGAAAGATAAAGCCGCAGGCAATAGAACGTAAGTACATAACTCCTGCGGTAATAAGCACAGGAGGTCTTTTTTATGAATTGCTGCAATCAAGGCAACAACGCCACTCTCTGGATACTCATCGCCCTGTTCGTTCTCGGCGGGCACGACGGGTGCTTTGGCGGCGGAACGTTCTGCGGATGCACGCTCCCCATTATAGTAGCGCTTCTTTACTGCCTGTATAAAAACGGCACGCTTTCCGCATGGCTTACGCCCAAATGCTGCTGCTGCGACAACTGATTTGTGTTGAACAGATATTTCTCTCTTATCGCATTAAGGCGGAACAGAGGTCGGAAGATATTTTTCCGGCCTCTTTTTCCACTTTTATCTTTGCCCGACTGATTCTTCCGTTTTCGTTTTCGCCGCGGAACCGTTTAAAAAATAATACTGCAACGCTATCAGCGTTTTCGAATCGTTGAATTCTCCCGCAAACAGCATTTGTCTCACCCTTGCCTCGTCGATCCATTGTACCGACAAAAATTCGTCGTCGTCCGGGCGGGAATCGGCAAGAGTAACGCCGAGCGCGCGGTAAATGTAAATCTTTTCGTTCGTATACCCGGGCGAGGGATACGCCACGGCGATTTGTTCAAACGTTTGGGCTCGCACGCCCGTTTCCTCCCGTAATTCGCGCTTCGCCGCCGACGCGGGGTCTTCGTTTGCTTCCAGTTTACCCGCTGGAATTTCCAGCACTTCTTCGCCGTAAGCGTAACGGTACTGCTTTACGAACGCGATTTTCCCTTTATACGCGCACAAAGCCGCCGCGCCGCCGCGGTGTTCCACTATTTCGCGCTTGCAAGGTCTGCCGTCAGGCAAGAGCGCGTCGTCGCAACGCACGCTTAAAATTTTTCCTCGGTATACGTAATTTTTTTTCAACGTTTTTTCCGTCGCGTCCATATATTTCGCTCTCCCGAATTCTTCCGATTATTTTTTCACTACTGATATTTACGCGTTTATTATACGCATAGAGCCGCGCTTTGTAAAGCGTTTTTTATCGTTGTTTGCTATGAAAAAACTTAAAAACGCAAAAACGTTTTCGGAGCGTGCCGCCGGAAAAACGCGGTTGCCGTCGCTTCGTTTCACTGCCCGGGACGAATAAAAATCGGCGGGATACGATAATTGTCGAAAAAGAAAAAATGAACAGTTTTTTACCGCTTTATCTATCGTTATAGCACAAAAACGCGCCTTCGGTACGTTTTTTTTAAAAAATATCTTGCTTTCGCGCGAAAAAGCATGTATAATAATAAAGAAGAAAATAAAAGGAGGATTTCGGTATTATGAAATCACTTAAAATCTCTCTTGAAATGGCGCAAAAAGTTAAGGAATTCGTTGCCCTTACGCAGGACTGCCCTTACGAAATTCTGTTGAAAAGCGGCAAATACGTAGTGGACGCGAAATCGATCCTCGGTATTTTCTCGCTCGACCTTTCTCAACCGCTTACGGTGGAAATTTATTCGAACGATTGCGACGATTTCCTTAAAAAATTACAGGCTTTCGCCGCGTAAATAACGGCTACGAAGCCGCGGCTAAAAAAACGCGGCTAAAAAACCGCCGTCTGTTTTTTCTTTTCGCGTCTTTTCGCCTGCTGCGGCATCGTTCGCCGTAAAACGTAAGGCGTCGGGCGCGAAAGCGTAAAAATACAAGATGCAAAGCATCAGACAAAACGTTTTTTCCTCGTTCGGTTTTTGTGCGAGGCGTTTTGTTTTGAACGTTTCGGCGCGGCGGCGCGGAATACGGGCGGAAAGTCATTGACTTTCTGAAAAAGCCCCGCGGAAAAATCCGTTTAAAAACACGTTTTAAAACAACCGTACGAAGGAGATAACGCGTTATGCAGATACAAGGCGAAACGTCGGTAAACAAACTCATTCTGCTTTTCGTCTTCGACAAGATGGAAAGCGCGCTTTCCGAACGGACGATTGTGGAAATGTGCACTACGGGCAACTCGTGGCTGAATTATATGGACTGTATGGAACTGTTGCCGAAACTGCTCGACGACGGTTTTATCTGCCGCACTTCCGACGAGGAACCGCTTTATTCCATCACTGCGGACGGCAGGGAGAGTTTAAATAATTTTTACATAAACATTCCCAAAAGCATTCGCGAAGAGATTTCCGCCTTCGTAAAGAAAAACAGCGGAAAATTACGCAACCGTCAGGAATGCAAAGCCGACTATTATCTGAACAAAGACGGCACGTACACCGTGTTTTTAAAGATTTTAGCCCCCGTTCAGCCGATGCTGGAACTGAAATTCGTGGTGCCCGATAAAAAAACGGCGCAAAATATCTATAAAAGTTGGGAATTGAAGGCTTCCGAACTTTACTCCGCCATTTACGATACGCTGGTGGACTGACGTTTACGGTAATCGTTTTTTAATCATCGGCCGTTTAGCCCTTTCCGTTTACCCCTTTCCGTTTAGCCGCGCGCGGTTACGCCGCAACGCGGCGTAAACAAAAAATCACGATATTGCGAGGTATTTTAAATATGTTTACTTACTCTACCAAAGGGACATGCTCCCGCCAGATTTTATTCGACGTTACGCCGGATAACAAACTGCACAACGTGCGCTTTATCGGCGGTTGCAGCGGCAATTTACAAGGCGTCGCCCGACTTGTGGAAGGCAGGGATATCAACGAGGTGGAAACCCTGCTTGCGGGGATCCGTTGCCGCAACAACACTTCCTGTCCCGATCAACTTTCTAAGGCTATCGCGGAATATAAAGCGAGCAAAACGACTTCCGCAAACGACGAGGATAAAGACTTTTTATAATCGTTACTTTTAAAAATCGTATAAATCCCCGTACTTTTTACCGGTATGTTCGTACGTGTTCGTAACGGCCGCTCGCCCGCTTAAAAAAATTCCGCGGGCGTTTCGTTTAATTCGTGCGGCGGTTGTAAAAAGTATAAAAGGCAAATACAGTATGTATGGCGATATTTTACACGTTGTTATGCGCATACCTGCTGGCAATCAATTTTTATGCGTTTCTGCTGGTAAAAAATCTGAAAGACGAATCGGACGAAAACGGAGATTATAAAAAATCGGACGGTCGACTGTTTTTAACCGGTCTGCTCGGCGGAGCGATAACGATTTACGTTTGCCTGTTTATTTTTAAATATCGGCAAAAAAGTTTGTTTTTAATGATTTTGATGCCTATGCTCGGCGTTCTGAACGTATATATCGCGGCGTTGGCTTTCCGCTCCGGATTTTCGTTTTTCGTCGTTTCCTGAAAGAGCCTTGAACATACGTATTTTTTTCAAAAACGAATCATCGTTGCTTCTGCAAGACTCAGAAAAAAGAATTTTTGGAAATTTTTTAAAAAGCGGTAAAAAAACGTTGACAATTCCCTTTGAAAGTGTTATTATATACAAGCGCGTTAAAGCGAGGCAGTCAGGAGATGCGGGTGTAGTTCAATGGTAGAATTCCAGCCTTCCAAGCTGGCCGCGTGGGTCCGATTCCCATCACCCGCTCCAATATTTCTTGTCGCCGAGCGGCGAGACGAGCGTTTGATATGCGCCTGTAGCTCAGTTGGATAGAGCAACGGCCTTCTAAGCCGTGTGTCAGGGGTTCGAATCTCTTCAGGCGCACCAAATAAACGGCGGGTGTAGCTCAGTTGGTTAGAGCGCCAGATTGTGGCCCTGGAGGTCGTGAGTTCGATTCTCGTCGCCCGCCCCATTTATTTTTTGGGGTGTCGCCAAGTGGTTAAGGCACCGGATTTTGATTCCGGCATTCGTAAGTTCAAATCTTGCCACCCCAGCCAAACAGACAACATTCGCTTTTATAAAAGCGCGTTACAATCCGGCCCATTAGCTCAGTTGGCAGAGCACCTGATTTTTAATCAGGGTGTCCCGAGTTCGAACCTCGGATGGACCACCAGCACTTTTAGCTCAGCTGGTAGAGCAACTGACTCTTAATCAGTGGGTCCCCGGTTCGAATCCGTGAAGGTGCACCAAAAAGATAATACGAACGTCGAAAATTCTTCGGCGTTCGTATTATTTTTGGCTCTGTGTCAAATGTGGGGTGAGGGAGAAAGCGGTTCTGTGTCAAATGGGTTCTATAATAAATGGGCTCTGTGTCAAATGTTGGGGTATGAGAAAATATCTCAATCTTTTTTTATGAAAAGAACATAAAAAAAGAAACATAAAAAGGAAAAACCTGTTATAATAAATTCACCACAAATCTAAAAAAGGATTTCCTATTATGTTTCAACAAAATCTTACCACATCTTTACTCGGAATTGCAAACGTTTTCGTGGATAAAATCGAAAATAATTCTTCTTTTATTCAAATTTCTCTATCCACTCTCCCCAAAGAGCAAGTTTGTCC
>JAQYLE010000060.1 GCA_028720205.1 Clostridia bacterium
ATACAACCCTTTTTTTCACCGCGCCGCGCGAAACGCTTTGCGTGTTTTTTTCTCAGTTTTTTGAAAGCAGATAACGCCAAAACTTTACTTTTTGTTCGTTCCGTGCTATAATTTTAATATGAAAGAGGGAAAACTTAAAAAACTGTATCTGAAAATCCGTTGTTTTTTCCTCGGCGTCGCTTTTCCGCTGGAAGATCGGCTGTTCTGCTGTTCAGGCGCGGACAGGCAGGGCGCGTTGGCGCAAAGCCGCGAGGGCGATTGTCTGCAAATCGTGCACGTAAAAGTGCGGGAGAAATATGCGGCGATTGCGTACAGCATTCCGCTCAACCGCATCATCGGTTGCGCGGGAAAACAATTAACGCAGGATTTACTGCGCCTTTTTAAAAGCGGATTCTGTCTGGACGGCGAAATCGCCGCGATACGACAAGACGAAAACGGAAAATTACGCTGCGAAATACGCATTTTCGATTCCGCCGCGATGATGTCGCCCTATCTTGAAGATCTGCCTTATCTCACTTCTTTTTACAACGAATAACCTTCTTTTTACAACGAATAACTTTGCGACGAGCCGCCCGAACTCCCGTCCGCAGAGAGTTTCTTTTTCGCGTCTTTTAAACAAACGATAAAAATCGGCACGAAAATCAGCGCGGTAAGCAGCCAACTCGCGGGATAGAGAAGATACAGCGCCGTCAGCGTATGATATTTTACCAATACCGTTTTCAGCCATATAATACGAAAGACGCACGTTCCGCCAAGCACCACGAACATCGCCGTCATCGATTTGCCCAGTCCGCGCAACGAATAGGCGAATACTTCCTGCAAGCCGCATAAGAAATAGGTAACGGAAATAATTACGGTGCGCGTAACGGCGTATTCCGTCGTCTGCGCGTCGTCCGTCATAATCGAACAGAGCGGCCGCGCGAACAAAGCGATCAGTCCGCCGAAAATCAGTCCCGTCGCCGTAGTCAGTCCCAGCGCGGTAAGCGCGGAGCGTTTAACTCTGTCGTACCGTTTCGCGCCGTAATTCTGGCTGACGAACACCGTAGAAGCAAGGCTGACGCCGTACATCGCCTGATAGGTGCACGTATCGTATTGCGAAGCGATCGTATTCGCCGCCATCGCCGTTTTGCCGAAGACGTTGATGGAAGATTGCACCAGCACGTTGGAGATGGAAAACAAACTGCCCTGCAAGCCGGAAGGCAACCCGATTTTTGCCATATCGGCAAGTTCTCTGCCGTACAGCCTGAGGTGTTTTTTGGTAAGTTTCGCCGCGCCTTCTTCTTTGCACAGCGCAATAATCGCCAGCGCCGCCGAAACGCCCTGCGAGGAGACTGTGGCAATCGCCACGCCTTCCACGTCCTTTTTAAACCCCACCACGAACAACACGTTAAGCGCTACGTTCACCACGCCGCCCACAATCAGATACAGCAGCGGACGGAAGGTATCTCCCACGCCGCGAAGCACCGCCGTGGAAAAATTGTACAGCATGATTATCGGCATGCCCAGAAAATAAATTTTCAGATACAGGGTTGCCATATCCAGCACTTCCGCGTCGCACTGCGTCCAGGTCAGAAAAGTGCGCGCGCCGAAAACGCCCACAAACAAAAGCGCGATTCCGCCGAGTACCGAAACGGTTACGGAACACCCCACGATACGGCGGGAACGCTCCGTATCGCCGCTGCCTACGCACCGCGCCACAAGCACGTTTGTACCTACGGAAAGCCCTACGAACACATTGATGATGAGTTGAATCAGCGAACCGGTCGCCCCCACGGCGGCAACCGCTCCGTCTCCGCCTTCGGCAAACAGGGCAAGCACCGCCACGTCCGCCGCGTTGAACAGCAATTGCAACAAGTTGGTGGCGATTAAGGGCAGCGCGTATAAAATCATCGATTTTAATATAGGACCGTCGCAAATATTCGCCGATTTTTTGGTGTGAATTCTCATTCTTGTTTGTTTCTTCCGTTTTTTCGTAAACAAAGTTCTTATGTTATCCGTCTTTATACGTATTTATCCGTCTTTATCCGTCGGGTTCCGTCGTGTATACCGGCCCCCGCGGCGCAAATAAAATAAAGCAATCGGAACGAAAGGCGCGGCTTTATCGGCCGCGCCTTTCGTTCCGGCATACGCCGCAAGCGGCGCGCCGGACCTGTTTTTCTTCAGTCTTCCAGGCCCTCGTTGAGTCTGGCAAGCAACTTATCCAGGTCTTCTCCGTGCACCGCAACCGCTTCCGCGACGGTTTCGCCGTGCGCCATCGCGCATCCGAAGCAGTGCATTCCCGCTTCCATAAGAATATCGGGCGCGTTGGGGTTGAGTTGCAGACAATCGGCAATTAACGTATCGGCAGTAATTTTAGCCATGATTTTTCTCTCCTTTTTTTATTTGTTACATTGTAGCACATCCGAAGAAAAAAAACAAGATTTTGGCGGGGGGTTCTCATTATTTTTTCAAGCGAATCTTTCCGCCTCTTTATTTTCGGTCAGTTTTTTCGTTTTTTACGCTTTTTCGGTTTATCAAAAGAGTAAAGCGTTTATAAATAAAAGATAACAGGAACTTTAAATTTACGGAGGCAGAATACGGTTATGGCGCACCCCACCGAAAAATATTTCAACGATACCGTTTCTTCTATTGCGGAAGCGGTAAAATTCGATACGTCGTTAAAGCCCGCCGAAGCGGGTTGTCCGTTCGGCAAAGAAACGGCGGATTGTCTGCATTATTTTTTATCTCTTGCAAAAAGCATGGGTTTTGAAACGCACAATTACGATAACTATGCGGGCGAGGTGATCTTCGGCGAGGGAAAGCCGTTTGCCATACTCGCTCATCTCGACGTAGTTCCGGCGGGTGAAGGTTGGTCGCACCCGCCCTTTGGGGGAGAAATCGACGACGAATTGAGCGAAGGCGGCGTGGCAGGCATGAAAATCTGGGGGCGCGGCACGATGGACGACAAAGGCCCCGCAATCGCCACGTTGTACGCCATGAAGGCGCTGAAAGACGAAGGATTTACCCCCCGCCGCAAAATAAAATTTATCGTGGGCTGCAACGAGGAATCGGGCTGGAAATGTCTGGAACATTATAAAAAAGCAGCGGAACTGCCCGAAGAAGGGTTTTCGCCGGACGCCTCTTTCCCCGCCATCTATGCGGAAAAGGGCATCATTCACTGCAAAACGTATTTTCCGCTTGACAAAAATTCGTTCGTTTCGTTGCAGGCGGGTTCGGCGGCGAATATGGTCTGCGCAAAAGCGAGCGCCGTTTTAACGGAAAAATCGGCCGGATACGCGCAAGCGTACGTAAAGTCGTTTGTCAATCAACCTGCGCCGCACCATGCAGAAAACGGCGCGACTTTTCAGTACGACGAAACGACGCACACGATAACGTTCTTCGGCAAATCCGCGCACGGCTCCACGCCCGAAAAAGGCGTAAACGCGCTTTCCGCGTTGCTTTCTTTCGCCTCTGCGTTCGATTCGGGGTGCAAACGCGCCTGCGAATTGCTCTGCGCGGACGAAAACAATCTTCGCGCCATGCGCGACGAAACGGGCGTATTAACCATGACGCCCGACGTTGCGGAACTAAAAAACGGCGTGCTGGAAATTACTACGGATATCCGATTCCCCGCCACGCACACGCAGGAAGAAGTGCGCGAGACGTTTGTAAAATCGGGCGTACGGTTCGATTTTGTAAACGTTCAGAACCCCTTATACAACAATCCGGAAGGCAAACTCATCTCCACGCTGATGAGGGTGTACAACGCGCATACGGGGCGCGACGAAAAAGCGATTGCGATAGGCGGAGGCACGTACGCCCGCGCTCTGAAATGCGGGTGCGGCTTCGGCCCCGAACTGGAAGAGGAAGAATCCACCATTCATCAACCCAACGAATACGTCACGTTCGAACGTATTCGCATGATGTGCGAAATTTATTACGACGCCATAAAAGAACTGACGAAATAATTATCTTCGCTTGCCGTTAAACCGCACGATAAAACCGCTCCGCTGCAAAAAAAACGCATTGCGGAGCGGTTTATTCTGCCCGAATCGGGCGTTCTTCCGTAAAAGAATCCGTTTCCTTTTTCCTCAACGGTATTTTATCGAATACGTGCCGTCGGGGCGCAACGTGGCAACCACGGTGCCGTTTTCGTCGGTGCGATAGATCTGCGCGCCCGCGCGGCGGAGCCTTGCCAACGTTTCGGAATTCGGGTGAGAATAGGGATTGTTCGCGCCTACGGAAATGATAGCGTCGCGCACGCCGATTTTTCGCAGGAATTCTTCGCCCGACGAACCGGAAGAGCCGTGATGCGCCACTTTTAAAATCTCGGTATCCGCCAGCGAAACGGTTGCGCCGCCGCATTTAATCAGCCCCGCTTCGGCGGCGAAAAGAATATCGCTCTCCTTTTCCGCCGTGATATCGCCTAAGAACAACGCGCCCGATCCGAAATAATCGAGGCGGATTACCGCGGAACAATCGTTAAACGACGCGTCGTCGGCGTTTTTTCCGTTCGCCTTTTCGTATTCGCTTCCCGGCGTATCGGGCGAAAGCGGAGATAAAAAATCCACTTCGTACGGATATTCTCCGTTTGTATCGGAAAGGGAAACGCCGCGCGCCGAAAAGACGGTTTTGCAGCCTTTTTCTTTTACCGCGGCGATAAATTCGTTAAACTGCGCGCCCGTTTCCGCCGTTATCTTCGGCAAGTACGCTTCTTTTACTTTTTTTATTTTGATTATTTCGTCTAATCCGCCCGTATGGTCGCCGTCCGGATGCGTCGCCACCAGATAATCGAGCGTTTTTATGCCGAGCGAATTTAAATAGCGCAGAATATACGCGGTATGTTCCTCCGCGCCGTCGCCGCCGTCGATCAGCATGGTTTTTCCGTCCGGGAATTCTAACAGCGTGCAATCGCCCTGCCCCACGGAGAGAAAATGCACTCTGCATTCCCCCTCTTTCCGGTCCGTCGTTTGCGGAAGCGCCACGTAATATTTCCACGTGGCGGGCGGCACGAAAAACGAAAACACGACGAACGCCGTTATTAAAAAAGCCGCCGTCGCGCCGAATATGCGCCGCCGTATTTTTTCTTTTCGCTCTCTTTGCCCCCTTTCTCCGCCGTAAATCATCTCTCCCTCTTTCGCGCGATGTATAACGTGTATAACGTCAATTTTTCTTTGCGTCAATTCTCCGTTGTTTTTTTATCTTCCGTTATTTCGTTTTCCGATATTTCGTTTTCCGTCTGATTTTCGCCGCTCAGCGCGCGGATATCGCCGCAGATTTTCTGCATGCGTTCTTCCACGGCGAACAGATCGTCCGCGCACGATTTCAACTGCGTAAACGCCGATTTTTTCAGTTCCGCGCCCGCCTTGTACGATACTTCGTGTTCTAAACTCGCCCACATATTCATCGATATGGTTCGCAATTGAATTTCCACGGGAACGGAAGTGGCGACGAACGAAAGCGAAACGGGCACTTGCACGATGAGGTGCAGACTTCTGTATCCGTTGGGTTTCGGCGCTTCGATGTAGTCCTTTTTTTTCAGCAGGCGCACGTCGTGCTGATTTAAAAACACGCGGGCGATTTTATATATGTCCTCCACATACCCGCAAACTACGCGCACGCCCGCGATATCGGTAAGTTTGCGGATGTTTTCGGGCGTTTGCTCGAACCCTCTGCGCTTTAATTTTTCATAACAACTTTCGGGCGTTTTAAGCCGGCTTTCGATATGATGAATGGGGTCGTGCCCGTGCGTCAACGAAAACTCGTCGTCCAGAATTTCAAACCGCGCGCACGCCGTTTTCAACGCGCCCGAATACAGCGGTTGCAACCGGGCGTATTCGCGGAAAAACTCTTCCGTGGGCTTTTCTTCCCGCCCGATCGCCGAGTCGTACGCCGCCGCGATCCGATTTTCCGTAACGCTCTTATCTACGTTCATTTTATCCCTCCCGCAATGTGCCTAAGCAACAATTCTTCGCTTTTCCGCTCGCCCGGAAATTTTTCTTTCCGCGCCGCGTCGTAAGCGCGCCGCTCATATTCTTCCGCCTGCTCTTTCCGCTTTTGCAACATATAATACGCCGCCGCCGCACGGCATTCCGCCGAACGGCATTCCGCCGCACGGTATTCCGCCGCCGCGCGCGGCTCTTTGTTCGATTCAAACGCCGAATAGCACTTTTCCGCCTGCTCGACATCGCCCGTAACGGAGTTCATATACAATAGTTCGCAAAGCGCGCTCCTTTCTTCCTGCGGCGTAAGGTAAGGCGCCAGAGAAGCGATACGGTTGATCGTTTCCGCCGCCGCTTTCCAATCGCCTTTTTCCGCCGCCGCATAGTATACGTAAAACAAATTCATGATAAACAGCGGCTCGTCCTCGGCAACGGCGGGAAGATCGGATAAAAACGCTTCGTCTATTTCGCTGTACGCTTTGCCTTCGGCTATTCTGCCCTGCGCGTTGAGCGCCGCAACGAAACGGACGCCGCACGGCGTTTGTTTTAAAACGTCGCAAAGCACGCGCATATCCGTTTTTCCGCCGCCGTAGGTAAAAGGCGCCGCGTTTAAAAAAAACAGATACGCCGCGTACGGCAGCGTTCCCGTACAAAACCACGAAACGCCTGTCGCCGCGCGCGACGAAACGTTTGCCGCAACCGCCGCAAACGCCGCCGCAAGAATTGCCGTTATCAAAAGAAAAACGCCGCTCAGCACCAGACCGCCCGCCGTATACAACGCCGCGCGCTTTTTCATTTCTCCCGCGCGTTTTTCGGCGTATTCCGGCATTGCCTGCGTCTGTTCCGCAGAAAACAAAGAACACAGCGAAAAGCGTTTCTTTTCGCCCGTATTATCCCATCTGAAAATAAAAAATTTTACATAAAGAACGGTGAACGCGTTGAATTTTGCAAAAACGATATGCCCCGCCTCGTGCACGAACGGAGCCGAAAACGCGCTCGCAAGCATGCCGCAGACGCACCAGATCGCCGCGCTTTCGTTTTCGCTTGCAAACGCAAAATACAGCGCGCCCGCCGCCCCCGCGATACACGCCGCGGCAAGCAAAACGGCATATGCGCTTTTTAAAAATTTTTTCCAAGTCAATTTTTCATCTCCGCTTTATGCGCCGCGTTTTTCGCCTAATCCTGCGCTCTGCGTTCTTTACGATACGGCTCGCGATACGGCTCGCGATACGAATCGCGATAAGGCTCGTCCGCGCACGACTCGGCGTTTACGCTTTTTTATAAAAGGTTTTTGCTTCGCGCAAAGCCTTCCAGGTTATCTTCGTCGCTGACGATAATATACGGCAGATTCAATCGCCGCATTATAGCATACAACCACGCCGCGCCGCCGCCGATCACGTCCGCGCGTTTCTTCGGCATGCACGGAAGTTTTTCTATTTCTTCCACGGGCATGGAAAGCAATTTATCCGCAAATCCGCCCGTTTCTTCGCGCGTGATACGCACGCCCGTCACCGCTTTTCCGTCATATTCTTTCAATCCGGCTTTCATCGCGCCCAGCGTGGTTGCCGTGCCGCCGATTCCCGTAACGTTGTTTATCACGCTTTTTATTTGTTCCGCCGCGTCGGCAAATTCATCCGCCGCGCGTTCGCACGTTTCCCGTAATTTCGCAACGTTCACGCCGCACTTATCTTTCAGCCGCACCACGCCCACGGGAACGCTTTTTTTGTACGCCGTTTCTCCCCCTGTACGCACCGCGAGTTCCGTACTTGCTCCGCCCGCGTCCAGCACGGCGCCGTCGGCGTTTTTCAACGCGCCGCTCATACCGAGCGCGGCTTCCGTTTCCCCCGATACAACTTCTATGTTTAAGCCGCTCGTTTTTTCAACGAGCGATAAAAAATCGTTCCTGTTCTCCGCTTCGCGCACCGCCGCGGTGGCAAAAGCGTAAATTTTCTTTGCGCCCTCGCTCTTTGCGCGCGCGACGAACGCCGCTATCGCCTCCGCCGTGCGCCGTTGCGCCGCGCCTTGCAGGTTTTTCGAAAAGGCTTCGCCAAGGCGCGTGGTTTCAAGCGTTTTATATAAAACTTTTCCGTCCGCCAGCAGCATAAGGCGAACGGAATTAGAGCCAACGTCGATTACGGCGCTTTTTTCGCGAAAGATTTTGTCGTTCATCTTACCGTACCTCTGCCGCGTTTCCCCGTCGCCGCAGCATAATTCTTTTTCTTGCGGCGCTCTCGTATGCCGCCTTTATCTTTTAACCGCCCCGCGCTTAATCTGCGAAGTTAAACCCCTTGCTGTGCGCCAATTGCTCCCTGCCTAAACACGAAATGTAATATTCGAGGTCGCCGTTCTGACGGTCGATCACCTCTTGCAGGGCTGCTATTTCCTCCTGCGCCTCCGCTATTCTTTTATTCGTCACCGCGATGGATACGATCTGATAGATAATCACAGCCAGAAGCGTAACGACAAGCAACGTTGCCGCCACCACCGAAGCGATTATTGTTCTTTTCATCTTTTCCTGCGTCATAAGCGAACCTTATTTTTATCCTTTCCTTTTGATTTTTTGCCCGAAAAAGCGCGAAATATGCGATTTTTTACTTTTCTGAACCCATTATAGCACATTTTCTGAAAAAATGCAACAACTCTGCGCATACTTTTCGAATATATTAATAACCCCAGCGCCAAGCCGAAATACGTAAAAATGCGGAAATCGGGAAACGCGCACTTCGTAGCCACAAAAACGTAAAGCGCCGCCGCCAGCGCGCAGAACGCCGCGTCCGCGATAATTTCCGCAATTTTAAAACGCCTCAGCGGAAAAAACGCGTCGTATAAAATTCCGATAACCGCGCCCGTCGCGACGCAGATTAAAAATGCGGGAAACTGCGCCTTCGCGTCCATATTCCGCGCTCCTTTTTCCGCCGCTTTCAGCGGAAGAGTTTCGAACGGAGCGAAACGCCGTAACGGAAACCGTCCGCAACCCCGCCGGCGCGGAACGTGCCGCTTTCTTTGGAAAAACCGATAATTTTAAAATCGTTGCCGCTGAAAATCAGAAGCGTTTTGGAAGAAACCAGCGTCAGTTCGATTTTTACGGGAGAAAAACTTTTTACCGATTCCACGCCCGTCACCGTTATGTTTTTTCTGTTGTCGATCTGAATGGAGTGATTGATTTCCTGCATACTTTATCGTATGCCGCGCGACTCTTTATTATAACCTGTATTTTTTGCCCGAAAAAACAAACGACCGCGTTTTGCGAATCGTTTGTTCTCTGCCCTTATTCCGATTATTTTTGATTACTTGCCGTTTTTTTCTTTAAACCGCGCTTTCGCCCTCAGTTCGCTGTCTAAAATACGCTTGCGTATGCGCAACGACTTAGGCGTAACCTCTAACAGTTCGTCGTCGGCAATAAATTCAAGGCATTCTTCCAGGCTCATTTTGCTAACGGGAATCAGCGTCAACGCGTCGTCGCTGCTCGACGATCGCGTGTTGGTAAGGTGCTTGGTTTTGCACACGTTTACGTTGATGTCGTCCGCCAGATTGGTATAGCCGATTACCATACCTTCGTACACGGGCGTTCCGGGCGTGATAAACAGCGTGCCTCTGCCCTGCGCGTTGAACAGGCCGTACGTTACCGCCTCGCCCGTTTCAAACGCCACCAAAGAACCCGTGTTTCTGCGCTGCATATCCCCTTTGTACGGCTCGTAACCGTAGAATACGGAATTCATGATTCCCTGCCCTTTGGTATCCGTTAAAAATTCGCTTTTATAGCCGAACAACCCGCGCGCGGGCACGGCGAATTCCAGCCGCATACGGTTGCCCACCGCGTTCATGTGCATCAGCGTGCCTTTTCTGTTGCCCATGGCGGAAAATACGGGTCCCGTCATATCTTCGGGCACGTCCGTCACCAACCGTTCGATAGGCTCGTAGCGCACGCCGTCGATTTCTTTATAAAGTACGCGCGGCGTGGAAACCTGAAATTCGTACCCCTCGCGCCGCATGGTTTCGATGAGTATGGAAAGGTGCATTTCTCCCCTGCCGCACACGCGGAACGAATCGGCGCTGTCCGTGTCGTTCACGCGCAGAGAAACGTCGCGCAGCAGTTCTTTATACAACCTTTCGCGCAGTTGCCGCGTGGTGACGAATTTTCCCTCCTTTCCCGCAAACGGACTGTCGTTTACCGAAAAGGTCATCTCCACCGTGGGCTCTTCTATCTTCACGAACTGCACCGGTTCAACGGCGTCGGGCGCGCATACCGTATCGCCGATGTTCAGCCCGTCTATACCGGAAAACACCACGATGTCGCCCGCTTTCGCCGTCTCCACAGGTACCCGTTCCAATCCCTCTATCTGATACAGGTTAACGATTTTGCAATTCGTGCGAATCTTTTTGTCGTTGAAATTGCACACCGTTACAGGCTCGTTGGTACGCGCCACGCCCCGTTCGATTCTGCCTATGCCTATTCTTCCCACGAATTCGTTGTAATCGATGCACGAAACCAGAAGTTGCGTAGGCCCGGTTACGTCCATATCCATGGGCGGAATGTGCGATAAAATGGTATCGAACAAGGGGTTTAAATTCGGCTCCTGCTTATCGGGCGAAAGCGAGGACGTGCCCGTTCTGCCGCAGCAGTATACGATGGGGCTTTCCAACTGCTCGTCCGTCGCGTCAAGGTCCATCATCAGTTCCAAAACCTCGTCCACCACTTCGGAAATGCGCGCGTCGGGACGGTCGACTTTATTGATGACGATAATCAGTTTTAAGCCGAGTTCCAGCGCCTTCTGCATAACGAAACGCGTCTGCGGCAGCGGACCTTCCGCCGCGTCCACTAAAATCAGCGCGCCGTTCACCATTTTTAAAACGCGTTCCACTTCGCCCGAAAAATCGGCGTGTCCCGGCGTATCCACGATGTTTATTTTTACGCCCTTGTAATGCGCGGACGTGTTTTTGGCAAGAATGGTTATTCCGCGTTCCCGTTCGAGGGCGTTGGAATCCATCACGCGATCCTGCACCTGCTGATTTTCGCGGAACATGCCGCCCTGTTGCAACATCTGGTTTACCAGCGTGGTTTTGCCGTGGTCTACGTGGGCGATGATCGCCACGTTTCTCAAATCTTCTCTGATCATCGTATCTCCTTAAAAAAGCGCGCGTTACGCGCGGCTTTTATACCGCCTCTGCGCGTTTTATTATACTCTTATAATCCGTTGAATATTTTATACTTTTTTTGCCGCTTTGGCAACGATTTTTAATGCAAAAAAACGGATTTTTTCTCCGTTTTTAAAAAGTAATCCGTTTTTTACCGGGTTTTATCGGGTTTATATCGTAAAACAAAATAAAACGCCCGTTTCAAAGCGGCAAAGGCGCGGCGTTTTTATACGTGCAGAAACGTATTTCGTAGCCGTTGTCGTCCTCGGGCGCGCTCTCTTTTGCGCACGTGAAATTTTCAAGCGCGTCTAAATTTTCAAAAAACGCGTCCGCGCCGCCGTCCGCGTTCACCTTGGTTACGTACACCTCGTTGCAATAGGGCAGAAGTTGTTTATACACGGAAGCGCCGCCGATCACGTACACTTCTTCGCCGCGCTCCTCCGCGCGTTTCATCGCCGCTTTCGCCTCGTTTAACGAACGCACGATTTCGCAGTCGTCGCGGTTTGCCGTAGGCGATAAAACGATATGTCTGCGGTTTTTCAAAGGCATTCCGCCGGGGAAGGAAGCCAGCGTGTTTTCACCCAGCACCACCGTATGCCCCGAAGTGGTTTCGCGGAAAAATTTCATATCTTTCGGCAACGAAAACATCAGCGAGTTCTTTTTGCCTATTCCCCAATTTTTATCCACGTGTAAAATCGCCCGTATCATTGCTTTTTTCTCCTTTCGGTATTCCGCCGCGCTTTATTTTGCCCGCCGTTACGTCACGCGCCGCATGCGCCGCTTATTTCCGCCGCGCTTACACCGCCACGGGAATTTTTTTATCCAGCGTTTCGTATTCGTAATTTTCAAGGACGAAACTGTCGGGCGTAAAATCGTAAAAATTCTTTATCGACGTATCCACAACGAGTTTCGGCGCGGGGTGCCGTTTATTTTTCAGCACCTCTTTCACCAGCGGAATATGCCTGTCGTAAATATGCGCGTCGGCAATCACGTGCACGAGTTCGCCCGCTTTCAACCCCGAAACCTGCGCGAACATAATCAGAAGAACGGCGTATTGCGTCACGTTCCAGTTGTTTGCCGTAAGCATGTCGTTGGAACGCTGGTTGAGTATGCCGTTAAGCGTATCGCCCGAAACGTTGAACGTCATGGAATACGCGCACGGATATAAATTCATTTCGTGCAGGTCGTCGAAATTATAAATATTCGTCATGATACGGCGCGAGGAAGGATTATTTTTCAAATCGAACAGCACTCTGTCCACCTGATCGAATTCTCCCTCTTTATATATCGACTTTTTGCCCAGTTGATAGCCGTACGCCTTGCCGATCGAGCCGTTTTCGTCCGCCCAACTATCCCAGATATGCGAATGAAGATCGTGCACGTTGTTGCTTTTTTTCTGCCAGATCCATAAAAGTTCGTCCACGCACGATTTAAACGCCGTGCGACGAATCGTCAATATCGGGAATTCTTCCTGCAAATTATAGCGGTTGACAACGCCGAATTTTTTTACGGTATGCGCGGGCGTGCCGTCCTCCCATTTAGGGCGTACGTTTAACTCCGTATCCCAGAACCCGTTTTCCATAATGTCCGTCATGTTGTTTATAAAAATTTCGTCCGCTTTGCTCATGCCTTTTTACCCTCGCGTTTTTCCGTATGTTTATTCGTATGCTTATTCGTTTGCTTTTCGTATGTTATGCGTATGCTTATATATTTATTATACCATATTTTTCTTTTGCCCGTCAAGCGCTTGCGCAAAATGAAAAAATTTTGTATCGGATAGGTTTTTGCGCTTGTTCTCTGCGGCGATTTACTTGCTTATTTAACCGGAAAGTGGTAAAATATGTTTGGGAAAACGGTGAAATAATCGGACGGAGAAAAAAATCGTGGAAGAACAATTCAGCGGCGCCGACGGCGCGGCAAACGAAACCGGTACGGCAAGCACGGACAAGGAACAAATTCCGCCGAAAAAGCCCTCGGCGGTAAAGACGTATTTCAAAGCGCTGCCCAAGCGCTATTTTATCACGGCGTTTTCGGGCATGGCGCAGGGGTTGTTCGTCACCCTCATCGCGGGGACGATTCTCGCCATGTTCGCAGGCTGGCTGCCCAAGGAAAGTTACCTCGGAAAAACGTTTACCGCTATTTCGAACTTTGCCAAAACGCTGATGGGCGCGGGCATAGGCGTAGGCATCGCGCACGCGCTCAGCAAAAACAAACTGCTTGTGTTTTCCGCCGCCGCGGCGGGTATGATCGGCGCGTTTGCGGAAAATCTTCTGCCCGGCGCCTCCTCTTTTGCCTCGCTGAAACTCGGCGCGCCCGGAAACCCTATCGGCGCGTACGTGGTTACCATGCTGGTGGTGGAAATCGTTTCGCTGTATGCGGGAAAGACGAAACTCGATATTATTTTAATCCCGCTGGGCGCGCTGATTATATCGCTTGCGGGCGTGTTCGCCGCCTATCCGTTTATAAAACTCATCGGTTGGCTCAGCGATTTCATTGCGTTCGCTACCGACGCCACGCCGTTTGTGATGGGAATAGTGATTGCCGTTGTTATGGGCGTTCTGCTTACCCTGCCCACTTCTTCCGCGGCGATCTGGGTGGCGGTTGCTTCGCCCGTACTGAACGCGGCGGGCGCGGCGGGTACGGCGGAATACAACGCCATGCTTCTTGCGGGCGGAGCGGCAACGGTAGGCTGCGCGTGCCATATGGTAGGATTCGCCGTGGCTTCCTTCCGCGAAAACAAATGGAGCGGACTCATCGCGCAGGGGCTGGGCACGAGTATGTTGCAGATCCCAAATATTATGAAAAAACCCGTGATTATGCTGCCGATGATAATATCTTCGGCGATTTTAGGGCCGCTTTCCACCTGCGTTTTCAAAATAAAATGCGGCGCGAGCGGCGGCGGCATGGGCACGAGCGGGTTAGTGGGCGTAATCAACTCGTTCGAATACACTTCGGGCGCGCTCGGAATTACGGGAATTATTCTTTTAACGCTTGTATTGCCCGCGGCGCTGAATCTTCTTATTTCCGAACTGTTCCGCAAAAAAGGCTGGATTAAGCAAGGCGATATGAAACTGCCCGACTGATCGGTAAATTTTTGCGTATCTTTTATTGAAAACAGAGATAAACGACGGGGAGTCCCTTTTTCGGAACTCCCCGTCGTTTTACGTTTGCGCCGCGTTACAGCGGTTTTTCGTCTTTGTTGTAAAACCCCGTGCCGATAAACCCTACCTGCGCGAAATTTTTATAATCGCTGCGAATGATATAATCGATATAACTTTCCACCATGCGCGCCGTAAGCAGATACCCCGCAGGGTTCAGATGTCCGCTCATATAATATTTATCTTGGAATTCTTCATCGTACGCGGGCGCGTATTTACGGAAGTCCAGCACGTATAAATTTTTAAAATATCCGGGCAAAGAACGCAGAAATGCGGCGTGCTTATCGTACTTTTCATTTACTTCGTTTTCCGCCGAGCGCGGCATCGTCATTACGAACACCTTACTCTGCGGCTGTATTTTCCGCACTCGCTGAACGATTTTGCAATAATACCCGACGAAACTGTTTTTGTTGTTTTCTTCGTTTTCAAAATCGACGTCGGAAATATCGCCGAACCCGTCGGGGTATATATCGAGATGACTCATATCGTTCACGCCCAGCGCGATGATATACGCCTGCGCGGCAAGGCGGACGTTCCAATAGCCCGACGCCGCGGCAAACGAATCGCAATATTCCTTAGCCGTCATTCCGCCGCGCGAAAAATTGTAAACCGTAGCGCCTATATCCCGCGCCATATACTGCCCCCACGAATATTCGAAATAATCGTGGTAGCCTATTTGCCCGTCTGTGGTTAAAGATACGAACTCGCCCGAAGAAAGACTGTCGCCTATACAGGCGATCGTGCGGAAAATACCGCAGAAACCGCCGTCTTTTACAAGCGTATCCAGCGGTTTTTCGCCGTCTTTTACGCTAAGAAACGCACTAAAATTCATACTTTTTTTCTCCTTTTCCGCTGCGTAAAACGCTTTATATCACGTTCGCCGAGGCGATCACCCGATAGCAGTTATAACTTGCGCCGTTACGCTTAGGCGCTTCGCCGGTAGAGAAATCAACGGTTTCTTCTTCCAACTCGTCGATTTTGCTTATTTCGCCGCCGACGTACGCTTTCAGCCTGCGCATACAACTTTTCGTACGCTGTATAATGCCGCCCAGGCGGATATCCTGCACGTCGAAACCGTGCGGCTTATTTTCTTTCAGCCATTGTTTTTCGTACGTCTGCGCGAATTCTTCAAGAAGCGCAAGCGTTTTTTCATATTCGGGAATAAGCGCCGCAAGCGCGTTTTTGTCGCCGCTACCGTACGCCTCGCGCGTACGGTAGCCCAGATCGTATTTTACCGAAAGCGCGCGACAGAGCGCGGCGTAACTTGCAAACAGGTACCCGTAATGTTTACTGCGCTTTTCCGCCCCGGAAAAACGATCGGCAAATTCCGCGTAAATTTTTCTTTCCTCGCCGGTACCGAGCACGCCGCAATCGAAAGAAGAAAGAAAATAATCGGAATACAACATTTCTTTTACGCCTAAACGATACCCCGTTTTTGCAAGAGGTTCGGGGCAGGGCAGGTCGCACAGCATAAAATCGTCCCACGATTCGCCGAAGATTTCTTTGAACTTCTCTTTTGCGTTTTCCACGTCGAAATTGCCGCGCGCACATTCCGCCGCATACACCAGCGAGGGCAGAACCGCGTACGGCGAACACTCGCCGCCGTTATCCCCCCACAACGTGATTAAAATATCGTTTACGCCCTGCTTTTTCGCCGAACGAATGAATTTTTCCGTCTGCGAAAGCGATTTTTTATTATCCGATTGGAACCCGCACCATTTCCACGCGCCGCCGGCGATCCACACCTTGCGGTGAAAATCGAGGTGATGCTTTGTCATGCACTCTAAAAGCGTTTCGTCCTCGTTGTAATAATCCCAGTATACCAGTTGCACGTTCTGCGGCACTTTTTCCGTCACTTCTTCCGGAATCGGCTTGGTATGGTAATACTCGCCGTTGCCCGCAATGCGGAAGAACATATCCGACCACATCATCGGCTTAAACCCGTATTTTTCCGCCAATTCGCTCACGCGGGATAAATGCCGCAACAAAATATCGAAGCGCTTTTCCGCTCCG
>JAQYLE010000061.1 GCA_028720205.1 Clostridia bacterium
GTTTTTGCGCATTGGTTATCGCGGATTTTTCCCCGACTTCAAGCGCGTAATACGACTTGGCCGCAAGATTAAGTTTTTTCAGGACCTCCTCGTTTTCGTAATCGGCGCTCGTTTCGCTCAAATCGGAAACGGACGATATCACGTCCGCTATTCTTGCGGCCGAAATCTTCTCTTTTATCGCCGTTATTTTTTCGTAGTCTTTCACCGCCGATTTTTCAAAATCTCTCAGCGCCGAATAGCCGTTCATTGCGGCAAGACATTGTTCGTATAGCGCCGCGTCGATTTCTGATTCGGGAATCGATATAAGCGCGTCGAATTTTGCCTGAACGGCGGCAACTTCTTCCTTAAATATATAATCGCGGAATTTTTTTAATTTCGTCACCGCCGAAACGGAAATCTCTACTTTTTCTTCATCGGTTAACGCCTCGTACTTATCGTAAACGGAATAGACGTATTGCTTATCTTTTACGCTTACGTCGTCAGGCAGATTTTCCAGATATGCTCTTACGGTGTACGACGGACTTTTTGCCATTAACAGAATATCGTCCATAAGTACGTCTATGGAGCCGACAACGTCTTCAGGCGTACCGTCTTTTTTCCAGCAACTGATTTGCAGATCGCTGCATACGTTTTCATCGGTAACAGTGAATCTGGAATAAAATCTGTAAGTCGAAGTCGTGCCCTCCACCTTCGTAAACGTTGCTATCAAATTGTCCAGCCCCGTCGTTTTCGGTAAATCGATATATAACCCTTCGGCGTTGTTTCTTATGTACGCGATGTCGAACCCGGATTTGAAGGATATCGGCATATTCAGACAATATGCCGAATCAAGGCCGTTATCTTTCATTAAAAAACTTAATTCGTACGTTCTTCCTTCCACAAACTCGTATTGCGGAAAGCCGAAATTTCCCTCTTTATAAAACCCGATGAACAGGTTATTTGTGGTGGAATTTTGCCTGAACCGGATAGAGTTACCGTCTATTCCGTTTTCCACAACCGCATTTTTAACCGACGCGGGATCTCCGTTGGTATAGGATACGGTATCGAAATCGAAGAAAACAAGTTGATTTTTTTCGATATCTTTACAAACGATAAATCCGAACGTTTCTCCCTCCGCGTCTGAAATTACAAATTTGTTGAACGATTCTTTTTCAAAAGCCTCCAGCACGCTTTTATTCACCGTAACGCTATCTTCGGCATATGCGTATCTGTTGTTCGGAATTTCTTCGCCGTTACAGGTAAAAGAGCCGATACCGCTTTTAAGACGAATCAGAAACGAAAGATCCGTCAAATTATCGGAATTGATATAAAAAATTTTCGAAGATTCCACCCAGCCCGAAGAATTCAGCGCTTGTTCCAATCTGACAAGTACCTGATAATTCGTTATTTTTAACTGTTCGGCAGCGGAAAGCGCGTCGAACAATTCTCTGGCGTGTTCCACGGCGGCTCGATCGGAGGAAAGCAGCGTCGCTTCCGAAGGCAGGTTGGAAATGACATTTCTGCATTCGCTGATACGCTCTAACGATTGTAACGCGGTTCCGCAAGCCGAAAGTTTGTCGTAATTGGAAACTTTTTTCTTTTCGGCGTCCGATAACGCATTGTACATATTCAAGGCTTCGTTGATCTGCTCCGCATCGTAAATTTCCACCCTTTCCACTTCGGGCAAAGCCACAATCGCATCAATAACGGATTGTATCTTTTTACCGTCGGTACACGCTGCGAACAGACACAAACCGCAAACAAATGAAGCCACTGCAAAGATAATATTTCTTTTCATTTTTGCTCCTTCGCTTTTATTACTGATAATCTTCTTGTCTTCGACAAAACCGTCTTCTGTTTTTTCACTAAAATTATAACACAAGCAAAATAAATCCACAATAGTAAAAACACACACAAAACTTTGAAAATATATGTATAAAATGGGCTTTTTATTGGTAAAAAAGTACTTATTTATTTACAATCATAATAAATTGCATGAATTTACCATTCCTATAACGTTGAATTTGCGACATATGTGATACTCCGTTCGGGCAAGAGCGTAGAGACGTCCAACTTTATATAAAGACATCTCTGTTGATATACTAAAAACCTGAGGAAAGTGTATTACTCCGATTTCTCTTTTGATTCATCCAAAATATTCTCAAGTATTTTGTTGACTATTGACTCCAAAACGTTCTTCGGAATTTGCAAAAAGTCGGGAATGCCGTGAAACATATTTCAAAAACAATTACAATAGATGAATCTAATTTTTTAAATTTTTTTAGGAATACAAAAGACGTGATCAAAAAGCATAAAAAGATTGCGAAATGAAATTATCAAGATCGTAAATCTCCTGATGCCGTCGTTCGTCATGGATACTCCCACGATAAAACGAGAGTTTCCAGAGCAATAGCAATGTTAAGACGCACCGATTTATTTATCACGCAGAAATTTTTTATACCATTGAAGGCTGTTCGGCTTCCGTATACTGCACAATAAGGGCTTATCGTCCGTCAAGCAAAGACTAGATCTGAAAGATGCTTTCTTCTGTTTTTTTATAACATTCCGATGCTGTCGTCCGTTCTTGAAAAACGCAATCCAAAAGAAAAAGTGTCCATAAAAATATGTCACAGTACACAAGTTCGACCGCTTCTCCCGTGATAAATACGATAACGCAATCTACAAAAGAGAGTTGCTCAATTATGGCATTCGTGTTTATTCGGTGCTCGAAGAACTTGACGACAGTCCCGAAAGCCTTATCCTCGAAACGCTGTTAGAGGGCATGGCGCAGTATTATTCAGAGAACCTCGCCCGTGAGGTCAAGAAAGGTCTTGGCGTTAAGACTCGCAAAGGCGAATGGTGCGGCGGACAACCGCCTTACGGATACCGCAACGACAAGGAAACAAGTAAACTGTATGTCGTGCCGGAAGAAGCGGAAAATGTTCGCCTTATGTTTGAGAGATACGCAGACGGAAAGGCTATATCCGAAATCGTGGAAGAACTTACCGCCAACGGTGTAAAAACGAAACTATCAAAAAGGCGTGGAGGCGTTGACTTCTCCCCTGCCGGGGTTCGTGCTATTCTCGCCAATGAAAAATACACGGGAACTTATGTGTACAGGAAGAACAAGCGTGTTAAAACTCGCACAGGAAGCAAGAACGTGCCGCAAAAGCAAGGCGATGTCATTGTCGTTGAGGAAGCCATTCCGAGAATTGTTGACGATGAAACCTTTGCAATCGTTCAAAACCGCTTGCGCTCCAACACCTATAATACTTCGAGGGCAAAAGTAAACTATATGCTCACTGGATTGATGTTCTGCGGAGAGTGCGGCGCAGAGTATGTCGGCGGCGGCTCGGTTTGCAGAAAGAATAAAAACGGAACGGAGATGCGCTACAACTACTATATTTGCTCAAACAAGAAAAAAGAGCATTCCTGTAAAAATAGTCAAATAAGCAAAGAGCGGATTGAGCAAGTCTGCATCAAGGGCATAATCGACTATTGCTACAACGATAAAAGCATCCGAATTTTTGCAGAGGATTACCAAAAGTGGGTAAAAGAGAGCGATAGCAAAAATCGGGAGCAGATTGAGCAGTATCGGGCAGAACTTAAAAAACTCGAAAGTCAAAAGGCAAGGCTTGTATCACTTGCGTTGGATGGCATCCTCTCCCCGATAGAGACGAAAGAGCAGAAAGAGAATATCGAGCGCAAAATCGCCGCAATAGAGCCGAAACTCAATTCTATACTCGACAGATATATCCCCTCTAAAAAGGAACTCATAGAGTTTATGGAGTACACCCGTCAAATGATATTGGATGGCACTTACGAGGATTACGAGGAACTATTACGGGCGCACATAGAAAAGGTCGAGGTATTCCCCGACCATCAAGTAATTACGCTTATTAAAGTGCCTTATCTTTCTGCACCCGAAACAAATTTTGAAGTGGGCGGCGACCCATTAAAAACCGTTAGTGATAGTAAGATGTTCGCCTTGCGCATTTTTTACGCAAACCTTTTTTTACGGCGTTTTTCGTTACTTTCCGGCGGATTCTTTTCCGTTTGCCTCCGCCGTCTGCTCCTCGGCAACCGCTTTTTTCTTATCATTTACGAAAAACAGTTTTTTCAGCGGCGTTTTATAAGCGAGAATCGGCGCAAGCACCGCGCCCACCCCGGATTGCAGAAGTTCAAAGAGAATTTTCGGTAACGCAACGCCCCAGCCGCCGCCGTACACGTACGCATTGCCAAGCGCATATCCGCCCGCCATAATCACGCAACCCGCCACGCCGGCAAGCACAACGCGCCACCACGCGGGAACGAATTTGTTTTTAAATCCGTCTTTTCCCTCTTGCCCGTCGGAAAATTTTCTGATTCCGCCCGCAATCAGCGAAACGGCAACGGCTTGCAATCCGTGCGTAAACAGCGAAACGAACATCGCCACGGGATAGAAAATCGCGTCGCCGATAAACGCGCCCACGCCGCCTACGATAAACGCCGATACGGGATCGAGCACCAACCCCGCGAAAATGATCGCCGCGTCCGTCAGATATATGTGCGCTCCCACGGGCGTGGGAACGGAAAACGACGCAAGCACTACGTTCAACGCCGTAAGCACCGCTACGTAACAAAGTTTTTTTGCCGATACCATTTTCTTTTTCCTCTTTTCTTTTTTTTGCTTGATCTTTTGTATTTTTTATTATATACTTATTTTGGTACGATTAAAATAACCAAATCAAGATTATTTTATCATACCAGATTTAAAAAAGCGCGGAGGAAACACGCCGATGAAAAAATACGAAACGCTTTACGAACGATTAAAGAACGAAATTATCGAAGGCGCGTACCGCCTCGGCGACAAACTGCCCCCGAAGCGTACGCTTGCCGAAGAATTCCGCCTTTCTCTTTCCACCGTGGAGACCGCGTTGGACATTTTGCGCAGCGAGGGGTATATCGATTCGAAAGAACGCAGCGGTTGTTTCGTGTGTTATTCGCCGAACGTTGTTTTTTCGCCGCTTCCGATAAGCCGAAAAGGCGTTGCGCCCTCTCCCTTGCGCGAAGCCTCGTTTTCGCCCGTAAACGGCGCGGCGCAAGGTAAAGATCCGCATGCGCGTTTTTCCGTTCCGCCCTTTCCTTTTTACGCGTACGCGCGGGCGGCGCGGGCGGTGCTGGCGGATTTCGGCGATCGCGTTTTGCAAAAATCGCCCGGGGGAGGAGTAGCCGAACTGAAAACCGCTTTGAAGAACTATCTGTTCCGCAGCCGCGGTATACGCGTAAGCGAAGAGCAAATCGTAATCGGCGCGGGCGCGGAATATCTGTACGGATTGTTGCCCGCGCTTTTTGGCAGAGAAAAAATTTTCGGAATAGAAAGTCCCTCGTACGGACAGATCGAAAGCGTATACGCCGCGCAGGGCGTAACGCTGCGTTTATTGCCGCTGGAACCGGACGGCGTTTCTTCCGCGGCGCTGCGTTCCACCGACGCCACCATACTGCACGTAACGCCCTTCCGCAGTTTTCCCTCGCTTGTTACGGCCACCGCGGCAAAAAAGGAGGAATATCTGAGTTTTGCCGAAGAAAAAAAAGGCTATATCGTGGAGGACGATTACCTTTCGGAATTTTCGCCGTACGCCGTTTCTGTAAAAACGCTTTTCGGCGCGGATAAAAACGGGCGGACGATTTACGTGAATACCTTTTCGAAAACGCTTTCCGCCGCGTTGCGCATCGGTTATATGCTTTTGCCGCAACCGTTTGTACAAACGTACGAAAACAAATTAGGGTATTCTTCGTGCCCCGTGCCCGTATTCGAACAGTACGTTCTTGCCCGCATTTTAAACGACGGCAGTTTTGAACGCCACGTAAACAAACTCCGCCGCGTTCTTCGTTCTTCCGCGCCGTGATTTCTCCGCTTGTTCCGAAAGCGTTATAGCGTTAAAAAAACAGCCTGCGCGGCTGTTTTTTATAATTTTAGATAATTTTTTTGTGTATTACTTCCGTTTTTGTAAGAGGCGGCTGTAATAATAGATCGGAAGCGCGTTCCACCCGTGGCACAGACTGCCCGCGTTATCGAAGTCTTTTGCGCCCGCGACGGTTTCCCATACGCTTGTAGCGCCCGCATTTAACATTTTTTGATAATCGGCGCGAATCTCGTTTAATACCGCGTTTGTATACCGCGCCTCGTCGCAAAGAAGCAGCGCGTCGTATTTAAACGCCTTCATCGCAAGAGAGCACTCTTTAAGCGCCGCTCCCGTCTGTTTTTCCTCTTCGGAATTTGCCCCCGCGATTTTTTCGCAGAGCGCTTTTACCCTGTCGCTTTGCGTTTCGCCCGCCACGCCGGAAAGCACCGCCAGCGCGTTGCCCAAAACGGTATATTCTCTCTTTCCCGCCGTAACGCTGAACGCTTTATCCGTTTCGTTCCAGAACGTTTCCGCCGTACGCGCGCGCGTTTCTTCCGCCACGCCGCCGTACAAAAACGCTTCGCCGCCGTTTTTGCAAAGATATTCCAGAGAATTCAGCGCAAGAATAAAAAGACAGTTGATAAACAGATCGGACTCCTCTTTTTCGTCCGCGCCGAGTTTTCCTTCCGCATAAGACGACCAGTCGTAAAAATTCCAATGGTTTTTGCCTTCGAATTTCATCGCCAAACCGTTTTTGCGCTTTTTCATAAACGCGTCGATTACGCCGCAAATTACGGGGTACGCTTCGCGGAATAAGGAAAAATCGCCCGTATGTTCCGCGTATTCTTTCATTTCTATCACGTAATGCAACGAAAAGGAAGGAATGGTGAGATCGGTTCCGCAGGGGTAGCAGATGGAAAGTAATTTATCGTCGCGCCTGTCCTCGCTCATCAGTTTGAAGTTCGCGCGCGCGTAAGGCGCGTTGCCGTCTTTGAACGCGTAGTATCCGCACAGCGCCTGATTGCGCGAATCGAAAGCGTACAGGCACTGTTCCCGCCACGGCGTATCCACGTAGTGCTCCATAAGGCACAGTTCCAGCGTGCGGTAACATAAGTCGTATATTTGTTGATCGACAGGCGACGGAAAACAAAGTTTTTCACGTAACCCCGAGGGTTCCGCGCAATAATTCTGCGGCAGAACGCCCGCGTAACGCAGCGTTATTTCGTTTTCGCAGAAAATTTCAAGATAGCGGCAACCGACGCGCAACATATAATTCACATAGCGGTTTTCCCCTTTTTTCGCCACGTATTCATAACTGAAATCGCGCCCCCCTATTTTTCCGCGCACGTGCCCCTCTTGCAGATCTTCGCCCCAAAGCACGGTAATTTTCTGTTCCGTCTGCGAAACGAATTCCAGCACGGGCAACCCCACCGTTTCTTTTTTCAAATCGATAATATAGTAGTTCCCTTCCGCCTTTACCGTTTCGGCTTCCGCGCGGCTTTCCACCGTAAGTTTATTTACGGGGCGCGGAAAAAACGCGCATTGTTTATCGACGGCGACGGCGTTTCTTAAATTTTCCGGCTCGTTTTCTTTCCTCGCGTCGTACAGAAACGAAAAGCCGAGTTGATTCGTTATCGTTTTTTTATAGCCGCTTTTATAAGTCGCGCTCTTTCTGCACGGAGTCTTGTCGTCGCTGCTTACCGCAACGATTTCCCCTTCCGCTTCGCCTGCCGCAGACTTACGGGCGTTTTGCTTAACGAATTCGAAAATCACGCCCGCCTGCGCCGCTTTGTAGCGTTGGAAATCCCGTCCGAAGTGCCATACCAGAATTTTCACCGCGTTTTCGCCCGCGTGCAAAAACGGCGTTACGTCTATTTCGTCGTAAATTTTATAATGTTCGAAATCGCCGTATTGGTTGCTCGCAACGTACGCGCCGTTTATAAACAGCGTATAATCGCCGTCGCAGGAAATACGGCAAATTATTTTTTCTTCCGCCTTCGGCGCGATATTCAGACGCGGATAAAATTCGGCGTATTCGTCTTCGCCCGCTTCCTTTTCCACCCAGATCCATTGCGCTTTTTTAAATATTTTCATATGTCTTTCCTCCTTTAAGCGTTTTCCCTTTCCCCGTTCGTGAGGATAAGAAATCGGTTCAATACGTAATCAGTTCGTTAAAGCATTTTACGGCAAAGCGATCGGTCATACCCGCGATATAATCCAGCACCGCCCGCGCATAAAGCGTTTTTGTCTGTAACGACTCGTAAACTTTAACGTTTTTATATACGTTCGCCTTTTTTACGTCCTTCTTTTCCCACCGCGCCTCATCGGCGAAACTTTCGTTGCAATATTTAAAGAGATAATCGCAGAATTCGCCGATCAGCGCGGGATACGCCGCGCGTTTGTCGCTCAGTCCCGCAATCGGATCGCCGCCGTTATAGCACGAATACAACGTGTTAAACAACTCGCCGATCACCAGTCCGGCATATTTATTGAACACTTCGAACCGCTTGTTTTTATAGATGTATTCGTTGTTGAACGCCTTGATTTTGTTCAGTTTGTCCGACATCTCTTCCGAAAGACAGATTCCCTTTTCAGGCGTTGAAACGGAGCAAACGTCTAAAATCATTTCGCTCATAATGGTGCTGGTATTCACGGCTTCGCCCGTTTTCGCCCCCACGATCGTCTGCAACCGCTCCACGTTTTCCGCAGAAAGAAAGCCCAGATTGATAGCGTCTTCGATATCCCGCCCCACGTAGGCGATTTTATCGGAGAGTTTCACCACGCAGCCTTCGTACGTTGCCGGCTCGTATTGCCCGGGCTGGGTAAAAGAGTACAGATCGATATGTTCTTTCCTCGGTTTAATGCCGTTTTTATCCATTTCGCCGCAATGCGATAAAATCCCGTCGCGCACGGCGTACGTCAGATTCAGATTACGGTACACGTTTTCGTGATCGGGCAGAAGTTCTATTTTATCCACGAGGTACAGCCCGTTTTTTTCGTGCCAGAACGGTTCGTTCAGGTATTCTTTATACAATTCGCCGATGATTCTTTCGCCGTGATGCCCGAAGGGCGCGTGCCCTAAATCGTGCGCCATCGCAATCGCCCGGGTAAGTTCGTCGTTGAGTTTCAGCCGTTTGGCAATGGTATACGCCGCCGACTCCACGTGCAGCACGTGTTCCATGCGCGTGCAGATATGGTCGTTTTCGATGTTGTAAAACACCTGCGTTTTGTGTTTTAACCGCCGATACGCCGTACAGTGCAACACGCGCGTATAATCGCGCGCGAACGGCGAACGCACTTCGCCTTTTTCTTCGTACAATTCGCCTTCGCGTGCGGAAAATTCGGAAAACCGCGGATTTTCACACACCGCCGCCACTTCTTTAAAATCGTTTTCGCCCATATATTTTCCCTCTCCGCACCTTACGCATAATCTCCGCGCGGATATGCTCCGTTTCCGCGCGTTTCGTTTTCGCTTTTTTATTGTATCATATTTTTTAAATGATTTCAACGAAAAACAAGGCGTTTTTTCAGGTTTAAAAAAATGTTTTCTTTCGCTTTGTTGTTACGTCGGAAAAGCGGAAAAACAGAAAAACGAAAAAAACGCTCTTTTTAAGTTCAGCCTTCCCCAGGCTTACTTTTAAGAGCGTTTTTGTTCCGTTTATTTTCCGTTCCGTTTATCTATGCAACGCGCATATCCTTTCCGTTTACGCCTGAAAACCGCCGCAGGCGTTGCTTTTTTCAGCCGCGGGAATAGCCGAGCGTGTTTTTCGGCTTGCCTTCTTCTTTGTCTGCCGCGCCGTTTTTGTTACCTTTCGCGCCGGGCAACTCCGTTACGTCCAGCGTGGGGCGGTACATCCATTTGCCGCGCGTAAAATCGGGAATCGCCTGCGGCATTCCCCCGTGCGCGATCGACTGTTCCGAAAGCGGAGTAATCGCCATCCACGCCGCCATATCGTATACGTCGATCGGCATTTCTCCGCCGTTTAACACCGCCTTGAAAAACGCTTTGAATTCAAGGTAGTCCATACCGCCGTGGCCGAGTCCCCGTTCCTCTTTGGAAATATTGCGCCAGATATCGGGCAGATATTCGCTGTAGTCTTCGGCGCAATTCATATGTTTTTCAATCGTTTTCGCCGCCTCCCATTCCTCGTGCAGAAATTTATCCGATTCGAGGAGCACCATATTCGTATCCTGATCGCACAGCCCTTTCGTGCCGCGCACGTTGAATTCGCGCGAATAGTAGCGCGGCAACGACGTATCGAGGCGCAACGTAATCACCTCGCCGCCCGCGCAGGTTATGGTGGTAACCACAATGTCGCCCTGATTGAACTCCGCGTCTTTCAACGAAGGATCGGGCGATCGGTCGCTTCTTGCGCATTCGGTAAGCCCGTGGCTTTTCGTGGCTACGGAAGTTAACGAAAGCATTTTATTGCCGCGGTTGACGCCCAGAATTTTCGCGATGGGTCCGAGTTCGTGCGTGGGATAATTTTCGCAGTTTCTCAGCAGGTAATTTTTCAAGCGGTAATGCCTGTTTACGTCGCCGCCCAGCACTTCGCCGCGCAGTTCGTGCGCGTACGCGCCGTGGCAGTAAACGATCTTTCCCAACTTCCCCGCGCGCACAAGCGACGTGGTAAGCAGTTCGAATTTATCGAAGCAACAGTTTTCCAGCATCATTATCGGCGTTTTCGTTTCCTCGTACGTACGCACGAGTTGCCAGCAATCTTCTATATCGTACGCGCCCGCCACTTCTACGGCGGTATACTTTCCCGCTTTCATCGAATACACCGCCATGCGCGTATGCTCGTCCCACGAAGTAACGATCACCACCGCTTCCACGTTTGTATCGTCGATTAAAGCGCGGTAATCCTCATACGTTTTCGGCGCGTTGCCGCGTACTTTCTTCACCTTTTCCGCGCCCGCAACCCGTCTGTCCTCGTAAACGTCGCAAACCGCCGTCACCTCTGCCTCTTCGCATGCCATAATCGAGCCTAAAAGCCCCATGCCTCTCTGCCCGAGACCAATGAGCCCCACTTTCACCTTTTTCATAACGCAGCCTCTTTTCTTTTTTCCTTTTTCGCGGCGACTCTCTTTTTATTGCCGCATCATTATTATACCATATCAAAAAATATAATACTATACGTTTTTTTATCCGTTATATTCGATTTTCGATATTTTTTACCGTAAAAAATCCCTTCCGCAAATTGCGGAAGGGCGTCTCGGTATTCAACGTATATAAATTTCAGCGCAAATACTGCGAAACGGCATACGACAATTTATCCAGCACTTCGTGCAAATCGCCGTTTAACATGCACCCCGCGGCGCGCACGTGTCCGCCGCCGCCGAAAGTAGCGGCAAGTTTATTCACGTCCGCGTACGATTTGGAACGGAGCGAAATTTTATACTGCCTCTTTTTAACTTCCATGACGGACGCGCAGATTTCCACGCTGTCGACGGAAAGCGGAAAATCGACGAACCCTTCCGTCATTCCCGCGTCCGCGCCGAGTCGTTCCATCGCCTCCCGGGTAATGACGATATACGCAAAACGGTTTTCGAAGGCAAATTTCATTTTGCTCATCGTTTCGCCGTGCAGAAGGGCGCGTTCTTTGGGTTGTTTTTTAAAAAGCGTATACTGCAACGCCGCCACGTCCGCGCCCGCCGCGCATAAATACGCCGCCGCCGCAAACGTCTCTTCGGTAACGTCGTCGTGCGAAAAGCCGCCCGAATCGGTAAGCAACCCCGTCATCAGCAAATTGGCGACGGCTTTATCTACCGTTACGCCCAGCGTTACGATAAGCCCCAGCATATTCATACAATTCGCCGAACAGACCCGTACGAAATTCTCTTTGGCAAAGCGCGTGTTGGAAACGTGATGATCGATATTCACCGTAAGCGCGCGCTTTTCCGCGTTTTTAAAATCGCCCGATATCGCCCCCAGCCGCGCGATATCCGCGCAATCCGCCGCCACGTACACGTCCGCGTCCTGCGGGAGTTCCCGCACGAGCCACTCCGTTTCTTTCATAAACGAAAGATTGGAAGGCACTTCCGATTCGTCGCAGACGACGCATTCCCTGCCCGTTTTTTTCAATGCGGCGGCGAGAGCCAGCGCACAGCCGAACGCGTCTCCGTCCGGGCGCATATGCGTTATTACGGCGATTTTTTTCGCCGCATTGAGTTGTGCCGCTATACGCGTTAACGCCGCGCGTTCCTCGTCTTTAAAAAAGCGTAAAACGTCCGTCATGTAGGTTGTTCCCCGTTATATTCATTATTCGCCGCGTTCTCCGTCCGCCGTCTTTTTATTCTTCTTCGTCGGTTTTCCGCGGCGCGATCGAATCCTCCGCCGGCTCGTCCTTGTGGATTTTTTTAAACAGTTCGTCCATTTTACTGCCGTATTCCATACTCTCGTCCATTTTAAACGTAAGAGCGGGAACGGTGCGCATGCGCATCACCTTCGAAAGTTCGTGGCGGATAAACGCCGCGTTCTCTTTCAATATGGCAAAATCGAGTTTTTTCTTTTCCTCCGAAGCGGAAAAAACGCTCACGTAAATATTCGCCGTTTTCAAATCGGGCGCAACGTCCGCCTCCGTTACGGAAATCAGACCGGTCAGCCGCGGATCGCGGTTTTTCAGTTTACCCGCAATAATCGCGCTGATCTCTTTTTGATATTCGCCGTTGAGGCGCGCGGTTCTGGAAACTTTCATTCCGCCTTAATCTCCTCCGTTACGTAGCATTCGATGATATCGCCCACGCGTATCTCGTTAAACCCGTTGATTGCGCAGCCGCATTCGTAGCCGTAATTCACTTCTTTTACGTCGTCTTTAAAGCGTTTGAGTTGTTTTACGCCGCCTTCGCAAATCATGATGTCGTCGCGGTAAATACGCAGTTTTCCGCCGCGCACGATCTTTCCCTCGGTAACGTAGCAACCGGCAACGGTACCCACGCCCGTAATCTGGAAGGTCTGCCGCACCTCGCATTTGCCCGTAAGCACGTCCTGCGTCTTGGGCGTAAGCATGCCTTTCAGCGCCGCTTCCACGTCGTCTAAAAGTTCGTAGATAATGCGGTACAAACGCACGTCTACCTTGGATGTTTCGGCAAGTTTTTTCGCCTTCGCGTCCGGACGGACGTTAAAGCCGATTACAATGGCGTTCGCGCTTTCCGCCAGCATAATATCGCTTTCGTTAATCGCGCCTGCCTGCGCGTGAATCACTTTCACCCGCACCTCTTCGTTCGCCATTTTTTCCAGCGACTGCTTCACCGCTTCCACGCTGCCCTGCACGTCCGCTTTTATAATGAGGTTCAGATTCTTCATCTTGCCCTCTTCCACCTGCGCGAACACGTCGTCTAAGGTAACGCGTCCCTGCTCTTTTATCATGCTTTCGCGCTCTTTGTTTCTGCGCTCTTCCTGCACCTGCTTCATCAGGCTCTGATCCACCGCCATAATGCTGTCGCCCGCGTTGGGAACGTCTTCTAAACCGAGCACGGAAACCGCCGCGGAAGGACCCGCCGATTTCACGGCACGGCCCTTATCGTCGAACATGGCGCGCACTCTGCCCATGGTGGTGCCGGATAAGATATTGTCGCCCGTGCGCAACGTGCCGTTCTGCACGATGATGCTCGCCACGGGACCTTTGCCCTTATCCAGCCGCGCCTCTATGATTGTGCCGCGCGCCGCGCGATCGGGATTGGCTTTAAGTTCCTGCATTTCCGCCACAAGGTTAATGGCGTCGAGAAGCGCGTCTATCCCCATGCCGGTCTTGGCCGAAACGGGCACGATCATCACGTCGCCGCCCCATTCCTCGGGTACCAGATTGTTTTCCACCAGACCTTGCTTCACCTTATCTACGTTCACGTCCGGTTTATCCATTTTGTTCATCGCCACGATGATGGGCACGTTCGCCGCTTTCGCGTGATTGATCGCCTCCACCGTCTGCGGCATAATGCCGTCGTCCGCCGCCACTACAAGAACAACGATGTCGGTAACTTTGGCGCCGCGCGCACGCATCGCCGTAAACGCCGCGTGGCCGGGAGTATCGATAAACGTAATCTGTTTTCCTTTTGCCGTTACGGTGTACGCGCCGATGCTCTGCGTAATGCCGCCCGCCTCGCCTTCCGTTACGGAAGTGGAACGGATTTTATCCAGAAGCGAAGTTTTGCCGTGGTCTACGTGCCCCATAACCGTTACGACGGGCGCGCGCGTAACCAACTTGCTTTCGTCCTCTTCCTGCACCGTATCGAGCAGCACTTCTTCGGCGGTTTTTTCGGGCTTGTATTCGAGGTCTATTCCCAGATCCATAGCGATCAGCAACGCGTTGTCGTAATCGATAGAATCGTTGATGCTCTTCATCACGCCCTCTTTAAACAGGCGCTTGGTAATTTCCACGGCGGAAATGCCGAGTTTTTCCGAAAGCACTTTAATGGGAATATCCTGCGTGGTTACCACTGCGTGTTCGATTTTTACGGAGGGAATATCCGCTTTCTTCGCCTTCTTGGGCAAACGTACTTTTCTGTACCCCGTCTTATCCTCGTCGAAGTCCTCAACCGTCATGCCCTGTTGCTTTTGCAAGGTATAGCGCGAAACGGGTCTCTTTTCCACATACGTCTTTTCGAATTTCTTCTTCGGCTGCGATTTGGTGTTTTCTTTGGGCAATACGGGCGCCGCCGCGATTCCGCCGCCGCGCGGTTTAAATCCGCCCGCTCCCGCGCCGCTCGCGCCCGTACGGGGAGCGAAAGGCTTTTCTCCGCGCGGACGGAACGAAGCGTTGCCGCCTGCGGAACGGTAGGAAGGACGGTCGTTGTTTTCCGTGCCGGGCTTTGCAACGTATATCCCCACCGCCTGACCGTTGACGAAACGCATCGGCGGACGTTTCGCCCCGGCAGGGCGCGGAGGAACGGGCGTTGCGGCAGGCGCGTCCGACGCCTTACGCAGAATATACGAAGGCGTAGCGGACTTTTTTTCCTCCGCTTTCGTCTTTTCTGTATTTTGAGTTTTTTCTGCTTTTTCGGCTGTTTCGGTAGTTTCGGCTGTTCCCGATTGTTCCGCGTCCTTTTTCGCAGGAAGGGCCTCTCCTTTTTCGGCAATGCCGCTCGCCTCTTTGTCGGGCGCGGCTTTCCCGGCCGGCGCGGCCGCGGTTTCTCCGGCGGGCGCGGTTTCTCCGGCGGGCGCGGACGCCGCAGGAGAAGGCGCGACTTCTTCGGCGGATTTTATTTCTTCGCTTTGCGCTTTTTCTGCGTCGCTCTTTTTTCGGGAGGTTTTCTTTTTCGGCTCGCTTTCTTCTTCGGCGGAAGCGACGGGAACGTCTTCTTCAAAACGATCGGGCGTAACGGCTTCCGCCGCGGCCGCCGCCTTCGCTTGCGCCGTTTCCCGTTCCTTTTCCGCCGCGCGTTCCGCTTCCGCGCGCGCCGCTTCTGCGCGCGCCGCTTCTTCTTCGGCGCGTTTTTCTCTTTCTTTCTCTT
>JAQYLE010000062.1 GCA_028720205.1 Clostridia bacterium
TAAACAGATTGAAATGCTGAAACACCATACCGATTTTTTGCCGTGCAAGATTTATGTTTATATGATTTTGGTTATAAAATTCTTTTATTGCACGGTTGAACGGTTTGCCTTCGCGCTTTTTTAAAAGATCTTCCGCTTTGATTTTTTTTATTACGGAAGCGTCCGTTTCTTCGTCCGATTTTTCGGGCGACGCTTGTTTTTCCGCCGCGAACAACGATTTATACGTTTCGGAAAGACGAATGATATCAAAGTGCAGATACGGGTCGACGGGGGTGAGGAGTTTGTTTTCCGTCCACACTTCGCCGAAAGTCGGCTCTTCCAGAAGATTCATGCAGCGAAGCAGCGTGCTTTTCCCGCTGCCCGAAGGACCGATCAGCACGATACGCTCGCCCTTTTTAACCTGACAGGAAACGCCCTTTAACACTTGAAGCGAGCCGAAATTTTTATAGATATTTTTTATTTCTACGATATGGTTGATATTATTATCGTTCACTTCTTTTCAGCCTCTCTTCGATGATTTTTTGTACTTTCTGCAAACCGAGCACTATGATCAGATAAATAGCCGCGATAATAAACAAAGGCATATATAATTGCATGGTTTGCACGGTGATATAGGTTTGAATCTTCGTTAAATCAACGATTCCCACGTAGCCAGCCACCGACGTTTCTTTAACCAGCGTAATAAACTCATTGAACATCGTGGGAATCGCGCTCTTCAACGCCTGAGGCAAAACGATTTTAAAAAATGTCTGCATCCACGATAAACCCAACGTTCTCCCCGCTTCCATCTGACCGCCGTCAACGGCGTTGATGCCGCCGCGTAATATTTCCGCCATATATGCGCCGCTGTTTAAGCCGAAAGCGATTATGGCGATGGGAATACCGTTGGTTTCCGGTATATTAAAAATATTTGTAGATTTAAGACTTTTTAAAATAACGAAATAACAGATAAATAATTGTAATACGACGGGCGTGCCGCGGATAACCGTAACGTATAAACGCGCTATTCTATCGAAAAAGCGCGAAAGGGGATTTTTTTTCGGCATAATGCGTATGCAAGTTACCGCAATGCCGATGATCAACCCCAATATGCATGCTCCAACGGCAATAAAAATCGTATTGCGCAATCCTTTAAGATACATCAGATAGCGACTGTTTTCAATAAAACATTTCAAAAAATCGTTGGAAAGTTCGATAAAAAAGTTTTTAATCGATGCGAACATAATATTTCCTTCTGTGCGACTAAAGAGCCGAATGAAATCGGCTCTTCCTGTGCGTTTGTTTTTACGGCTGACTCTTATTCAGCCATGGCTTCATATTGTGCTAACCATTTATCAATCTGATTTTTTCCGTCGTCGTCCTTTACTAACAGTTCTTTAATCGCTTCGTTCACTTTTGCGATAAGTTCTGTATTTCCCTTTTTCGCAACGACGCCGTACGATTCTGCGTCAACGCCCTCAATGGTGGAATACGCGCAATCGTTATTGCTTGCAACAAGTTGAGCCGCAACCTGAGAATCTACGATAAGATAGGTATTTGCAGTATCTTTCATTTCTTGCAAAGCGGCAACGACTTCTTTAAAATCCGCCTGCGCTGCAATCTTCCACTCCGTTTTGTTTTCATCAATCGTCATCTGACTGGTCGTGCCCGTCTGATAAACAACCTTTGCGCCTTCAAAATTCGAAACGGCAAAGTCGTTATCTTCTGTCAGCGTGGGATTGGAACTCTTCAAATATACGACGGATTGAAATGCGCCTCCGTAATAAAAATCGGAATATTCTACTTTTTCCGCGCGTTCCGCTTTCCAGGAAATGCCGGCGATGCCAAGCGCGTTATCTTCCGAAATGCCCGCAACAATCGAATCGAAGCTACCGTTTATAATTTCAAGTTCGTAATCGTATTTGTTTGCGATATATTTCGCGATTTCTACGTCTACGCCGATAATTTCCGTAGAACCTTCTTTCGTAAACTCCCAAGGGGCAAATCCCGCTTCTGTATAAACGATAAGTTTATTCTTTTCCGAACAGGAAGCGAACGAGGCAACGGAGGTTACGGTTGTGGCGGCAAGCGCAATGGCGGCTAATGTTTTGAGTTTCATGGTTTTATTCTCCTTAAAAAATGTTTTCATTTTGTTTTATGCGTATATTTTATTCCTTTTATTTTTCTTTGTCAAATGTTTTTATGTATATTTTTTAAAAAAATTCAACATTTTTTTGATTTTTTACGTAAATTTATGTATATAATGCAAATAGATATGTATAAATGTATAATATGCAAAAACAACTGTATTTCAGGGAAAGGCGAAAAAATATCCGATTAAAAAATCCGTCGTTGTGCAAACGACGGCACGAACAACGGATTTTACGTATATACGGTAACGGGTTAAAGCGCTTTTTCGGCTTTTCGAGGCCGAATTTAAATCGTTGATTTATACCGAGAAATAAAGGATCGTAAAAATAGCCGAAACGGCGATAAAGGCAAGCCCTACCGCAAGCAGAAATCCGAGTTTGCGGTTTTCGCTCTTTTTTGCCTGACGGTACTCGTAAAAACTCTTGTACTTGCGCCCGGAAATATTTTTGCGAAAAGTATCGAAAAGGGTAATGATTCCGTAGGCGAGCATATCGAAGACGCCTCCGCTGCCCGCCCAGACAATCAAGCCGATACCCGTAATACATACGCCCGGAGCGAAAAACGCGTCGCTTAGAATGGCGAATACCTGATTTAACGTTTCCTGCCTGGTTACGTTACGCGTAAACGCAATGACAATCGCCGCTACAAGACCGATGGCGGAAGGAATGATATATTTCAGCGCTTTTTTCATATTATTTTTCCGCTTCCGCTCTGTATTTTTCGAATTCCGCGTCGTTGCACATTACGAAGTGCCCTTGCGAAACTTCTCTGAACGAAGGTTTATCCACGGAATAATCATGCTCCGCTATGGGATTATAGGTTATTCTTTTTCTGCCTTTTTCGTATTCGGGGTCGGGCAGGGGAATCGCCGAAAGCAAAGATTTTGTGTAAGGATGAAGAGGATGAGCGAAAAGTTCGTCGGAAGGGGCAAGTTCCACCATTTTACCGAAGTACATTACGCCGATTCTGTCGGAGAAGTACTTTACTACCGAAAGGTCGTGCGCGATAAACAGTATCGTAAGTCCCAATTTCTCCCGCAGATCGTTAAGCAGGTTTACTACCTGCTCCTGAATGGATACGTCCAAAGCCGAAATAGGCTCGTCGGCTATAATCAATTCCGGTTGGAGAATAATAGCGCGCGCTATGCCGATACGTTGCCGCTGCCCGCCGGAAAATTCGTGAGGATACCTGCCTGCGTGCTCGGGGACAAGCCCTACAAGGTCAAGCATTTTATATACCTGTTCGTCGATATACCGTTTGTCCTTAATGCCGCGGATAATCAGTCCTTCGGCGATAATATCCCTAACGGTCATGCGAGGGTCGAGCGAGGCGATGGGGTCCTGAAAAATCATCTGCATGCCGTTCATCAGTCTGCCCTTTTTTGCTATATGCAGTTTGGCTTTCAGTTCTTTATCCAGAGCGGCGCGCGCGTTTTCGTCGTTGGTTTTTGCTGATTTTTCGGCATATTCTTCGCGCAGAAGTCGCTCTTCTTCCGCAATATACTCCGCGTCGCAATTCTTAACCTCGTTTTTTGCCGTTTTTAAACTTTTTTTCTGCTCTTCAACGATTTTACAAAGTTTTTCTTCCGCGGCGGTTAATCTTTGGGTATAGGCGGGGTTACCGCTTGCGCCTGCCGCCTTGTCCGCCTTGATGAGTTTTTTCACTTCGGCGACTTCCGCGCGGTATTCCGCGCGCGCTTTCCTGATTGCTTCGGAGAACGATCGCGTGCCCACGCTGATACGTCTGCCTTTGAAATAAACGCTGCCCGAGGTGACGTCGTACAGTTTGATTATGGCTCTGCCCGTAGTCGTTTTGCCGCAGCCGCTTTCGCCGACAAGCCCGAACACTTCGCCTTTATGAATTTCGAAACTTACGTTGTCTACGGCCTTTAATTCCTGTCCGCCGGCCATTTTGAAATATTGGCAAAGACGGTCGACTTTTAAAAGAACCTGCTTTTCTTCGTCCATATCAGGAACCTCTCTTTTTCTTCATTCTTTCAATTCTTTCCACAACCGCTGCGGGAGGATCAATCTTGGGCGCGTCGGGGTGCAGAAGCCACGTGGCGGCATAGTGCGTATCGGAAATTTTAAACATAGGCGGTTCTTCTTCGTAATCTATCTGCATGGCGTATTTGTTTCTCTCTGCAAACGCGTCGCCTTTGGGCGGATAAATCATATTGGGCGGGGTGCCGGGAATGGCTTCGAGTTTTTCTTTTGTATCGAGATCGGGCATAGACGAAAGCAACGCCCACGTATA
>JAQYLE010000063.1 GCA_028720205.1 Clostridia bacterium
CGAGCAGCTGCGCTGTCCTTGACACCGCCGCCCCGAAATGCTTGTGAGCAACTAACGAGGCTGAACGCCTCGCCATAGGCAATTTCAAATTATTTCTGTTTTATCAGTTTCAATTTTGCGAAAAATGCTTGACATTACCAAATATTTTCCGCGCCGTCTTCGCCTTTACAACCCGTTCCATATTCTATGCAAGGTTTTAAGCGTTGTTCACCAACGACATCAAACCGTTTTTCAACGCCGCCACTTTCTTTTCGGCGTCCGCTTCGCTCATCCCCTTCACGCCGAAATAGAACTTTATCTTCGGCTCCGTGCCCGAAGGACGGGCGCAGCACCAACCATCCTCTTCCAACTCGTAGTACAACACGTTACTCTCAGGCAACGTGAGTTTCTCTTTTTTCCCCGTGGCGGTAACAAGGCGCTCGCCGGAAAGATAATCGCGCGCGGCAAGCACTTTCTCGCCGCCGATGTTTTCGGGCGGACAGGCGCGCAAGCCGTTTAATATCGCCGTTATCTTCTCCGCACCTTCGCTTCCGGGCAAAGAAATCGTCTCCAGAGATTCTTTAAAGTACCCGTATTTTTTATACATCGCCTGCATCTGATCCCACAACGTTTTGCCCTGCGATTTATAATACGCAGCCGCCTCGCAAAGCGCCGTAACCGCCATTACCGCGTCTTTGTCGCGCGCATGCGTGCCGATAAGACAACCGTAACTTTCTTCGTAGCCGAACAGATACTCGTACGCGCCGCAAGCCGCGTTTAACTTTCCGCCGTTCTTCTCTTTCGCCTCTTCGAAATTTTTAATCTGTTCGCCGATATACTTAAACCCGGTAAGTACCTCTATCGCCGTCAATCCGTACTCTTTCGCCACGGCAAACGCCATATTCGAAGAAACGATGGTGGTAATCAGCGCGCCGTTTTTACGCGGCGTGGGCAACAACCCCATTTCACGCTTTCTGGAAAGTTCGTATTCGGCGATTAAGAGTCCGCTCATATTGCCCGTAAACGCCATATATTCGCCCGTGGCGGCGTCTTTGGCATATACGCCTAACCGGTCGGCGTCGGGGTCGGTGGCAAGCACTACGTCGGCGTCAACCTTTTTTGCAAGAGCAAGCGCCAGCGTAAACGCCTTGGGATCTTCGGGATTAGGATAATCCAGCGTAGTAAAATCGCCGTCCGGCTGTTCCTGTTCGGGCACAACCCAAACCTTAGTAAAGCCTAATTCTTTCAGCATACGTCTGACGGGAATATTGCCCGTACCGTGAAACGGCGTATAGACGATGCGTATATCCTTCGCCATTTTTTTAATTACGTCTTTATCTAACACCAACGCCTTTAACGCGGCGACGTATTTATCGTCGATTTCCTTGCCGATGATTTCAAGCAGCCCTTTTTCTTTCGCCTCCTCTTCGCCGATGCGGCGGATATCCGCGTAATCCTTTATTTTATTCACTTCGCTTATCACAAGTTCGTCGTATGGCGGAACGAGTTGCCCGCCGTCGGAGAAATACGCTTTGTATCCGTTGTATTGCGGCGGATTATGGCTGGCGGTTATCACCACGCCCGCCGTGGCGTGTAACTGCCGCACGGCAAAGGAAAGTTCGGGCGTGGGGCGGAGCGATTCGAACAAATACGCTTTTATGCCGTTCGCCGCAAAAATCAACGCGGAAGAAAGCGCAAATTCGGGCGACATTCTGCGACTGTCGTACGCGATGACGATACTGCCGTTTTTCTCCCTTGCGTTGATAAAATTCGCAAGCCCTTGCGAAGCCTTGCCTACGGTGTAAATATTCATTCGGTTCGTACCCGCGCCGATTACGCCGCGAAGCCCGCCCGTGCCGAACGAAAGTTGTTTGTAAAACGCGTCCTCTATTTGCTTTTCATCGGTCATCGCCGCCACTTCTTTGCGCGTATTTTCATCGAATACGGGATTGTGCAACCAATTTTCATACTCTTCGCGATAAGACTGCATATTTTTTTCTCTCCCTGAATTGTCCGGCGCGCGGCATAACGATCGTACCGCACGATACCGTACCGCACGTTCCGAAATAATATTTTTTTATATTATAGCGCAAAGCGTGCGTATTGTCAAATACACAACGCCGTTTTGCGCCTGTCCTGCCCGACTTCTTTACGTTTTACGAATTTTCCCGCAACCATCGCTCGGCGATATACGCATACAGCGCGCAACCGACAGGCAACGCGTTTTCGTCGAAACACGCTTTGGGGTGGTGTTGCGGATATTCGTACCCCTCTTTTACGCCGCCCGCGCCCAGCGCGATCATCACCGACGGGGTTTCACGGCTGATATACGCAAAATCTTCCGAACCTGCCGATTTGAGTTCTCCGCCGTTATCCTGCGCCGAAGCGCCGCGGTCGCCCAGCAGTTCTTTCACGTATCTTACGGCGTCGGCTGAAAGTTTTTCGTCGTTGAACAAAGACGGACAACCGTTTGAAAATTCCGTTTCCGCTTCAGCGCGGAAAGCGCCCGCTATACTACCCGAAATTTCGGCGATCCGCTTTTTCAGCCGCGCGCGCGTTTCCTCGTCGTACGTGCGCAACGTTCCGCTCAGCGCAACCGTTTCCGGTATGACGTTTGCCGCGTTTCCGCCGCTGATCTGCCCTACGGTAAGCACCGCTCTTTCGCTTACCGCCAACTCGCGCGAAAGCAATTCCTGCAAGGCTATAACGATATGCGCCGCCGCCGTAATCGGGTCTACGCCGAGGTTTGGCATAGAGCCGTGGCAACCTTTACCGCGCACCGTAACCGTAAAATAGTCTGCTCCGGGGGCGCTGACTCCCGGGGCGCTTACCAGCGCCGTGCCCGTGGAGACAGGCGTACCCGTCATTACATGCAACATCATCGCGGCGTCCGGCGCGGGGTTTTTCAGCACGCCGTTTTTTATCATGTCTTTCGATCCGCAGAATATTTCTTCCGCCGACTGAAACATCAGTTTCACCGTGCCGTTCAACTCCGCCTCGTGCGATTTCAGAATACGCGCCGCGCCGATCAGCATAGCGGCGTGCATATCGTGCCCGCAAGCGTGCATGTTGCCGTTTTCCGCCGCGAACGACAAACCCGTTTCTTCGCGCACGGGCAGCGCGTCCATATCCGCGCGGAGCAGAAATACTTTGCCTTTTTTCTTTCCGCCGATCTGCGCCACAATTCCGTTTTTTCCGCAGTCTTTCGGGTCGATTCCCGCTTTTTTCAGTTCGTCTTTTACGATTTTCGCCGTTTTATCGGTATCAAACCCCGTTTCGGCGTTTTTATGCAACTTGCGGCGGCAGTCCGTAAGATAGTCGCGTAACTTTTCCGCCTCGTTTAAAATTTCCTTCCGCAAACCTGTTTCGCTGCTCTCGCGCTGGTCTTCTTCCCGTTGCTTCTCTTCTTTCTTTTCCGCGCTCATTTTTTCTTTCCTCCCCGCGTTTTGCGCCGATAATCCGTATTTCTCGCGCCGGTATTCAGCCGGTATTTATTTTACGTATTTTCTATCGTTTTTAGCACTTTTTCACGCGGCGGCTTGTTCAAACCGCCGGATTCGCCGAATTTTTCCAAAAACGTACGCTCTTTCCCCTCTGATTTATACTTCACCAGCGTATCGAGTTGAACGTTGTGAATACTTTGAAATATGTTCTCTTCCACATTGGCGTTTTCCTTTTTGAGTTGCGCTATCAGTTCCTTTACGCGTTTCCGTGCGGAAAACGCGTTCTGATTCTGCGCGTTTTGCGTAAAGCGGCAGGCGCAGGCGATAAATTCCAGACCGTTTCCCTCTTTCCAGCGCACAACGTCCTCTTCTGCAATACAGTACATCGGGCGAATGAGTTCCAATCCTTCGAAATTTCTGCTTTTCAGTTTAGGCAGCATGCCCTGAATCTGTCCGCCGTAAAGCATACCCATCAGCGTGGTTTCGATAACGTCGCTTTTATGATGCCCCAGCGCGATTTTATTGCAGCCGAGTTCCTTCGCCTTGGCGTAAAGATAACCGCGCCGCATACGCGCGCATAAATAGCAGGGAGAGTCGCCTGCCGCCGCCACAGAAGCGGCGAATACGTCCGTTTCGAAAACTTCTATCGGTATGCCCAGAAGCCGCGCGTTCTCTTCAATCTTTTCGCGGTTTTTCTTATCGTATCCGGGATCCATAACGATAAATTTCATTTCAAACGGCACTTCGCCGTGTTTTTGCAGTTCCTGCATCAGTTTGGCAAGCAGCATCGAATCTTTGCCGCCCGAAATACATACGGCGATTCTGTCGCCCGATTGAATCAGGCGGTATTTTTTTACCGCCAGCACAAACGGCGACCAGATTCCTTTACGGTATGTTGTGATGAGGGAACGCTCTATCTGTTCCCGTTTCGTTAATTGCTTAGCCATAATCACCATTCGAAAATTCAGCGCGCGGTTTCGTTCGCGATATCAGACATTGCCGTTCAGGAATTCTACAAAGTCAATATTCCAGTAAAATCGTTACGGGTCCGTCGTTTACCTGCGTGATTTTCATATCCGCGCCGAAAATGCCCGTGCGCACGGGCACGCCGAAAGAGCGCAGTTTTTCCGCGGCGTATTCGTATAAAGGCTCCGCCTCTTCCCCGCGCGCCGCCTGCGTAAACGAAGGTCGATTGCCGTGCGAGGCGTCGCCGTACAGCGTGAATTGAGAAACGAAAAGAACTTCGCCGCCCTCTTCGCTTACGTTGCGGTTCATTTTGCCGTTTTCGTCCTCGAAAATGCGGAGCAACGCGATTTTTTTGGCAAGACAATCCGCCTGCGCCGTTGTATCGCCCGTTTTTACGCCGAAAAAAACCACAAGTCCTTTTTTTATTGTTGAAACGAGTTCGCCGTTTACTTTAAGTTCGGCGCTCCGAACGCGTTGCACTACCGCCCGCATTTGTTTTCCTCCGTACCGCGCATAAGAAAGCGTCCGACTTTTTAGCGAACGTTTTGTAAAATACGACAAAACGCAGGACAAAACGGCACAGGCGCGTTTTTCCCGCATTTTGTGTTGAAGGTTCTTGTTTTTCGCCGCATGGCACGCGGCGCAGACGCATGATTTGCGACCTTTTCCGTATTACGTTATACGCGGCTCATGTATTCGCCCGTTCTGGTATCGATACGGATCGTTTCGCCCTCGTTAACGAACATAGGCACCTGAATAATCGCGCCGGTTTCTACCTTGGCGTTTTTCATTACGTTGGTGGCGGTGTTGCCTTTTACGCCCGGTTCCGCTTCGATTACTTTGAGTTCCACAAAGTTTTCGGGCTCTACCGAAAACGCGTTGCCATAAAGGAATTTTACGGTAACCGTATCGTTTTCTTTAATATATTTCAGCGCTTCTTCCACCTGATCGTGCGTGAGCATGGTCTGATTGTATTCGTCGTCCATAAACACGTAAAACTCGCCGTCGAAGTAGGAATACGTCATCTTTTTCGTTTCCACCTGCGCCGTTTCGAGTTTCGCCGTGGGGTTGAACGTTTCGTTGGAAAGCACCTGCCCCGTAACCACGTTCTTTAACGTGGTTCTAACGAACGCCGCGCCTTTTCCAGGTTTTACGTGCTGAAAGTCGGTTACGGTGTATACGCCGCTTTTGTATTCGAAAGTAACGCCTTTACGAATGTCGCCTGCCAGAATCTGTGCCATAATGTTTATTTCTCCTTATGTCCGAAAATATACTGTTTTTCGTTTTTTAATATTTTTATCAGTCGTTAAGTTTTCCGCCGTCCCGCGCCGTTTTGCAACCGGACGCCTCTGCGTAAAATTATAAAACGGTAAGTTCTTTGGAAACTTTTTTCATAAACGTTTTCGCTCTGCCGTCGCACATCGCCACGGTATCTTCTATGCGAATGCCGTACTGCCCCGCAAGATATACGCCCGGCTCGTCGGAAAAGACCATGCCGTTTTTCAACGTTTCCTCGCCGCCTTTGCGGAGCGAGGGAAACTCGTGAATTTTCAAGCCGACGCCGTGCCCCAGAGAGTGCGTAAAATACTTGCCGTAGCCGTGTTCTTCCAGATAATTTCTGGCAATCGCGTCCGCCTCGCCGCCCGTCATTCCCTCTTTCAGTCCGCAAAGCACCTTGTTATGCGCGTCAAGTACGCAACCGTACGCCTTTTTGAATTCGCCGTGCTTTTTATCGTCGCCGAAGAGGAACGTACGCGTCATATCCGAACAGTATCCCTGCACTTTGCAGCCGAAATCGATTAAAATTTCGTCGCCGAACGTAAGGGCGGTGTCGCCCGTTTCGTGATGAGGAACGGACGCGCCCGCGCCGAACGCCACAATGGTATCGAACGAAGTGCCGTCCGCGCCCAGAGCGCGCATTTCATATTCCAGTATCGCCGCCGCTTCCCGCTCTTTCATTCCCTCTTTCAGTTGCGGCAACGTTTTTAAAAGCGCGTCTTCCGCAATATCGCAGGCGGCTTGTATCGCCGCGATTTCGCTTTCCGTTTTTATTGTGGAACATTCGCGAAGCGCTTCCGTCGCGTCCGCAAACAAAACGCCGCTCTCCTGCAATTTCAAAAACTCCGCATAGGAAATTTCGGAAAACGGCACGGCTACTTTTTTATAACGTTTTAAAAACAGTTCCGGGCGGTTTTTTCCGGAATAATCCTCCACGCGTACGCCCAAAGGGGAAAGTTCCTTTTCCGCGTCCTCGATATAGCGCGCGTCGGTAAACAACGCGACTCCCGTTTCGTCGGCAAGCGCATAGCCGCCTTCCGTAAAATAGGAGGACACGTATTTTTTATACGTCTCGTCCGAAACGAACAGCGCGTCCGCGCCCGTCGTAGCCCGTACCCGTTCGTATACCTTACGTCCCTGCGGCTCCGTCCGCCGCCGAATCATTTCCTTCATCTGCGTTTTAGCCTCGTACAATTCTATTTTAGCAAAAATTTTTCCGTTCGTCAACCGTTGAAACGCACCTAATATAAACTCAGAGCGCTCTATCGTAAATTTTTTTCATTTCCGCGGCGTCTTCCGCCTGCGTTCCGTCCGATTCGCACACGATATACGGTTGCAACCCCGTTTTTTTCAACGCCGCGGCAAGCGGCGCAAATTCCGGACCGTACGTCTCGTCCGCAAAGGTTAAATGTTTCACTTCGCCTTTCGCCGAATACATGATTTTTGAAAAATGCACGTGGAAATCGCGCATGCGCTCTATCCCCAGCCGATCGATCAGAAAATTAAGCAGCGATAAATAATCATCTTCGGTTTTTAACGAGCCGCCCTCCCGCGCGTTCACGTGCCCGAAATCGACGCACGGAGTAAAAATTTCGTCGATCCCGCAAAATTCCGCTATTTCTTCCACCGTGCCGATCTGCGCGATTTTTCCCATCGTTTCGGGGCAGAATTTCATCTGCTGCAAACCGTTCATATAAATATAATCGCGCAGAATTTTCAGCCGTTCTTTCGTAAGAGCCACCGCTTCGGCGCGTTCGGCTTTGCCCTGCGCCGCCGGGTGAAACACCACGCGCTTTGCGCCCATCAGACGCGCCATATTCGCGCTTTGCAGTACGTACTCGTACGATTTCGCCGCCATTTCGTCCGACGGATTGGCAAAATTGATAAAATACGGCGCGTGCACGGAAATTTCCACGCCCTGCGCCTCGAACGCGCGGCGCAAAGAAAGCGCCTTTTCTTCGCTCATGCGAACGCCTCTTCCGAAGGAATACTCAAAGCAGTCAAGCCCGCGTTCCTTTACGTATTTTGCCGCTTCTTCCGTATGCGTATACCCCTCGGCGTAAAAACTTACAGAATTGCCGCTCGGCCCGAATTTAATCACCTGTTAAAACTCTCCTTTTATCGTATTCGAGTTGACCTGTTAACTCCTCCGCGTTTTCGAACGCGCGGATTTCCCTTAAAAACCGTATAAAGCGGACGGTAAGCGCTCTGCCGTACAAATCGCCCGAAAAATTCAAAAAATGCGTTTCCGTAATCACCGCGTCGTTTAAAAACGTTGGTCTGGCGCCGAAATTGGTAATGCCTTTATACTCCTTGCCCGCGATTGTCGCCGCCGTCTCGTAAACGCCGTGTTTTATTACGAATTTCCCTTCGGGGTAAACGATATTCGCCGTGGGAAAGCCTATCCGCCTGCCCACGCCCCTGTCTTTTATCACTTCGCCCGTAAGAAAGAAACCGCCGCACAAAAACGCGTTCGCCGCCTGCATTTCGCCTGCGGCAAGCAAAGATTTGATCTGCTCCGCTCCGATTTTTTCGCCCTTTTCGTCTTTCAGTATAGGAACGATTTGCACAGGCACGCGGGAAAACGCCTCGAAATCGCGCCCGTCCGCCTTTCCGCCCGCGCCGAAACGAAAATCTTCGCCGCAAAAACAGCGTGCAGGCGCAATCTCTTCTTTCACGTTCCGCGCGAAATCCTGCGCCGAAACGTCTTTGATTTTATCGTATTCCAAAGGATATACCGCGTCGATCCCGTTTTCCGAAAACACGGCGATCCTCTCGTCGTTTGTAAACAACGGCGCGCCCTTGCCGCCGGAAATGCAGATAGCCGCCACGGGCAACCCGCTTTGCTTTGCCGCCGAAAGCAGTCGTTCGTGCCCTTTGTGCAATCCGTCGAAACCGCCTAAAAGCAACGCGCAACCCCGCGTTTCTTTTTTATCCGCCGTATAAATTTCGCCGCCCGCGCCCCGTAAAATCAGGGGATCGGGAAGAACGCCGCTCAACATAATTTCGTCACCGTATAAAACGCGCCGTTTTTCACCGTAGCCATACCGTAAAAATCTTCGCCCCGATACAATTTATATTCCCCGTCCGCCGCGGTTACCGACGTTTTCACGCCCGTAAACACGCGATTGTTTTTGTCTGCCGTAAGGCGCGGAAACGGCAAAACGCTCTCCGTGGGAATAATAAAACTTTCAACGTTCTCTTCCGTAAGCACGTCGGGCGAAACCGCGTTTTCTATGAAAAACACGCCGCTTTTCGTGCGCGTAAGCGCGCTCATCAGCGCCTGCGTGCCCAGCGCCGCCGCCAGATCGCGAGCCAGAGAACGGATATACGTGCCCGCACCGCACTCGATTAAAAAACGGTACGAATTTTTATCTTCTCCCTCGCCCAACAGTTCAAACCGATCGATACGCACGCGCTTTGACGGCAGAGTAAATTCCACTCCCGCGCGCGCCAGAGCGTAGCCGCGCCTGCCGTTCACGCTTTTCGCGCTGTAATCAGGCGGCACCTGATCTGTTTCGCCGATAAAGGCGGGCAACGCTTTGGCAATCTCCTCCGCGCGCGGAATTGTTCCGCCCCGTTCGATTATCCCCGTACTATCCAGCGTATCGGAAGTTTCGCCGAAGGTAAATTGCGCCACGTATTCCTTTTTTTTGTTTAAAAAATAATCGAACAGTCGGTTCGCGTTGCCTATACCCACCGGCAACACGCCGTTTGCAAGCGGATCAAGCGTGCCCAGATGTCCGCACGGCTGACCCGTCAGCCTCTTGACTTTCGCCACGTATAACGCGGAAGAACGCCCCGTGGGTTTATTTAAATTGATAAATCCGAACGTCTTGATTTTTCGCGTATAATTCAACGCCGCACCTCCGCTTGTCCGATTTTCGGCTATCTTCTTTTCGTAAAAATTTCAAAAATTGAATTCGGAAAGGCTTTCGATTTTTCAGCGCAGAGTTACGCCCAATTTAAATTTCAGCGCGCCCAAGATCTTTTTTACGAAGTTATCCGCCGTCTCTGCTGTAATCGCTTTATCCGCGGAGGAATCGGGGGTAAAAGTAAGCGTAAACGCCATGCTCTTTTTTCCTTCGGGAATCTGTCCGCCGCGGTATACGTCGAAAAGTTGCACGTCGGTTACATACTTGCACGAACGGTAGAGTTCCGCCTGAATCTGCGCGCAGGTAACGTTTTCGTCCGCGATTAAAGCCAGGTCGCGTTTCACCGCGGGGAACGGCGGCAGATTGGTAAACCGCACGCCCGCGTTTAACAAAGGCAAAAGTTTTTTCATGTTCAACTCGCCCAGACACACGCGCTTATCCAAGCCGAGCGACGCGGCGATAGCGGGGTCGAGTTCGCCTATTTCGCCCACCTGTTCTTTGCCGTAAAAAACGTTTGCCGAAATGCCGGGGTGAAGGTACGGCGCGTGAGAACGTTCGTAAGTAAACGTTACGTAAAACGCGCGTTCTATCGCCTCTACCGCGCCTTTCAGATCGAAGAAATCGTATTCGTTGCCCCATACGCAAAGACCGAGTTTTTCCGCCTCTTCGGGCTGCGTTGTAACGGGCAGCGTTTCGGGCAGATATACGCGAGCGTATTCGAACAGTTTGCCGCTATCGTTGCCGCGGCGGATATTACGCACCGCGTCGTGCAGCATAGAAGGGGCAAGAAAAGTGCGCATAACCGATAAATCTTCGGTAATCGGGTTTAACACGCGTACCGCCTTGCGTTCTTCCGCGTCGTCCGGCAGGCGCATTAAATCGAAATCTTTGGGGGAATAAAACGAATAATTATACGCTTCGTAAAAACCTTGATTGCACAGCGTTTCTTTCACGGCGTTCTCCGATTTTTGCGTATCGCTGAGCCCGCCGCCCGTAACGCGCGCCGACTTTAAAAACGTGGGTTCCAGATGCGAATAGCCGTAAGAACGGATAATTTCTTCGGCAAGGTCCGGATAATTTTCCACGTCCTCGCGGTAGCCGGGAACGGTTACCGTAAGCGTATCTCCTTCGATTTTCGGCTGAAAATTCAAACGCGCAAGAATATCCCGCGTTTCCTCTTCCGGTACGGAAATACCAAGCAACGCGTTGATTTTTTCAAGGCTTGCCGTAATCGTTTTTTTCTGCGCGTTTCCGGCGTTTTCGTCCGATTTGATTTTGGTGACTTTGCCGCAACCGAGTTCTTCCATCAGATGCAGCGCGCGGTTCATCGCAAACTCCGCAGTATAGGCGTCGACGCCCTTTTCAAACCGCGCCGAAGAATCGGAACTCTGCCCTAATTTTCGCGAAGTTTTGCGGATATTGTCGCGCGCGAATTTCGCCGCTTCGAAAAATACGTTTTTCGTATTTTCGTTAATGCCGCTGTTCAGTCCGCCCATAATGCCCGCCAACGCCACGGGTTTTTCGCCGTCGCATATCACTAAGTTATCGCCGTTAAGCGTAAACTCCTTTTCGTCCAGCGTTACGATTTTTTCGCCCTCGTTTGCGCGGCGCACTATGATTTTTCTGCCGGCAAGTTCGTCCGCGTCGAACGCGTGCATGGGCTGACCGAGTTCCAAAAGCACAAAGTTGGTGATATCCACCACGGGAGATATGGAACGCAACCCCGCAAGGGCGAGGCGTTTTCTCATCCATGCGGGCGTTTTGTCCGCGTTTGCGCCGCCGATACTTTCCTTTGTGCCCTCTACGTACCTGCCGATATACCGGGGGCAGAGATCGGGCGAAAGCACCTGCACGGTAACGGGCGCGGCTACGGAATCGTATTCTTTAAACGATACGTCGGGCGTTTTCAGTTCCGATTTGGTTATCGCCGCCACTTCGCGCGCGATGCCGAATACGCACTGGCAATCGGGGCGGTTCGCCGTAACGGAAATATCAAAGATATAATCGTCTAACCCCACCGTTTTTTTAATATCCTCGCCAAGCGGCGGATTGCCTTTTAAATCGAGCAGTCCGAATACTTCCGCGCCCTCGTAGAAATCGTCGTTAATGCCCAGTTCTTCGCCCGAACAGAGCATGCCGCACGATTCCACGCCGCGCAGTTTTCCCTTTTTGATTTTTTTTATGCCGTCCGGGCATTTTTCCAATGCGGCGGGATTTGTTTCCGCCACCGTGGAATTATCCAACGCCACGGGCGTACGCATGCCCACGTAAACGTTCGGCGCGCCCGTAACGATCTGAATCGCCCTGCCGTATTCCTCGCCGCAATCCACCGTGCATATGTGCATATGATCGCTGTCGGGGTGTTTTTCAAGCGCGGTGACTTCGCCAACCACTACGCGGTTTATTTTTTCGCCGAGATAGATAATCTCCTCCACCTCGAATCCGCAGGAAAACAGTTTTTCCGCAAGTTCGCTCGCGGGAAGATTTACGTCGACGTAATCTTTCAGCCAACTGTAAGGTACTTTCATGATACTTACTCCTTATTACCGTGTATTCGCTGTTTAGCAACCGGGCGACGGGCTATTTTGCAAATTGTTTCAGAAGCCGTACGTCGTTTTCGAACAGCGCCTTGATGTTGTTTACGCCGTATTTCAGCATGGCGATGCGTTCTATGCCCATACCGAAGGCAAAGCCCGTGTATTTATCGGGGTCGACGCCGCAATTTTCCAGTACCTTTCTGTTCACCATACCGGCGCCAAGAACTTCTATCCAGCCCGTTCCCTTGCAAAGGCGGCAACCTTTTCCGCCGCATTCCGAACAACTCAAATCCACTTCTACGCTCGGCTCGGTAAACGGAAAGTACGAGGGCCGCAGACGTACTTTAGTGGCCGACGTGAACATCTTTTTGGCAAAGGACGAAAGCATGCCCTGTAAATCGCAAAGCGTTATTCCCTCGTCAACCACCAACCCTTCCATCTGGTGGAACATGGGCGAATGGGTGGCGTCGTCGTCCGAACGGAACACGCGCCCCGGCGATAAAATTTTAATGGGCGGCTTTTCCTTTTCCATCACGCGGATCTGCCCCGCCGAAGTCTGCGTACGAAGCAACAGATTTTCGGCGAGATAAAAGGTATCCTGCATATCGCGCGCGGGGTGGTCTTTGGGCGTGTTGAGCGCGGTGAAATTGTAATAATCCGTTTCGATTTCCGGGCCTTCGAACACTTTGAACCCCATACCCGAAAAAATATCGATGAGTTGGTTCTTTACCAGCGTAATCGGGTGCAACGTACCCGTAGCGCGGACTTTGCCGGGCAGAGTGATATCCACTTTTTCCGCCTCGTATTTCCGCTGCATTTCCGCTTCTTTCAACGCTGCCGCGCGCTCTTCGAACAACGTTTCCACGCCCGTTTTGAATTCGTTTAAAATCTTGCCGAACGCGGGACGTTCTTCTTTGGGCAGATCTTTCATACCGCCCGAAATCCCTTTCAACTCCGTTTGAAAGCGTGTTTTTAAATCGTATAACTCGCGCACCGTCTGCGTTTTTTTCATATCCGCCAGCACTTTTGCTTTCAGTTCGTCGATCTTTTGCCGCATACCGCTTTTTCTCTCCTTTTTTTCCGTAACTCTTTTGCCGTTCGTTTCTCCGCCCGCGCCATCAAAAAATAAAATCCTGCCCGGAAATAAAATCCCGCCCGGCGGAGGCAACGCTCAAGCGTTTTTGCAAATTTGCAAATTCTGCGCTCGGTTCCCTTTCCGCAGGGCGGAATGTATTCCGCTGTACCACCTGCTTTCGCCGTACCCGTTTTTTCGCCGTAACGTTTTGCGCACGCGTATTTCCGGATACCGCCTCTTTGCCCGTATCGTGGGCGCGCCGTCGAAATTTACTTGTCTTACCGTAAAAACGGGGGTAAGACGTTCGGTTTCGCCGCTCCGAAGGGAAACGGCAGGTTTTTCGCGCCGATTTCCCCTTTCAGCCCGAGGGGGAAATTCTCTGTGCCTGCGCTTTTTCCTTCCGCCGCCGCGCCCGACGTTTTCCGTCGCCGTTCGCGCAACCGACGCCGAGGAGAAAAACTTACCCGACTTCATCATAGCGTTCTGTATTTTACGTAAATATTATACCCGATTTTTTTTCTTCCGTCAACGAAAACGCAGGCTAAAACCGCGCGTTTTCGTTATTTTTGCTTGTTTTCTTCTAAAAGTTCCACGATTTTTTCCAAAAGTCGGGTGTTCTGAGAGGCTTTTCTTTCCTCTTCCGCTTTTCTTTCCGCTTCGGCTTGTTTCGCCGCTTCTTCTTCCGCTTTTTTCTGTTCTTCCGCCGCTTTTCTTTCCGCTTCGCAGCGCGCGATCGCCTCGCGCTTGGTTAAGCCGCTCTTTCTGTATTCCGCGATCTTTTTCTTCTTCGGCAAATCGAAATCGCTGATCATTTTATCGCGCGCCTCGATTACTTTGTTAATCGTTTTTACAATGCAGAACAGCACGAACGCGATTAACAGGAAGTTGATCGCCGCGTTAATAAACGCGCCCCAATCGATATAGATGGATTTGGTAAGATCGATCGCCCCGTCCGTTTCCACTTTTTTTAAATAGGTAAAAATCCCCGTCAGCGAGTCCTCACCCAGAATCAGCGCCAGCAGCCAGTTGATAATCGGCTTTAAAATATTATTGGAAAGCGCGTTGACTATCCCCGTAAAGGCGCTGCCTACGATAACGCCCACGGCAAGATCCAGAACGTTGCCGCGGGTGATAAACTTCCCGAATTCTTCAAAAAAACGCTTGATTCCCTTTCTTCTTTTTTCTTTCGCCTCTTCAGCCTTTTTCGTCATAGCCGTACGTCTCCTTTTTTCGCGTCGGATTCGTTATTTGCGATTTTTTCCGCGCTGCGATTATTGTAGCACGAAACATAAAAAAAGTACAGCCGTTTTCGCCGTACTTTTAAAAATTTTTTTCGCTTGTTTCTTTATTCTTTCATCTGATTCAATTCTTCCAGAAAGAAAACGTTTTTCGCCGCGCGCTCCATTCCCTTCCAAAGCGCCTCGCGAGTCTCCTTGCGCACCGATAAAAACAGCGCGCGGGAAAAAGCATAAAAAAGCGTCCGCTCCGTCTGCGCCATGTCCTCAATGCTGTCGCGCTCGTTCAGCGTGATATCCCGTTTTGCGTTTTTCACTTTTCTTTCCTCCTTGATTATCGGCTGTTTCCGCCCGTTTACTTATCGCGAAAGGCGTTTTGTTACGCCTCCTGTTTTTTCGCAAGTTCCAACAGATTTTTTTTCGCCTGCGCGTGTTCCACCGCCAGTTGCTCCATATCCTGCGCCAGAGCGGCGTCGATAAGCAATCTGGAATAGATTTTACTTTTCTTTTCCGCAAGATCTTCTATTTTAGCAAGATAATGCAGTCGTTTCGCCTCTTCCTGCAACGCCTTGCTCGTTTCCTCATACTCGTTCTTTTCCGGCTTTTGTTCGAATTTTTCCGTTCGGATATCGTTCATCTGCGCCCTCCGCATTCGCTTATTTTCGTTGCTACGTTGTTACTTTGCGCAAATTTTGGTTCTTTATGCGCCGCGCATGTAAAAAGCGCTTTTCTTCGTTGATTCGTTGCAATCGGAAAAATCGGAAAGATTCTGAAAAACGCGCGATAAAAAAACGGCGAGCCGCCGCAGTGTCGCGGCAAACTCGCAGTCTTTTCAATATTTTGTCGTATGCTTTCAAAACGGTTTTACTGTACGACGGGCGCGTCGAATTCATCGGTAAAATTGCTCTTTATCTTATCCGAAGCACCGGGGAAAGAACTTTTATTCGACGGATTATCCGAAGCGGAACAGCAACAAAAAAACGCAATCGATGCGCAAAAAAACGCCGCCAATGCAATACAACCAATTGCTTTTAACGCAAATGTTTTAACTTTCGTAATAATCGTTCTCCTTTTAAAAATTGCCTCGCTTCGACTGAACCGATGCCGAACGTAACGTCCGGTCGCTTTTGCGCTTTTATCGTATGCTTTTCCGCAAACGACTTTTCCGCAACGACATGCGCCGCCGATATTTAAGGCTTTTACTATTTTACTTGCCTTTTTCCGGTCTGTCAAGCGAATAAACGGCTTTTATTAAAAATTTTACAATGTAAAATTTTTTCATTTTTAGAAAAATTCTTACAATTTTGATAAATCGGTGGCGTAACACCACTTTCCGCCCGTGAGTTTCCCGAACATATATTTATCGGAAGCCGATTCGCACATCACGTACGTTTTTCCGTCCACCGCAACGATTTCCTCCGACATCGGCGGTATTTTTATCTTACGCACAAGCGAAGAAGAGTCCAGCGAATATAACGGCAATTCCGCGCCGAAAATTGCAATCGTTTCGCCCGTTTCCGCCCGCGACAAATCGTATTCGTACAAGTGCGAAAACGCCGCGCCGTAGGAAGAGGAAAGCACCGCTTTACCGTTTTCGAAATACGCGCCCTGCACCAGAGCGGGCAGAGAAACCGCCGCCGAAGGCTCGGCTTTCAAACCGAACGCCGCGTCCTCTTCCCCCTCCGTTACAAACGGAAAGCACAGGGCGATTGCCGGATTGTAATCTCCGCTTGAAGCGGTGCGTTGATGCGAAGGCAACGTGGGATAATTTCCCTCGCGGTAAAATTCGCCCGCAACCAGAGCGTTATCCCACACGGTTACGAACGCCGCGCCGAGGTAATCGTTTTCTCCCGCGGAAAGAGAAAACAATCCGAGGCAAGGAAGATAGGCACGGTTTTTTGCGCCGAGCGCCTGCTCGTACGAATACACGTATAAACAATGTTCTCCGCCGCCTGCCACGTAAATATACTTTCCGTGTACGGCAACGCCGCCGCAATGCCCGTAATACGCCTCGTCGCTCTCGTTTTTAAGATACAACGTTTTATACGTTTCGCCGCTCGTTTTTTTTACGAGATACAACGGCGAAACGCTTTTATCTTTCATATAACCGGAGACAAAAAACGTATCTTCGCGTTCGTCGTAAGCGATTCCCTGCGCGATGAATCCGTCGGATAAACCGGGAATTTCAAACGCTTTTTCGCTCGCTTTATAATACGCGTTTACGGGCAGACGGAAATACCCTACGGCGCACAATAAAATTATCCCCGTAGCCAGCGCCGCGCTGATCAGGGCGATCAACGCTTTCTGCCATAATTTTTTCTTCTTTTTTTGCTTTTGCATACCGCTTTTTCCTCGCCGTTTTTCGTTTTGTTACGGTCTTTTACCACGCCGTTTTCCGCTCTTCTGTTTGTCGTTCCGCTCTTCCGCCGCCTTTTTGTAATCGCATACGCCTGCAAGCGTGCAGTTATCGCAATCGGGATTGCGGGAATGACACACCTTTCTGCCGTGCCAGATCAGATAGTGGTGACATTTCGACCATAAACTTTCGTCGATCGCTTTTTTTAACCCCTCTTCCACCTTTTCCGGCGTATTTCCTTTTGCAAGCCCCAATCTGTTGGCAACGCGGAACACGTGCGTATCCACGGCGATGGCGTTTCCGCCGAACGCCACGGAATACACCACGTTCGCCGTTTTTCTGCCTACGCCCGCCAGCGTTACCAGTTCTTCAAACGTTTCGGGTACGCGCCCGGAATACCGCGTTAAAATATCCTGCGTCGCCGAGAGAATATGCGCCGCTTTCGCATGATAAAAGCCGCAGGAATAAATAAATTTTTCAAGTTGTTCCTGCGTGAGCGCCCGCATCGTTTCGGGCGTGCCGTGCTCCTTGAACAGTTCCGCCGTCACTTTATTTACGCGCTCGTCGGTGCACTGCGCCGAAAGCATCACGGCAATCAACAACTGATAGGGCGTGGAAAATATCAATGCGGGGCGCGCGTCGGGGTACGCCTCGGCAAGAAGGTCCACCGTTTTTTTCTTATCTTTTGTTTTCATAGCGTTTTTATTGTATCACGGCGCAAAAAAAAATGCAAGCGTATCGCGCTCTTTCTCTTTTAAAAGCCGCTCCCCTTTTTATATGAGTTTCCCGGCGTTTCAAACAACTTAAAGAGAGCCGGACTTTCACGATAAAAAGCCCGACTCCGTTTTTTTATTAAATCTGCCTGTGCCTCTGCCGATTACGGCGAGGGTGCGCGTATTTCTGCTTTAATATTAAAGTAAGTATTATTTTCCGTGATTTTATCCGTAATATTATCCGTTCTGTTCTGCGGACTCTGTTTGAATCGCAACGAATCCGCGCGGCGTTTCAACTCGTATTTTTTTCTTGTGGCGTCGCCGCCGCGCAGATGTCTTTCTTTTAAATTCTTCAAAAGAACGCCGCGCACTTCGCCGTACAAAACTCTGTCGAGCATAGGCAGCCGTTCCGTCATATCTTTATGTACCGTAGATTTGCTCACGGAAAAATGCGCGGCGCAGGCGCGCACGGTACACCCCGTCTGCACGATATATTCCGCTA
>JAQYLE010000064.1 GCA_028720205.1 Clostridia bacterium
TAAGCTTTCTAACGCCGAAAGTACTCAGCGGGCCACCGCTCGGGAGGATAGGTCGTCGCCGCTTCTCATTTTTTTAAAAAGATCGTCGTCTGTTTTCAGCCGACGGTCTTTTTTCGTGCCCCTTTCACGTATTATTACGAAAAAGGGGCGGAAGAAAATATTTAAACATTGCGAATCCGGCAAAAAAACGTTGCCAAAAAAGGGAAACTATGCTATACTGTTAATTGGTAAAGAACGGCGTTCCGCGAAAAAGATGAAAATTCGTGAAAAATTTCCGTCGGAGCAAAGGACATCTGCAAATGAAAAAAGAATGGTTTTTCGACAGATATTGCGGACATCTCATGGTGGCGCTTTTAGAGGACGGCGAACTTGCGGAATTTGCCGCGGAGAACGAAAAACAAGGCGATACGGTGGGCAACGTATACAAGGGGAGAGTGACGAACGTGCTTTCGGGCATGCAAGCCGCGTTTGTATGTTGCGGGCTGGAACGCAATTGCTATTTATCCACCGACGAAACGTTTACCGATCTGACGAAATACGACGGTACGTTAAAGAAACAAAGCGCGTTGAACCTGAAAGAGGGCGACGAGGTAATCGTGCAGGTAACAAAGCCGCCGCGCGGAAACAAAGGCGCAAAAGTCACCACAAAACTATCGTTTGTGGGAAAAAGATTGATTTATCTGCCGGATTCCGATTTTTTGGGCATATCGCGGAAGATCACGCACGAAGAAACGCGGGAAGTGCTTTTGAAAATCGCGCAGAAAATGCGAAAAAACGATAACGAAGGTTTTATCGTGCGCACGCAGGCGCCGTTCGCTTCGAAAAAAGCGTTGCAGAAAGAAGCGGACTATCTGAAAAGTCTGTATAACGAGACGCTGGAAAAGGCGAAAGACGCAAAGGTGGGAGATCTTTTATACCGCGACAGCGATTTGCCTGTTCGCGTCATGCGCGACAGTATCGGCGACGACGTTACCGCTATGACGGTGGGGGATAAGGCGCTATACGAAAAACTCGTGGAACTTTCCCGACTGCGCGGCGATTTTCAACCGAAAAAAATCGTGTTTTTCGAAGGCGATAAGGCTATGTTCCGTCGCTTTGGTATAGATAAACTTCTTTATGAGGCGATACAGCCGAGTGTTGCCCTGAAAGGCGGAGGATATCTTGTGATACAGCAGACGGAAGCCATGACGGTGGTGGACGTGAACACGGGCAGTTACGTGGGCGATACCTCGCTGGAAGAAACGGCGTTTTCCGTAAACATGGCGGCGGCGAAAGAAGTGGCGCGACAAGTGCGGCTGCGCAATGTAGGCGGCATTGTGGTGATTGATTTTATAGATATGGATCTGCCGGAACATAAACAGACGGTGACGGACGCGCTTACCGAGGCGCTTGGGAAAGATAAGGCGAAGTGCAAGGTGTTGCCTATGAGCGATTTATGTCTTACCGAATTTACCAGAAAGCGGCAGGGCAGCGAAGTTCCTTCGTATTTATTCAAACCGTGCGAACACTGCGCTTCGCGCGGATTCGTTCAGGCGGACGTTTTTGTCGCTTCGCAGATCAGAGCGGATATTATGGACGTCTTTTCCGAGGGATACGCGTCGGCGGTAGTGGAACTCAACGAAGGGCTCATGAAAAAAATTCTGCGCGAGGGCTGGCTGAGCGAGGAAGCAAACGGCGCATGGAAACATAATCTAGTATATATGATTCCGCATAAAACGTATGCCGACGCGCAATTTTCCGTGCGGGGAGAACGTTCGGGCGTGCTGGTTTTGCCCGATAAAGCGCAGATGTTATATTGAAATTTACGCCGTATCGAATTTTTTCTCTTCGCGCATACTGAAAACGGTACGGGAAGGGCGTAATCAGCGGCATAAACATAATCGGCGGCATAAAAAAGATCGGAAAACGTAAACAAGGAAGTGCAGAAAGAAATGAGAAAGACGAAAATCGTGTGTACCGTGGGGCCTGCCAGCGACAGTGAAGAAATGTATGAAAAAATGTGTCTTGCAGGCATGAACGTGGCGCGTTTAAACTTTTCGCACGGTTCGCACGAGGACTACGAAAAGAAGATACAAAAGTTAAAAAACGTGAGGCAACGGTTGAATTATCCGTTGGCGATCATGCTGGATACGAAGGGGCCGGAGTATCGGATACGCACGTTTAAAGAGGGAAAGATAACGTTGAAACCGGGCGATGAATTTACCTTTGTTCCCGAAGAAATCGAAGGGGATAACACGCGCGTTTCGGTATCGTATCCGCGACTTGCCGAAGAACTCGCCGAGGGTGACGCCGTGCTTTTGAACAACGGATTGATGCGTTTCACCGTAATAAGAACCGAAGGGAAAAACGTGGTATGCCGCACGGAAACCGCCGGCGTGCTTTCCGATAGAAAAAGCATGAGTTTCCCGAATAAGGTATTAAAGCAAAAGTATCTGAGCGAACAAGATAAAGCGGATATTCTTTTCGGCGTGAAACACGGCGTGGATTATATCGCGTGCTCGTTCGTTTCGTGCAGGCAGGATTTAATCGACGTAAAAAATTACCTGAAAGAAATCGGCGGCGAGGGAGTCGATTTAATCGCAAAAATCGAGAACCGCGCCGGCGTAGAGAATATCGAAGATATCTGCCGCGAATGCGAAGGCATTATGATAGGCAGAGGGGATATGGGCGTGGAAATTCCGTACGAAGAACTGCCCGCCATACAAAAGAAACTCATTACGAAATGCCGGCTTTTAGGCAAGCGCGTAATTACGGCAACCGAAATGCTGGAATCGATGATAAACAATCCACGCCCTACCCGCGCGGAAATTTCCGACGTGGCGAACGCCGTATACGACGGCACTTCCGCCACCATGCTTTCGGGCGAAACGGCGGCGGGAAAATATCCCGCGGAGGCGGTGGCGGCTATGGCGCGTATCGCCGAATATACCGAACGTGAAATCGATTACGAAAACCGTTTCAGCCGTTCGGAATTCCGCATTAAAAACACGGTGGACGCCATATCTCACGCCACCTGCGGCATGGCGAACGACGTAAAGGCGCGCGCCATCGTGGTGAATACGCTTTCGGGAAAAACCGCGCGAATGGTTTCCAGATTCCGCCCCAAAGCGGATATCGTGGCGTTTACCACCTCGCCTTCCACGTGGCGTAAACTCGCTTTATCGTGGGGCGTTACGCCCGCGCTTTCGCCCGTGTTCCATAGCGTAAGCGAGATGTTTGCCGAAACGGCGAAAGAAGCCGAAAAAATTCTCGGTTTGCAACAGGGCGACAAAATCGTTCTGACGGGCGGACTTATCGACGGTACTTCGGGCAATACCGATCTGGTGAAAATTCAGACGGTATAAAAGCGCGTTTTTTAATCGGGCGGAAACGCGGGTAATGTCAAGCATTTTTCGCAAAATTGAAACTGATAAAACAGAAATAATTTAAAATTGCCTATGGCGAGGCGTTCAGCCTCGTTAGTTGCTCACTAGCATTTCGGGGCGGCGGTGTCAAGGACAGCGCAGCTGCTCGT
>JAQYLE010000065.1 GCA_028720205.1 Clostridia bacterium
CTTTCTTTCGTTTCCGGTTCTCTTGCCTTCACGCTTTCTTGCTTCTTCGTATTAACCTTCTTCAATTAGCTCTCTTCGCTTTTCTATGAAAATTATTTTTGCCTTTCGTACTCGTCTTTCCTTTCCTTCGCCTCTTCTCCCCGCTTCCGCGGCTCGCTTCGGCTCTTTAAAGAAAAAACTTTCTCTATTTGCTATGCAGTTGTCAATCTTCTTCTCTAAGAACGGATTCCGCCGACCACAGCCGTAGAATGTTCCGTTCGCCCCGCTGAAAAAATACTTCTTCAGGCGACAGCCTATACATAATATCACTTATGAAAGGTAAAGTCAAGCGTTTTTTTAAAAAATTTAAAAAAAAATCGATTTTTTTCAATTTTTTTCCGCTTTTATATTTTTGCACTTCCATAAGTCGGGTAAATTAAAGCGCTTGCCGAAAAACAGGCGGTTTCGGAATAAAAAACTTTCCGAAGCCGCCCGAATCGACGCCTGAATTGCGTTCGCATGCGTACATAATATAATATATGCTTTTTATTACAATTATTATACGCTTTTTACGGATACGCTTTTTACGGTTTTGAAATTTACCAAAGCGGCGTAATCAATAGTTTTCGGCAACCACTTCGAAATAACTCTGCGGATGCGCGCAGGTCGGGCAGATCTGAGGCGCTTTGGTGCCTACTACGATGTGGCCGCAATTTCTGCATTCCCAAACCTTTACCTCGCTCTTTTCAAAGACTTTCGCCGTTTCTACGTTTTTCAGAAGCGCTTTGTATCTTTCTTCGTGATGTTTTTCAATCGCCGCCACCAGACGGAATTTCGCCGCAAGCACCGTAAACCCTTCTTCTTCCGCGGTTTTGGCGAAATCTTCGTACATATCCGTCCATTCGTAGTTTTCGCCTTCCGCCGCCGCCGCAAGGTTCGCCGCGGTATCGCCGATGCCGTCCAGTTCTTTCAGCCACATTTTCGCGTGCTCTTTTTCGTTATCCGCGGTTTTTAAGAAAAGCGCCGCGATCTGTTCGTATCCTTCTTTCTTCGCTACCGAAGAAAAATACGTATACTTGTTTCTCGCCTGCGATTCGCCCGCAAAAGCCGCCTGCAAATTCTTTTCCGTTTTTGTTCCTGCATACTTATTCATAATATACCTCCCGATTGATTTTTATTTTTTTTCGTTCAATCGTATTTAACTTTTACACGCCGAAACTTCTTCGGCTTTATCTTTACATTTTTTGCAAAGATAAAACAGTTTTAAGTCGTAAGACTCCACTTTTACGCCCGCCTGCCTTGAAAATTCCGCAAGATAGTCGTCCAGCATTACGTCGCTGATCGCACCGCACTTTTCGCACACGAGATGATCGTGCCGCAGCATTTTATCGTATCTGTCCGGCTGCCCGTCCATGGGAATTTTACGCACCAGCCCTTCCGCATACAACTTATTTAAGGAATTGTACACCGTGGCAAGCGACATTTTCTCGCCGCCTGAAGCCAGTTTCGCGTACATTTCCTCCGCTGTTAAATGTTCGGTGGAGGCAGATACCAATTTTAAAATTCGTTCTGCGTTCGCCGTCATCTTTTTTTCTCTCCTTCTTTTTTTATTCTACCGCGTGTTTTTTTCGCCGTATTTTTCGCTTCCCCGACGCCTTCCGTCGCCGACGAAATTTATCTTAGAATTATTCTAATCGGAAAATGAAATTTTGTCAAGCGAATTTCGGGTATTTTCATAAAAAATTTTTCGAAGCGAAAAAAACGGGAACAAAAACACGCAGAATAAGCGCGAAAAACCGCAAAAACGCCGCGTAGCGCGGCGTTTAAAAATTTAAAAACGAATAAATAACGTTCCGTTACAGTTTAAAACATTTCTGCACGTCTTTATACGAGCCGAGCACCAACAGATGCGTTCCTTCTTCTATCGGCGAATCGAAAGATACCGAAAGCGACATTTTTCCGTTGATTTTAAACGCCAGAATATTTACGTTAAAACGCTTTCTGATATCGATTTGCCCCACGGTTTTCCCTATCCAGGAGGCGGGAGGAATCACTTCGAAAATTCCGGATTCGTCGCCGAGTTCGATATAGTCGCTTAAATTATCGGACGCGTAACGTATCGCCGTCCAGTACGCGAGTTGGCGTTCGGGATACACAACGTTATCCGCGCCGTTGCGTTCCAGAAATTTGCCCTGTACGTCGTTGCACGCGCGGGAAACCACTTTTTTCGCGCCGAATTCTTTTAACAGCGAGGTAACTTCGAGGGAAGACTGGAAATCGTCGCCGATCGCCACGATGCACAAATCGAAACGGGGCACGTCCAGCGAGCGCAAAAACTCCGTACGCGTGCAATCCCCGATGCGCGCGTCGGTAACGTACGGCATAGCGTCGTTAATACGCTCTTCGTTTTCGTCTACCGCAAGCACTTCGTGATTGAGTTCCTGCAACTTTTTCGCCGTATTCAGCCCGAATCTGCCAAGACCGATTAACAATACGTTTTTCATGATTCTTTCTCCCGAAATTTTACGTTTCTCTTTGTCGGCAAAAGCGTACGCCGCAAGCGGGCGCAAATTTGTTATACGTTTGTTATACGTTCGTTCGTAAAAACGTTTTCACCCGCGCATAGCGCCGCTTTTCAGCCCACCGCTATTATTCCCACGGGCAAACGCCCGTCTTCCGTTCTGCGCCCGAACAGCATCGCCGTAAGCAAAGTGAGACCGCCTACGCGCCCGAAATACATTAAAAGCATCAATATAATATGAGAAAAGACGCCGAGCGAAGCGGTAATTCCCGTGGTAAGCCCCACGGTGGCGATGGCGGAAGCCGATTCGAACAGACAATCGATAACGGGCAACCCTTCCGTAGCCGAAATGACGACGCCGCTGAGAAAAAACAACAGCACGTATAAAAACGCGATAGCCGCCGCGCTTTTCACCGTTTCGTCCTCGATTCTTCTGCCGAAGCAGCGTACTTCTTTGCGCTTCCTGAATACGGATACGGCAGAGAGCAGCAACACCGCCAACGTGGTGATTTTCATACCGCCCGCGGTGGAACCGGAAGAACCGCCGGTAAGCATTAAAAGAATGGTTACCGCAAGCCCCGCCTCGCTCATTTCAGAATAATCCACGGTATTGAACCCCGCCGTACGCGGAGTAATCGACTGAAACAGCGACGCCCATACCCTTTCGCCGCCCGTAAGCGTTTCTTTCCATGCCTCCGAAGAGAATTCCGCAAAATAAAAATACAGCGAAGGCACAAGCACCAGAGCAGCCGTGAACGCAAGAACCGTCTTGCTTTGTATACCGTAACGTTTTATATGCCATTTATTGCGCGCAACGTCTTCCCAGACGGAAAATCCGAGACCGCCGCACAAGATCAGAAGGCAAAACGTAATATTCAGCATAGGCGAACCCACGAAACTCGTCATCGAAGAAAATTGTCCCGTTTCCGCGCCCATTAAATCGAACCCCGCGTTGCAATACGCCGATACGGCGTGAAAAAACGAATACCATATCCCTTTCCACGCGCCGAATCTGCCGCAAAATACGGGGAGCAGCGCCACCGTGCCCGCGCCTTCCGTGATAAACGCTACGGATAAAATAAATTTCGCGCAACGCCATGCGTCTTTACCGCTTTCGGCGGAAACGGATTCCAGCATAGACGTCTGCCCGGAAAGGCGCAATTTTCTGCCCGTCGCCACAACGAACGTTACCGCCAGCGTCATTACGCCCACGCCCCCGATCTGTATGAGCAGCAATATTACCGCGTGGCCGAACCCCGAAAAAAACGTAGCGGTATCGCGCACCACCAGCCCCGTTACGCAAACCGCGGAAGTGGAAGTGAACAGCGCGTCGAGAAACGGCATGCTTTCGCCGCTCTTCGTTGAAAAGGGCAACATTAAAAGCAAGCCGCCGATTAAAATCGTCGCCGCGTACCCTAAAATAATGATCTGCGACGACGTCAGACGTTTTTTTATTCTGATTTTAGCGCTCATCGTATCTTACATTATAACGGCGAGCGGCAAAAAGTCAAGCGTTTTCGCCTCTTGGAAAAATTTTACGGAATTTTTTCCGTTTTTCTCTTTTTACGTTTTTGTTCTTTTGTGAGATGAAACGAAAAAAGCGAAACGGTAATCCGTCCGCCTCGCTTTTTTCTTTCCCCCCGGTTATCCCCGTTTTTTCAGCCGCCCGCAGCGCGCCGTAGCGCCGAACGCGTCGAAATCCTTTTCAGCCGATATTGCCCATGCCCATACTTTCCGAAAGCGCCGCCGTCTCCTGCCGCGCCTGCCCTTTCGCGCCTTCGCCGCGGAAGGCGTATAAATCGAATTCCGTTTCGATATCGAAGTCCTCCGCGTTATCGAACGCGGCGAGTTTGGAAATGGAAACCTCGTACGCCGTCATGGTTTTCACTTCGGTTTCGCTTAATTTTTTCTGATATTCGCGGCTTTGGATGCGCCCGGAAATCGCCACTTTTTCGCCCACGGCAAGATTTTTTACGAACCGCGCGTTACGCCCCCAGGCAATACAGGGAATATAATCCGATTTGTTATACGCGCGGTTTACCGCGATTAAAACGTCCGCAATCTCGCGGTTGAACGGCGTGGTGCGGTAGACGGGCGGCTTACAGATATAACCGCTGAGCAGAATTCCGTTGGGGTTTTTCCCCTCCGTATCGTCCACTATCTCCCTTATGAAAACCGTCAGCATCAGGCGGGATTTGCCGTTTTCCAGTTTATTGTAACTGCGGAATTGCCCCGTAGCGGCAATCACCGAACCCTTTTTTAAATCGTGCACGGCAATCAGCCGCTCGCTTACCGTAACGGGCAGAATATCCGCCTGCCCGGAAAGGCGCATCACGCGCAGATAGAATTCGTAAAATCCCTCCCCGTACACTTCGTGAGAAAACGTTCCGTCCGAAACGATTTCGCCCATCACGTACACTTTGTTGTTTTTTTCCGCCGCGTAGTTCATTGTGTTTTACCCTCCGTTTTTCTTTTTTGTTTTTTTATTTCGCGGGCGTCAGCCCGTCGATTTTTCAAACGCCGCTTTTTCCTAAGAAAATCTGCCGCCCGTCGCTTTGAATCGCGTAATTTTCGCGGTAGATGAGTTCGCCGATCGGCACGAATTCGTACCCCTTGTTTTTCAGCGTGGCTAAAATAACGGGCAGCGCCTCCGCCGTATGCAGACCGTTGTTGTGGCAAAGAATAATCGAACCGCTCTTTACGCCGTTAACCACCCTTGTCGCCATCTCCGTAGCGGAAAGATTTTTCCAGTCGAGAGAATCCACGTCCCACTGAACGGTGAATAAATTCATCTCTTTCGCCGTATCGATTAAAAGATCGTCGTAATCGCCGTAGGGCGGGCGGAACAGTTCCGTTTTTTTGCCCGTGAGGCGTTCGATGGCGGCGGAGGAGGTAGAAAGTTCGCTTTCTATCTGCTCTTTCGAAAAGGTGCTCATTTTGGGGTGCGTTCGGCTGTGCGTGCCTATTTCGTGCCCCTTTGCCGCTATTTTTTTAACGTAATCCGGGTACTTTTCCACCCAGAACTGCACCGCGAAAAACGTGCTTTTCACATCGTATTCGTCCATGATTCGCAACAGTTCGTCGGTGTATTCCACGCCCCAGGCGCAATCGAAGGAAATCGATATCTTTTTATCCTCGCGCTCCACCGAATAAATAGGCAGCGAACGCTTTTTAGCCACCGCCGCAATCACCGAGGGCGCCGCCGCGTTCACCGCAAACACCGCCGCCAGCAAAACGGCGGCCGCCGCAAATGCGAATATCGTTTTTTTTCTGGCCAGACATATTATTTTCATGCCGTTCCCCCGTTTTGCGCTTTTATTTTATCGTTTTTTTCCGCTCGAAATTTCCGCTTTTCGCGCTTATTTTAAAAAGTTTTGTCGAAAACGCTTTTTCGTGTTGTTTCACGCCGCGCCGTTCAATCGCCCTTTTTGCTATTGTATTCTTTCCGCCGCGCGATTATTCTTTTTTTCGTCGCTTTTTCTTCCTCGTTCGCAAGCGGCAAAAAATCAAACGTATCTAAAACGTTGACATTCCTTTAACATTGTGATACAATGCAAAGCAGAAAAAAAGCGGAGGCACGGCATGACGGAAAACGAACAACTTATTTCCGACGGCGAAATCGCCATGCGCGCGGAAAACCTGACAAAGACGTTTCGACTTTCGGCGAAACAGCAAAAGCGTGAAAAAACGCAGAACAAAACGAAGGTGGCGGTAAACGGACTTTCGTTTACCGTGAAAAAGGGGGAAATTTACGGATTGCTCGGCCCCAACGGCGCGGGGAAAACCACTACTTTGCGCATTTTGTCCACATTGATAAAACCGGATAGCGGCGACGCGTACGTCAACGGATACAGCGTAACCAAACAAGCGGAAAAAGTGCGCGGCGGAATCGGATTTTTAACCAGCGAATTGAAACCGGACGAATTCTTCACGTCTTCGTATCTGTTCGATTTTTTCGCCGATCTTTACGGCATGAACGAACAAAAGCGCAACGAACGCAAGCAGATGTTGTTTGAACGTTTCGGTATCGATCGCTTTTCCGAAACGAAGATATCGGATCTTTCCACGGGCATGAAGCAAAAAGTTTCCATTGCCATTTCTCTGGTGCACGACCCGGATTTTATCATCTTCGACGAGCCGACGAACGGGCTGGACGTTTTAACGGCGAAAACGGTAACGGATTTTCTGCTGGAAATGAAAAACAACGGCAAAACGGTGCTCTTATCCACGCATATCTTTTCGCTGGTGGAAAAAATATGCGACCGCGCGGGCATTATCATCGACGGAAAAATGGCGCGGGAAGGCGAAGTGAAAACGCTGACGAAAGAAAAGAATTTAGAGGAAGTTTTCTTTGATTTATACGCTTCGTTGAAGGGGGAAGAACGGTGAAAACGATACTTACCATTATCAAAAAAGAATTTTTCCGCGTATTTAAAGACAGGCGGCTGTTACTTTCGCTGATTCTGCCGGGCGTTCTGATTTATTGCATTTATTCGGTGATGGGCGACGCGATAGGCAATCTTTCCCAACCCGACGAAACGCAGACGTACAAGGTGGCCGTAATTGATCTGCCCGATTCGTTTCAAACAACGTTTTCCTCCGCCCCCAACGTAAGCGTTCAGGCGCAGGAAAACAACGAGGAAGCCGTGGAACAGGCCAAAAAACAGATCAACGAGGGTTCGCTGGATTTACTTCTCGTGTTTCCCGCAGAATTTAACGAAGATACGCTTTCCTCCGCGCCGCAACAGATAACGGCATATTATTCCGAGGCGGAAAAAAATTCGGCGGCGGCGTTCTCCGTCGTATCCGCCCTGCTGTCGCAAAAGCAACAGATAACTTCCAACTTCGCGCTGATTCCCGCGGACGTCGCTACCGAAAAGGATATGTCCGGCATGCTGCTTTCGATGGTGGCGCCCCTGCTGTGTATCGTGTTCCTGCTTGCGGGCTGCATGTCGCTCGTGCCGGAATCCATCGCAGGGGAAAAAGAACGCGGCGCGTTCGCCACAATGCTGGTTACGCCCGTCAAGCGCAGGGCAATCGCCTTTGGAAAAATCGTGGCCCTTTCCGCCGTATCGCTGATTTCGGGCGTGTGTTCGTTTACGGGATTGGCGTTATCCCTGCCCAAAATGCTGCAAAGCGACGAAACGGGCGTATCGCTTTCCGTATCGTCGTACGGGGTTACCGATTATCTTATGCTGTTTCTGATAATAATAAGCACGGTGCTTGTCATCGTGGGGCTGATGTCCGTTCTTTCCACGCTGGCTAAAAGCGTAAAAGAGGCGAACAGTTACGTGGGGCCTTTAATGCTTGTTGTGATGGTGGCGACGATGGCGAATATGTTCCTCGGCGAAAAAATCGGCGCGTGGGCGTATTTTATCCCCGTGTTCAACTCCGTTAAAGCGATGGGAGACGTATTCGCGTTTACTTACGCGCCGTGGAAAATTCTCGCCACGATTTTTTCAAATCTGGCGGTAGCCGCCGCCCTCTCGTTTGCCCTCGCAAAAATGTTCGACAGCGAAAAAATCATTTCCGGCACCTGAAAATATAACGCGACGCGTTAAAAAAAACAAACTTGCGTTTTTTGCCGCGGATAACCGTTTCGGTTAATTTTGTCATATGCTGTTATAGAGGAAAACTACGTTTTCGGCGGAATGAAGGAAACGAAAAATTTTTCCGCGGCGTTTTTTACGGCATTTTACGCCAAAAGTTTGACATTTGATTTTTTCCCTGTTATAATGTAAATACAGCAGAAAAAACAGCAGAAAAAGCGCGCGAAAAAAAACGTCTTTTTCCGTTTAAAAATCCGAAAACAAGAAAAAATTTATAAGGAGGAACGAGCCATGGACGACCGAAGTAGAGGCGACGATAAACCCGGACTATCTTGTTGCGGCTCGCGCCCTTCTTACGAAACGCGAAACTCGTAACGCACCGTATTCCCGCGGAAAAAGCCAATCGCCATAGCGCGGCGCGGTTTTTTTCCGTGCGCGGAAAACGCGTTGAGCCGTTTAAAAATTTTCCGTAGACTCGCCGCCTTTCTTTACGCCTTTGCGCAAAATAAGAAAGATGGAAGAAAAACAATTTAAAGAACTTCTTAAACAAGAAGATTACGAAGGCGCGGCGGAATGCGCCCTGAAAGCGGGAGCGGAAGAATTCGCCAGACTTTTGCCTTCCGTTTCCGATCGGCAGTTACAACCCTTGTGCCGCGCGCTGGACAGCGAACTTCTGGCGCAGACGCTGGTACTGTTGGACGCGTCGCTCCAAAGTAAAATCATCTCCGTATTACGCGACGACGAGTTGCAGGAGGTAATGGACGGCGTTTCGGTAGACGACACCGTGGAAATGATCGGCGACATGCCCGATACGCTGGTTCGCAGAATCGCCGAAAAAGAAGAAATCGTCCGCTTGTTTGAAGAGCGGCGTTTTTCCGTGCTGAAACCCCTGCTTTCCTCGATGAACGCCACCGACGTCGCGGCAGTATTCGAAGAGGTGGAAGAAGAAGATCTGCCCGTTCTGTTCCGCATTCTGCCAAAAGATCTGGCGGCGGATACGTTCGTGGAAATGGATAAGGACACCCGCGAAAAACTGCTGCACAAATTAAACGACATAGAAGTCAAAGCCGTTATGGACGAACTGTTCCTCGACGATACGGTAGACGTCATCGAGGAAATGCCCGCCAACGTGGTGAAGCGTCTCTTATCCATCAGCGACAAAGAAACGCGCGCCTATATCAACGAAATTTTAAAGTATCCCAAAGACAGCGCGGGCAGCATCATGACGATAGAATACGTCTCCCTGCGCCCCGAAATGACGGTGGAAGAGGCGTTTTCGCGCATACGTAAAACGGCTATCGACAAGGAAACGATTTATACCTGCTACGTTACCGACGCGGCAAACAAATTGCTCGGCTGCGTATCGGCAAAAACGCTGATGATCTCTTCCCCCGCTACAAAAGTCGCCGAAATTATGGACGAAAACGTAATTTACGCGCATACGGAAGACGACAGAGAAGACGTGGCGCGCAAAATCTCCAACTACGGTTTCCTTGCCATTCCCGTGGTGGATAACGAACGGCGATTGGTAGGTATCGTCACCGTAGACGACGCCATGGACGTCATTCAGGAGGAAAACACCGAAGATATCTCCAAAATGGCAGCCATAACGCCCACGGGCACGCAATATCTGAAAACGAGCGTATGGCAGATCTGGAAAAACCGCATTCCGTGGCTGTTGGTGCTGATGATCAGCGCAACGTTTACGGGGTTTATATTAAATACGTACGAGTCGCGGCTTTCGGCTATATCCTCCGTGCTGTTCGCCTGCGTACCCATGATGATGGATACGGGCGGCAACGCCGGTTCGCAAGCGTCCGTCACCGTCATTCGTTCCCTCGCCTTAGGCGAACTGAAAACAAGCGACGTACTCAAAGTAATCTGGAAAGAATTCCGCGCGTCCGTGCTTCTGGGGCTTACGCTGGGCGTCGCCTGCTTTTGCAAACTCATACTCATCGATAATCTGCTGTTCGGCTTTAACGGATATACGCCGCTTCGATGCGCCGTGGTATCTTTTTCGCTGGTGCTCACCGTAATCGTGGCGAAACTTGTAGGCTGTACGCTTCCGTTGCTCGCGAAAAAATGCAAACTCGACCCCGCCGTGGTGGCAAGTCCGTTTATCACCACTATCGTCGACGCCATCTCGCTGATTTTGTATTGCAACCTCTCGGTAGCGATTTTAGCCTGAATTTACGCCTTTTTTCAAGGCGCAAGAAAACTTTGCCTCGTCTTTTTTCCCGCTGACGTTTTTCGTTCCGCCGGAAATTTTTTTCCGACTTTTTCTGCGTTTTTTTGTCGAAATTTTTAAACGATATTCAAAAATCTTGACAAAACAACCGGTTTGTGTTATAAATAATTAAGCAATAAAAAACACCGACGCGGCGTAGAAAAGCGCGTTGCCGACCTCCGCAAAAAACGGTATTGCCGCATTGTTGCATTGTCGCATTGCCGCCGCTTTGCAAGAAGGGTAAACGTGTTGATGGGGCAGAGCGACGTAGAGGCTCGCGGAATGTTCGAAGACGACGCCACTTTTAAAAACGGAGAAAATCAAGGGGAAGTAAACGGAAAATGAGCGGCAAACGTCCGATGTGTAAAAGCGGTTCAATCACTTATAACAAACGCTACGTTTTATCGCGGCGCGCCCTTATTTTCTGGACGCTGTTTATCGGAACAGGCGCGCTGTGGGGCTCGCTTTGCATGCTGATCGATCCCTCGGGAAAAATTCTGCGTATGGACGGCATGCTCCCCTACTTTCAGGTGCTGCCGTTTGCCGAAACGCTTTTTCGCGATTATATTTTTTCGGGCATTGCCCTGCTTATCGTAAACGGACTGACCAATCTTACCGCGGCGTTTCTGCTGTTCAGGCGCAAAAAGGCGGGCGAACTCCTCGGCGGCGCGTTCGGCGTTACGCTGATGCTTTGGATTGTGATACAATTTATTATTTTTCCGTTTAATTTTTTGTCTACGGCGTATTTTATCTTCGGGGCGTTGCAAAGCCTTACGGGCGCGCTTTGCCTTATCGGCAGAGCGCAAAGCGAATTTGCCGCCGCCCTGAAAGAAAAAATCGAAAATAACGGATACGGTCGCGTCGGCTTAAACGGAAAAAAACTCGTCGTGTATTTTTCGCGCAAGGGTTACGTAAAAAAAATCGCATACGATCTGGCTAACGCAAGCGGCGCCGATATTTTCGCTCTTTCGGTAAACGAGCGCACGAAGGGCAACGCGGGCTTCTGGTGGTGCGGCAGATACGGTATGTTGCGCCGCCCTATGGAAATTTCCGCCTTACCCGAAAATCTCGGCTTTTACGACGAAGTTACCGTATGTTTCCCCGTGTGGGTCTTCGGTATCTGCGCGCCCGTAAAAGATTTCCTCATCAAGGCAAAAGGGCAAGTGCGCGCCGTACGGTACGCGGCGGTGCATTTTATGAACGCCTCTTTTCGCTCGCTTGCCGACGAAGCGGATTCGTTAATCGGCTTAAAACGCCTTTCGTTCCAATCGTACCGCTGTCGGTTTGGCAAAATAAAAAACGTTACGCCCGCGCCCGTCGCAACGCCCGGCGAAAATCCCGATAAGAACTAATCTATCATGGAAAAAAAGTACAACGGCATTGATGTCCGCATTTGTGCGCGCGTTTCACGCGGAAAACGAATCCCACTCTTCGTCGGTAAGCAGAGAACGCGCGGCGAAGTCGTTAAATACGGGGCGAACAATACGTTAACCGCCCGCCGCCGATATCGCGATTGTGTTCGCGATTGTGTTTCGTAGCGCGGCGCCGACGCGTTCCGCCACCGCCTGCTTATACCGATACGGCATAAACCGAAATTTTATAAAAAGGAGACTTTTTAGTATGATCAAACCGAACAAACGCATTTTACTTGTTTCCACGGCGCTGTTTGCGCTGTTTGCGCTGTTCACAGTGCTCGTTGCCACGGTAGACGTAGCCGCGGGCAAGGTTGCGGGCACGAAAATCGGTTTCTCGCACCTGAATCTTACTTTTTTCGATAAAACTCACCCGAACGGCACGTACAACGCCGCGTTATATACGTTCAGCGACGTTCTTGGTAAAATCGCTCTTCTGGAAGCGGCGGCGTTTGCGGCGTACGGCGTATGGCAGGCGATTAAGCGCAAAAGTATGAAAAAAGCGGACGCAGATCTTTACGTTCTCGCCGCTACGTACGTAATCCTTGCGTTGTTTTACGTTGCTTTCGAATTTATCGTTGTCAATCATCGTCCCGTTCTTTTGGAAGGCGGCGAAGCGGAAGCCTCGTATCCTTCTTCGCATACTATGCTTGCGTGCACCATATTCGGCACGGGGATTTTTATGCTCTGCCGCAGAATCCGCGGCAACCACGCCAAGGCGTTTAAAATTCTTGCCGCCGCGGTAAGCGCGGCGCTGGCGCTTGCCACCGTACTCGGCAGGGCTTTCAGCGGCGTGCATTATTTAACGGATATTTTGGGCGGCTTGCTCCTTTCCGCGGCGATCGTCGCGCTGTTTTCTGCGTTTTTGCCCCCGCAAAACGCCGACGGAACGGAAAACTGCAAAACGGACGCGGCGGAATAATATCTGATTACCGCGCAATATTTCATTACCGCGCAATCGCACGCGAAAGAACATATTTTTCGAAAAAAACAAAAAACTTTGTAAAGGAGATAAAGTAAATTATGAAAAAAACGATTAACGCAACGGAGAGTGCGCGCTGACCGGGAAGTCGGCAAATACCGCCGTTCCTCTCGGAAAATTCGCCTTTCCGGAGAAATTCCGGAACAACAAAAAATTTTTTAAGAGGAATGTTATGAATACACAAGAATATTTCGGGGCGCATGCGCGCTCCGACGGTTTTATATGCGCCGTATGCGGCGCGGAAGTATCCGACGGTTTTATATGCGCCGTATGCGGCGCGGAAGTACTTGCGCAAGGCGCGGGTACGAAGCACAGAAACCATTGTCCCCGTTGCCTTTGCAGCGTGCACCTCGACGATACGCTTCCGGGCGACAGAGCGGCAAATTGCAACGGCGTAATGCGCCCCGTTGCCGTGCAGGTAAAGAAAAACGGCGAATGGGCGATTATGCACCGCTGCGAAAAATGCGGCAGGCTTTCCGCCAACCGAATCGCCGCCGACGACGATCCGCTCTCTCTTCTTTCTCTGGCGTTACGGCCGCTTTGTTCCCTGCCCTTTCCGCCGGAACATATCGCGGCGTATTACCGGGCGGAAGCGGGCTTACCCGCGGTACGTGCGGAAACTGACGCAATCGGGCACGAATCGTCAGGAAAAAAATAAAAATATCCGCTATACTGTATAGTGCACGGAGGAGAGAGCATGAATTACGTTTCCGCCATTCAGCGGGCGATAAATTACGTAGAGGATCACCTTACGGAAAGACTGACGTTCGACGAGATCGCAAAGCAGGCGTACTTTTCGAGTTTTTCTTTCCAGCGGGCGTTCTCGCTGCTTTGCGGAATATCGCTCGGAGATTACATACGCTTTCGCAGGCTTTCCGTTGCGGGCGAAGAAATCGCGCGTAAAAAGACGAAAGTAATCGACGCGGCGCTGCGTTACGGCTACGAATCGCCCGAAAGTTTTACGCGCGCGTTCACGGCGTTTCACGGCGTTACGCCGCGCGAAGCGGGAAAAAGCGGAAAAATACGTTCGTTCTCTCCCCTTACCGTAAAACTAATCGTAAGCGGAGGCAATTTAATGGAATACTCTATCAAAAAACTCGACGATTTTCAAATCGTCTGCAAAAGAAAGAATTTCAAAAAGCAACAGGAAATCACCACGCGCGAAATTTCGTCGTTCTGGCAGGAGTGCGGTAAAAACGGCGTAACGCAACGGCTCATAAACCGCATTCCCGCAAACCCGCGTTTGCAAGGGTTGCTTGGCGTTTCCTTTTCCGCCGAAGGCGACGGAGCGGAATTCCCCTACGGCTTAGCGGCGGAATATAACGGCGAACCCGTGCCCGAAGGGTTTGAACTGATTACCCTGCCTGCGGCGACGTACGCCGTGTTTCCCGTACGGGGAAAAATGCCCGACGCGTTCGTGGAGACGTATACGAAAATCTGCAAGGAATTTTTTCCGCAGAGCGGCTACGAATACGCAAACGGCGCCGAAATAGAGGTTTACCCCTCAAACGATACTCAAAATCCGGATTATTACTGTGAAATCTGGGTGGCGGTGAAATAGTTTTTTCGGCGGCGGCAACGGGAACGGAAGATTTTTATTCTCCGTAAAAACTTCGCGATTTTTTCACTTGTTTTTTTGGGCATTTTGCTCAGGCGGAACGCTTGCGTTCCGCCTCTTTTTTTAGTATAATTTTATTATATAAAACAACGTTTTTTACATTTCCATATTTTACGTAAGAGGTTTTTATGAATAAAATCGGATTCGACAACGACAAATACCTTTCTTTGCAGACCGAACACATCCGCCGCCGCGTAGACCGATTCGGCGATAAACTTTATCTGGAATTCGGCGGAAAATTATTCGACGATTATCACGCTTCCCGCGTTCTGCCGGGATTCGCGCCCGATTCTAAATTACAGATGCTGTTAAAAATGAAAGACGAGGCGGAAATCGTTATCGTTATCAATTCCGACGCGATCGAACAGTGCAAAATGCGAGGCGACCTCGGCATCACTTACGATATGGACGTGTTGCGGCTGATCGACGCGTTCCGCGAAGTGGGGCTTTACGTAGGCAGCGTATGTTTAACGCAGTTTTCCGATCAGAAACTTGCCAAACAGTTCGAACGCACGCTGAAAAAACTCGGCGTAAAAACCTATCGCCATTACCCCATCGCCGGCTATCCGTACGACGTGGACGGCATCGTATCAGAAAACGGACTGGGGAAAAACGAATACATAGAAACTTCCCGCCGCCTGATCGTCGTCACCGCGCCGGGCCCCGGCAGCGGTAAAATGGCTACGTGTATTTCGCAACTTTATCACGACAATAAGCGCGGCGTAAAATCGGGCTATGCGAAATTCGAAACATTCCCCGTCTGGAATCTTCCCCTCAAACACATGGTTAACGTGGCGTACGAGGCGGCCACAGCCGATCTGAACGACATCAACATGATCGATCCGTATCACCTCGAAGCCTACGGAATAAGCACGGTGAATTACAACCGCGACGTGGAGATTTTTCCCGTTTTAAACCGCCTTTTTCAAAAAATTTACGGCGAAGAAATATACAAATCTCCCACGGATATGGGCGTGAATATGGCGGGCAACTGCATTATCGACGACGCCGTTTGCGTAGAGGCTTCCCGTCAGGAAATCGTACGGCGATACTTCACCGCTCTTGTCGATCGGCGCAACGATAAAGCGGGCGACAACGTTGTGGCGAAACTCGAATTTTTAATGCAGCAGAACGAAATTTCCGTTTCGATTCGCAAAGCGGTTGCCGCGGCGCGCGAAAAGGCGGAAAAAACGGGCGAACCCGCCTGCGCCGTCGAACTCAACGACGGCACTATCGTAACGGGAAAAACCTCGCGCTTGCTCGGCGCCGTAAGCGCAATGCTTTTAAACGCGTTAAAAACGCTTGCGGGCATCGACGATAAGGTTATGCTGTTATCGCCCGGACTGATCGAACCCATACAGCGCTTGAAAACCGTACACCTCGGCGGACACAATCCCCGGCTTCATTCCGACGAGATTTTAATCGCGCTTTCCATCTCCGCGGTAACGAATCCCGTCGCGGCGCTCGCCATGCAATCGCTGTCGCTGTTAAAAGGCGCGGAATGCCACTCCACCGTTATACTTTCTCAGGTGGACGTAAACGTGCTGAAAAAACTCGGCGTTAATTACACCGCCGACCCGATTTATCAGACGAAAAAACTGTATCACGCCAAATAACGCGCCTTCTCAGTATCTTTTAAAGATTACGCCGAAAATTCTTGACAATGTTCTTCCTATTTGTTATAATTGTAATTGTTTTATATGACAAATTTTTTAAAATCTGCCGTTTTTTTATATTAAGAGGTTTACGATGAACGATTACGATTATGAGATTGTCACCGACGCATCGGCGGATATATCCGACGCGGCGATACAAAAATATTCTATTAAATTTATTCCGATGCGCTATACCTTCGGCGACGAAGAAAAGGTATGGTCCGGCACGGGAAGCGAGGAAGAAAAACACCGTTTTTATCTTGCGGAACGTAACGGCGCGGTTGTAAAGAGCACGCAGATAAATCCGGAAAGTTACCGCGAATTTTTCGAGCCGTACGCAAAAGAGGGAAAAAGTGTTTTATACCTCTGCCTTTCGGGCGGCTTATCGCAGACGTTCGCTTCTGCCGTTTCGGCGGCGAAAGAACTCGCCGAAGTATATCCGCAAAGCAAAATAATCTGTATCGATTCGCTTTCCGCCACCGTGGGCTTAGGGCTCTTAACGGAACTTGCGGCAAAAAACCGTGAGAGCGGCATGTCGCCGGAAGAAAACGCCGCGAAAATCGAAAATGTCAAACTCAATCTTTGTCATTGGTTCACCGTAGACGATCTGGGGTTTTTAAAACGCGGCGGAAGAATTCCCGCAAGTCTTGCCGCCATCGGAAAAATGTTGCACATCAAGCCGATCATGCGCATCGGAGAAGACGGGAAACTGGGCGCAATCGGCAAAAAAATCGGTTTGAAGTTTGCCTTTAACGAACTTGCGTCGCTGTATTCGTCGCATTCCTCCAAAGGCGAAAACGAAGATATACGCATCGTGCACTGCGATTGCCCCGCCTTCGCCGAATCGGTAAAAAAAGCCGTATTGAAAATCAACCCCTCCGCCAATATAGAAATACAAACGATGTCTCCGATTATCGGCATACACGTGGGGTACGACGTGGTGGGCGTCGTTCACTTCGGAACCCGCACGAAATAATTCACGCCCCGTTATTTTCTATTACGCCCCGCGGATTTCATTCCGAAAACAGCCGTTTCGCGCGGTAAATTTCCGTCTTTGCTTTTCGGGATTACTTTTCACGATTACTTAGGAAAAATCGCATAAAAACAGTTGACAAAACTTAAAAAAGAGAATATAATATGGAAGCAATTACAGACATGCGCCGTTAGCTCAATTGGATAGAGCGTTGGTCTACGGAACCAAAGGCTAGGGATTCGAGTTCCTTACGGCGCACCAGAGCGACTAAATCCGAATTATTTGCTGATAACCGGCGAATGGTTCGGATTTACTTTAAAAAAAGAGGTGCGGAAAAATGACGGACGAAACAATATGCGGAACGGATTGCGGAATATGCAGTTTAAAGCAGAATTGCGGCGGTTGCGCGGCGACAGGCGGACGTCCTTTCGGCGGCGAATGTATACTCGCGACGTGCTGCAAAAATAAAGGATACGAGCGTTGCAATGCCTGCTTGGGCAACTTCTGCGGGCTGAAAAAACAATTAATCGACGAATTCAACGCTCTCGGAATAGCCGACATGAAAAAGGTAACGGATCTTTACCCTCTGAAAGGTTCTTTCGTCAACTTAGAATATACTCTTGAAAACGGACGGAAAATTAAGTTCTGGGACGATAACAAAATCTGCTTAGGCAATCAGATCGGCAAAGAAAACGGCAACCGTTGTTATGGTTTAACAGCCGATGAAAATTATCTTTTGGTGTGCGAATACGGCGAGAATTGCGCCGATCCGGAGATAATCGTGTATAAGAAACGAAAAAAATAACGGCGCCCCTCCCGCTTTCTTCGGGTTCGTCTGTTTAAAAAGCGGATCAGGAATCTCCGTCTACGAAAAATATACCGGATATTACGATAAAAACGACGCCGTTGTATACGACGCCGCTTTTATTATAAAGGAGAATAGAAGAAAAGTGTCAATTTTAAAAGCGTTTCGTTACTGAATTTTAACGAAGTCGCTCTTTTGCAGATTTTCAAAGAGCAAAGTTTCTTCCTTGCCGCTTCTTATCACGGTGATTTCAATGGTATCGCCCGCCCGCGCGTATAAAATCGCGTTCTGGAAATCAGCGCGAAGATTAACGGTTTTATTGATAATATCCGTACCTTCGCGAATAATTTTCACCGCCGAAATTTCGTCGCCTTCTTTGAATATTCCAACGCCGAGTCCCGTATCCTCCAACGAGGAAACCGTCAACGTTTCCTTCAGTACAAGTTTATTTTTTCCCTCGTCCCATTCGTTGCGCGGATTACCGGCGAAAAGATTTATGCCGAAATAAGGTTTGCTCGCCCAGCCGATTTTTCCCGTATTGCTTGTAGATTCGTGCGAATATATTATGTTTTGCGCTATCGCTTCCACGTCCGCGATCGGCAACGCATACCCCATATTTTCAATCGCCGTTCCCGAAGACGACGAGGTGGATTTCGCGTTGACTATCCCCACCAGTTCGCCCGCCGCGTTAAACAAGCCGCCGCCCGAATTGCCGGGGTTGATGGCGGTATCCGTGCGCAACACGTGAAACGCAGTCGTCGTTGATTCGTCGGCGGCGGTCATCGTAATGTATTCCGATTCCACGGAAACCGCGCCTGCCGAAACGGAAATGCCACTACCGGAAGCGTTGCCTATGGCGTATACTTTTTCGCCCGCCGTCACGCCGTTTTTCGACGTTACCGCCTGCGTCGCCGTGCTGTTTTTTAATATTTCGCTTCCTTCCACTTTCAATACCGCCACGTCGTACAGCATAGATCCGCCCACGTAACTTGCCGAAACGGCGGTTCCGGAAGTATCCGTATAGCCGATCTGTTTTCCCGAAGCGTTGGTTTTGGCGGAAAGATAATTTTTACCCACGGCACCGTACAAATACACGAAAATATTGCTGTTATCCACAAACCCGTTTCCGTTATCGTAAGCCTCGTCCACTAATTCTCCGTTCTGCGCGTATTTATCGTATATAACATGATAATTGGTAAGAATATAGGCGTTGCCGCTATCGTTCATCCGGTAAATCACGCCGCTTCCCGCAGAAATACCCCAACTGTACGTAAATCTTCCCCAGTTGTACGATACGTTGCACAATCCGCAGTAAATCGATACGGCGGAAGTAAGATTTTTTGCAATCTGCTGCGTGTTGTTGTTTTCGTTATATTCCACTTGCAGATATTCCTGCAAGAAGTCGTTGAACGATTTGTTTGCGTTCCCGTCTTTTTCTTTCCACGATTCGTAAATATCGTCGATGGTTATGCTTTCGGCGTCTTTTCCATCGGAACCTTTCAACGAGGCGATCCATTCCGCCTCCGTTCCCTGAAACCCTTGGCTTACCGCGATATCGTACGCCGATTTCGCCTCTAAATTACACGAAGAAAACCCTATCGCCGTCACTGCGGCAAGTAGCGCGCAAACCGCCGTTTTCAACGTTCTTTTTTTCATAATCTCTATTCCTCCGATCCGCTGTTTCCGTCTCTTTTTTTTCTATCAACAGAGTATTTTATTCTTCATTTCAATATTATACCCGCTTTTTTGCTCGCCGTTTTACGATTTTTTGAAAAGTAGGTGAATTTTTTACGATTTTTCCGAACGACGCCCCGTTTTTGCTGTAATCCGGCGCGGCGAAAAACGTACCGCTCTGCCGTTATACGTACCGCTCTGCCGTTATAAATTTTCCAACTCGTCTAAACTGAGCGAAAACGACGGAACGAATTTTTCAAAAAAGTATTCCACTTCGGGCATGTTTCTCTTGTGCAGGTCCTCTTCGATCGAGGCTTTCGCCTTTAAAAATTCCGCGTTGCCGCCGCGTATTTCTTCTAAGCATTTCACATACGCCGAAAGCCTGTCCGCGGCTTTTACGATTTTATATTCCTCGCTCTCTTCATCCGCCAGAACGTAAGGAGCGATACCGTCGCGGATTTCTTCGGGCAGCGTGGCGGCGATTTTTTCGCACGCAATTTTTTCCAGGTCTTTATACGCGCCGCGTATACCGCGGTTGTAATATTTCACCGGCGTGGGCAGATCGCCCGTCATCACTTCGGCGGTTTCGTGATACAACGCGTATAAAACCGCTTTGCCCGCGTCCGCCTTGCCGCCGAACAACTCATTTTTTATCGTAACCAGCGCATGCGTAAAAAGCGCCACGCTCTGGGAATGTTCCATAATGTTTTCGTCCCGCGTGCAGCGCATCAGTTGCCAGCGGCGGATAAATTTCATTCTGTCTAAATAGGCGTAAAAATCGTAACGCTTTTCTTCCGTTTTACCGTTTTTGTTCTCTTCCATAGTTTTTTCCTCCGTTTTGCCCGTTTTTTACCTTTATTTCTTCGTTTAAATTCTCTGTTGCGGCAGCGAATCCGTCGCGTTTTTTATTTTTGTTTTTTTAGGCAAACCGCCTTATTTTTGTTGACAAACGCCGCGCATTCTTCTATAATGTTATCGCAAGCCGCAAAGCAATGCTTTTGCCGTGCGGCAGGCGAAATACAATTTCATCCGTCGTGGGTGCTGTAAAAGGCTGAGATCATACCATTTGAATCGGACGGGATAATCCCCGAACGAAAGAACGATGTAAAAACGCTCCGTTATGCTTATTTTTCCGCTCACGTTTCGCGTGCGCGGTTTTTTATTGCCGAAGCGCATCAAGTTTTTGCAAAATCCGACGGAAAAGGAGAAAAACTTTTATGTCATCTTTACTGCTCTCTTCCTATCTTCAGAAGGTATACGACGAAAACGACAAACGTATCGGATACCTTTACGAAGAACTCTGGACGGAATACGCTTCCTCGTTGCTCGGCAAAGTGTTTCTGTTCTCCGCGTTGTTTTTAGCCGTAGCGCTGATTGTGGTGGGCGTGTTCGTGCGCAAGAAAAAAGCGGAAAACATGCCCGCGTTTTTAAAAACCGCCGCGACGGTTGCCGTTACGTTCGCTCTTACGGTAATCGTAACGATGCTGGCGATAGGCTTCGGCAAAATCGGCGAAAAAGGCTATATGTCGGAAAAGCCTATGCTGTTGGTACTCGTTCCGCCGATGATTCTCGCCGCAATCGCCGTGCTCGGCGGCGTCGCAACGTATATTGCGTTCCTGTATTCGAAAAAAGCGGGAAAAACGGCGCTCAACGTAACGTTCGGCGCGCTTGCCGCCGCCCTTATCGCCGCTTTCGTATGCCTGCTGGTATACTTCAACCGGAACGTGAAAAACGACGGCTATTACGATACGGCGGACGGCTCTTACGGCACCGTGAATCAATTGATTTTGTATGTAGCCGCCGCGCTGCTTATTATCGTTGCGCTTGCCGCCGCGTTTCTTACCGATAAAAACGGAACGTTCTCTTTTAACAGCAAAAGCCTTGCTCTTGCGGGCGTCTGCGTTTCTCTGTCGTTCGCGCTTTCATACATCAAACTCTGGGATCTGCCCCAAGGCGGCAGCGTAACGCTTGTTTCCCTGCTTCCCGTCATGCTCTTTTCGTACCTTTGCGGCACGAAGAAAGGCGTATTCGTCGGGCTTGTATACGGATTGTTGCAATCCTTGCAAGATCCGTACATCATTCACCCCGCGCAGTTTTTACTGGACTACCCCGTGGCTTTTGCCATGGCCGGTCTGGCGGGCGCGTTGAAAAACGTTAAATTGAAATTGCCGCAGATTAAATTCGCGCTCGGCGCGCTGACGGCGGGAATCATGCGCTATATCTCGCACACGGTTTCCGGCGTGTTCGCGTTCAGCGCGTACGCGATCGACGCGGGTGCGACAAACGCGTTCGTATACAGCGCGGCGTATAATTCATTCGTATTTATCGACGTGCTGCTCGTGATTGTAGCGGGCGTTCTTCTCTTCTCTTCCAAAGCCTTCGTTGCGGAAACGAAAAAATTCGACGTTCTTTCCCGCCCCGAAAAAACGGCCGACGGACAGAACGAGGCAGACGCGACGTCCGCGCGGGAAAAATAAAATAAACCGTCGGCGTAAATAAAGTAAGCCGTCGGCGTAGAAACAGCCGTCGTCCGCTTTCCTTGCGGGCGGCGGTTATTCTACGCCGATTTCCGCCAGAACGGCGCCGCTGAGCACGATTTTCTTCGCCGCCGTATCCACGCTTTTCACTACGCCGCGCACGGCGGGAAAGCGCAATTCCTTCTCGCCGTTTTTCACGGTGTAAACGTCGGATGAAAGCGTCGCCACGTCCGTTAAAACGCCGAGTTTTTCGCCGCCGTCGGCGTAAACTTCGCAACCGAGAAGGTCCGCGATATAATACGTGCCCTCGTCCAGCGGCGGCACGTCCGCGCGTTCCGCTTCCACGCTTTTTCCGCGAAGAAGTTCGGCGGCGTTGCGGTCGGGAATGCCGCGAAGCCCTAAATACGCAATTCCCTCCTCGCCCGCACGAAAGGAAAGCACTTTGTATTCCGTTCCCCCGATAAACACACGCCGAATCTGTTTTAACGGCGTGTTTTCGTCGGTAAACGTCTTTATTTTCAGTTCGCCGCGAATCCCCTGCGGCTTTAATACTTCGCCCACAACCAGTCTTTCCATTTCCGCTTAACTCCCTCTCTTGTTTCTCTCTTGCCCGTTCGGCGCTTTTTTCTCCTCACGCCGTGTCCGCCTGTCCGCCGTCTGCCCGATTATCGGTTATTTCCGCCTTTTTTATAAGCGGAAAAAGGGCTTTACCTTAACGGAAAGCCTTTTGTAAACGGCGCGCTTTATACAATACGGCGGAGCGCAAAAACGCGCTCCGCGCACGAACGCTTTATTCTTCGTCGTCCTTATCCGTTTTGTCTCCGCCTTTCTCGCGGATTTCTATCACGTAACGTTTAGACCCGGCGGGCGTAGCGGCGCGAACGATCGTGCGCATCGCTTTGGCGATCTTGCCCTGCCGGCCGATCACCTTGCCCATATCCGAAGGGGAAAGAGAAATGCTGACTTCAATCGCGCGATCTTTTTCCGTCACGTCGTAGGAAACGTTTTCCTTATCCTCGGCAAACTGGTCTACGATATATTTAATCAATTCCAGCATAGTACACTCCTTATCCGATTTGCAGAAAATCGCGGGCAAGATTATTTCTTATCGGTCTTCTTGCCTTTGGTTTTGGACGGACTGAGTTTTTCCGATTTTTCAATCACGCCCGCCTTCACAAGCAGATTTTTCACCGTTTCGGTGGGCTGTACGCCTTTTTTAATCCAATCCTTCGCCTTGTCCGCGTCGATGGTGAGTTCCACGGGATCTACGGTAGGACGATAATGCCCGACGCATTCGATGTATTCGCCCGTCGCCGCCTTTCTTGCGTCCACAACCACTACGCGGTAGATAGGATTTCTCTTATCGCCGAGTCTTACAAGTCTCATTTTTACCATTGTTTTATACCTCCGAAGTATATAAAAATTTTTTTATTTTGTTGAATTTTTATCGGAATCGTTATCAAATTCCCGTTGAAACGCGCCTGTTAAAAGGGCAGGCGGATACGCCCTTTGTTTCCCCTTAATTGCCGCATCACCTGTTTCGTCTGATCGAACTGTTTCAGTAGTTTGTTCACGTCCTGCACGGTAGTGCCGCTGCCTGCGGCAATACGGCGCTTGCGTCTGCTTTCTATAATCGCGGGATTTTCGCGCTCCGCGGGCGTCATCGATAAAATAATCGCCTTGGTGCGTTCCATCTGCTTTTCGTCGATATCGTCTTCGGAAACTTTCAACTTTCCCGCGCCGGGCAGCATACCCAGCATCGATTTCGCCCCGCCCATTTTCTGCATCATGGCGAACTGTTCGAGGTAATCGTTCAGCGTAAACGCACCCTCTTTCATTTTCTGCTGCATTTTTTTGGCGTCCTCTTCGGTAATCGCCTGCTGCGCCTTTTCGATAAGCGAGAGCACGTCGCCCATACCTAAGATACGCGAAGCCATGCGGTCGGGATAAAACGGTTCCAGATCTTCGCACTTTTCGCCCACGCCGATAAACTTGATGGGCTTTCCCGTCACTTTTTTTACGGAAAGGCATGCGCCGCCGCGCGTATCGCCGTCCAGTTTGGTTAAAATCACGCCCGTGATATCCAACCGACTATTAAACGTTTCGGCAACGTTCACCGCCTCCTGCCCCGTCATCGCGTCCACTACCAGAAGCGTTTCGGTTACGTCGATTTCTCTTTTAACGCTTTCGAGTTCCTGCATCAGGGTTTCGTCGATCTGCAATCTTCCCGCGGTATCTAAAATCACGGTGTCGTATCCCATCGATCCGGCGTATTCTATCGCCTGTTTCGCGGTTTTTACGGGCGACTGCGTACCTTTTTCAAACACTTCCGCGCCCGCTTTTCCGCCCACTACCTGCAACTGCGAAATCGCCGCGGGGCGGTAAATATCTCCGGCGACAAGCAAGGGTTTTTTACCCTGCTTTTTTAAAAGATACGCAAGTTTTCCGCACAGCGTGGTTTTGCCCGCGCCCTGCAAGCCGCACATCATAATCACCGTAGGCGGCTTGGGCGAAACTTCTAATTTCGCATTCTTTCCGCCCATCAGCGCGATAAGTTCCTCGTTTACGATTTTTATCACCTGCTGCGCGGGATTCAGCGATTTTAAAATCTCCTGCCCCACGGCTTTTTCCGAAACTTCGGCGATAAACTCCTTCGCCACTTTCAAATTGACGTCCGCCTCCAACAGCGCCACGCGCACTTCGCGCATCGCTCCGCGAATTTCAAGTTCCGTCAATTTCCCTCGCTTGGTCAGTTTGGAAAATATGTGATTCAGCCGTTCGGAAAGCGAAGCAAACAATGCCATTTTTCCATAACCTCCTTGCTTTTTTTGTGCCTTTTATCTGCCGCGCGTATTTTATCGGCGACGAATATTCGTCGTTTCGTCCCGGCGATATTACTTCTCCGTTTTACCCGATTCGCCGTCAAGCAGCGTTTCGCGCAATTCGCCCGGCACGCCCCGCAACGAATTCAATGCGTCTTTCACCCGTCCGCGATAAGCGGCAAACTCCTCCCGGAGCGCAATCAGCGAAAGTTTATCCTCGTACTCTTTCATCTGCTCGCAGGCGGTACGCAGACAGTCGGATACGCTCTGCCGCGAAATTCCCTTTTCTTCGCCGATTTCGCCCAAAGAGAGGTCGTATTCCAGATACAGCGAACAGATTTCCCGTTGTTTTTCGGTAAGCAGTTCCCCGTACGTATCGAACAGTTTTGTAAACGCGCCCTCTTTTTCAGTGCGTACGTCCATACCGCGCCCCCGTTGCTTTTCGTTGCAGAAACATTTTACCAAAAAAAAACGCGCCCGTCAAGTATTTTTACATGACAAGCGCGTTTTTTTCACGACGTTTATTCGTTTTATCTGCTTTTTTTAAAATAATTGCAGCACGTCCACTAAAATCGCGAAGGCGAACAGCACGATGATGCCGATAAAATGAATGGTGGCTTCCACTTTGCGGTTGATGGGTTTTTTGCGTATCCACTCTATGATGCAGAACACGATTTTCGAACCGTCCAGCGCGGGAACGGGCAACAGATTGAATACGGCGAGGTTTACGCCGATAAACGAGGCGATATTCAAAAAATTCTGCCAGCCGCTCGTCGCCTGCTGAGAAGTGACGCGAATGGTGGTAATCGGCCCGCCCATGCTTTTAATGCCTATCTTCCCCGTCAGCAGTTGTCCCAGGGAAGACAGCACCATACCCGCCTCTTTTACGGAATACACAAACGAATCGCCGATCTTTTCCCCCAGCCCCGTTTTCAACGAAAGGGGCGCAAGCGCATACACGCCCAACGCGCGCACCATATACCCCGTTTTGGTGAGCGAATCGAACTCTTCCGAAGATACGGCAAGAACGATACGCAACGTTTTTTCTACGGGCACGCCGTTTTCCTGCCGAAGCACGGTGATTTCGGCGATATCCCCCGCGTTTTTGCCTTTCAGCGCCGCGAGATAATCTGTGATCAGATAGGTTTTCCGCCCTTCCACGCGCAGTATGACGTCGCCCGTTTCCAGCGTATCGGCGGCTTTCGCGTCGCCGCCCTCGCCTGACGAAAGCGGCTGAATCGTATGCGTTACCGCCGCCGTTTCTTCCTCTTCCGGTTTTTCTTTCACCACCGTATACACGGGGCGACCGACGGATAAAAACATTACGAAAATTAAAAGCAACCCCAGAAGATAATTCATCACAGCGCCCGCAAGCAGTACGATAATACGCTTCCAGGGCGGCTGGTCGTTGAATTTTATCCCTGTCGGTTCGGGGTAGTTTTTCTCTTCGCGCGCCTCGCTTTTCTTCGCCTCTACCCCTTCCGTTTTGCCTTCCGAAGCGAAATCTTCCGCCTCTGCCCCTTCCGTTTTTACCGCCGCACGGGCGCTTTCGTTTAAAAATATCTCTTTGCCGTCGCCCTCGTTGCCGTTCTTTGCAGCCGCGCCCTTCTTTTCCGCCGCGGCTTGTTCTCCGTCTTTTTTTTGCCCTTTGTCCTCTTCCGTATCGTCTTCGCCGTCGAACGCGCAGTATCCGCCCAGCGGAATTACCCGTACGGCGAAGAGTTCCCCCGTTTTTTTACTGCGTTTTTTAAATACCGCCGGACCGAATCCCACGGAAAATTCGTTGATTTTAAAGCCGAGAAGTTTTCCCGCGAAGTAGTGCCCGAATTCGTGTATGGTCACCATGGCAAGCAGCACCGCCACCGCCGCCAATACGCCGCCGACGTTCTTCATCACGTCGGAAAAAGCAAGAAGCGAATTCATCGCGTTTTCTCCTCCATCAATCGATTTTTTTACTGTGTAAACGGAAAAATTATGCGCGGGAAACGCGCGAAATATACTCTTCCGCTTTCTTCCGCGATAAGGCGTCCGTTTCTTTCAGAGCCTCGTCGCCGTCTATTTTGCAACGCTTTGTGCCGTCGAGCACGTGCGATAAACAATCGGCAATCTGCAAAAACCCTATTCCGCCGCGCAAAAACGCGTGCACGGCAACTTCGCCCGCGCCGTTCAGCGCGCAGGGAAAGTTATCGCCCGCCTCTCCCGCCGCAAGCGCAACGGAAAAGCACGGAAATTTCTCCCGTTCAAGCGGCAGAAACCGCAACGCCCCAAGCCGTTCGAAATCGACGGGTTCGCAGCAGGGCAACCGCTCGGGATAGGTCAGCGCAAGTTGTATAGGCAGTTCCATCGAAGGCACGCCGAGTTGCGCCAACACCGCGCCGTCTTCGAATTGCACCATGGAATGTACCACGCTTTCCGGGTGTACCAGCGCGTGAATTTTATCGAACGGCGCGCCGTACAAATGGTGCGCTTCGATCACTTCGAACCCCTTGTTTAAAAGAGTGGCGCTGTCTACCGTAATTTTCGCGCCCATCTTCCAGGTGGGGTGTTTTAAGGCGTCCTCCGCCGTAACGCGGGAAAGTTCCTCGCGCGTTTTGCCGTAAAACGGACCGCCGCTGGCGGTAATGATCAGTTTTTTAAACGGCGTATCGAAAGAAAACGAAAGCGCCTGCCACAGCGCTGAATGTTCGCTGTCGACGGGGCGGATCGAAACGTTGTGCCGCCGCGCTTCGTTCATAAAATATTCGCCGCCGCAAACCAGCGTTTCTTTATTCGCCAGCGCAATGGGCAAGCCGAGCCGCGCCGCCGCCAGAGAATACGAAAGTCCCGCAAAACCGCTTGCGGCTATCACGGCGATATCGCACCCGTAAAGCGCACGCAGCGCTTCGCTTTCGCCGCAATAAAACGGCGCGTCTGAAGTAAGCAACACGCGCGTTTTTTCGCCTTGCGCCTTATCCGCCACGGCGGAAAAACGCGGGCGGTATCTGTTTATCAGCGCGGCAAACGCTTCGCCGCCGCGCCCCGATACGGCGGAGTACAACGTAAACCTATCCGGGTGTTTATCGATAACGGAAAGCGTCTGCCTGCCTATCGAACCCGTTGCGCCGATCAGTGCTATTTTCAACATGCCGTATCCCCTTTTTTATCTCCGCGCCGTTTTACGCCGCGCACGCCGCAATTACAAACGCCGCGTACACCGCCGCCGTGGCGAACAGAGTGCCGTCGATGCGGTCCATTACGCCGCCGTGCCCGGGCAGAAGTCTGCCCATATCTTTAATACCCGCTTTGCGCTTTACGCAACTTTCCGCAAGATCGCCGAATTCCGTAGCGGCGGCGGCGATCAACCCGATCAGAAGATACAGCGGCAGATACAGCGCCATGTTTTCAAAACTCCCCGCCGCGGCGTTGTAGACAAAATACAGAATCGCCGCACCCGCAAGTCCGCCGACCAGTCCGCCTATGCCCCCGATCACCGTTTTGTTCGGAGAAACGGCAGGCGCCAATTTTTTGGGAAATTTCTTCTTTAAAAATCTGCCGAACACGTACGCCAGAGAATCGGAAAACGGCGAAATGACAAATACGAACAAAATCGCAAGATCGGAATTGAACGCATGCGCCGCTTCGCCTGCCGCGCCGAGATGATTGGTAAGACTGAGAAGCACAAGCAGCAAAGTGGGGTAAACCGCCGCAAAAAACGCCATGCCCGTGTTTTCTATTCCCGTTTCTCCGTGGCGCGCCACCAGAAGCGACAACAGATACAGCGCAAGCAAAAGGAAAGCCGCGGCAGCCGCCTGCACGCCCTGTGCGAAATACTGCTGACACAACGCGCACGCGGGAATACACGCCGCCGCGAACGCAAACACGCCCGCCGCCTGCGCTTTGGTTACGCGAACGTCTCTGCGAGCCGCCGTTTTTTCTTCTACCGCCGCGCCCTCCGTTTTTTCGCGCAATTTCGTATTGTCGAACACGCCGAACGCGCGCAACATTTCAAACGTTCCGATCAGCGAAAACAGCCAGATCAATACGTCGAAACACAAATCGGAAACGAATATTTTCAACAGGTAAAATATCGCAAGAACGGCTATATAACCCGCCCCCGTAACCAGCCTGACAATCATTGAATTTCTCCTTTTTCTTCGGTACGTTCTTCAAAACCGCGCGCGGACGCGCCGTCCGGTTCTTTCCGCGTTTCTCCCTGCGCCCGTTCCGGCGCCTCGCACTGCTCGTCTGTTTTGCCGAAACGCCGTTTTCTGCCCGCAAAATCTCTGATTGCCGCGTCGAAATCGCGATTCGAAAAATCGGGGAAAAGTTTATCGGAAAAATACAGTTCCGCATACGCGCTCTGAAACAAGAGAAAGTTTGAAAGCCGCTTTTCTTTGCCCGTACGGATAATCAGATCGGGGTCGGGCAGTCCGCCCGTGTACAGCAAATCCGAAAAATCTTTTTCGCCGACAAGCCGCCCGTTCTGAACGGCGAGATTTGCCGCCCGTACGATTTCCGCGCGCGCGCCGTAACCGAGCGCCACGTTCACGCCGCGCTCCGTATACGCCGCCGATTCCTCCTGCGCTTGCCTCAACAACTTCTGCACGTCCTCGGGAAACAGCGAAATATCCCCCAAAACGCGTACGCGCGCCTCTTTTGCGGCGATTTCGCGCATACACGGCAAAAAGCGGTTGCGTATCAGATCGAACAGTCCGTCGAGTTCTTCCTTCGGCCTTGAAAAGTTCTCCGTGGAAAGGGCGTAAACGGTAACGTACGGCACGCCGATATCCAACGCGTGGCGCAACAGTCCCATCATTCTCTCCACGCCGAAGCGATGCCCCGCCGAACGGGGAAGCAGACGTTTTTTCGCCCACCTGCCGTTGCCGTCCATTATAATGCCGATATGGCGCGGCAAACACTCCGCCGCGCCCTCTGAACCGCTATGCTTATTTATCTTATTCTTCTTCATATCGAAAATAGACCGTTTTCTTATTTTGCAAGGCTTATATAGACATTAAATCTTTCTCTTTCGCCGCGATGATCGAATCGAGTTTCGCCATCGCCGAAGAAACGCTCTTTTCCACTTCCGCTTCGCACCCTGCGTGGTCGTCCTCGGAAAGTTCTTTGGCTGTTTTCATTTTTTTCAAAGCGTCCATCGCGCTTCTGCGCGCGTTGCGGATTTCCACTTTGGTTTCCTCTCCCATCTTTTTAATCTGCTTTACCAGTTCTTTTCTGCGCTCTTCCGTCATCACGGGGAACACGATACGTATCACCTTGCCGTCGTTGGTGGGAGTAAGACCCAGATTAGATTGCAGAATCGCCTTTTCCACCGCTTTGAGCAACGATTTATCCCACAGGCTGATTTGCAAACAGCGTGCGTCCAGCGCGCTTACGTTGCCCAGTTCCACGAGTTTGCTCATGCCGCCGTACGCTTCCACTTCTATTCTGTCCAGAATATGCGGATTCGCCCGCCCCGCGCGAATGGCGGAATATTCCTCTTCCAAAGCGGTCACCGCTTTATCCGCGGCATCTTCCAGTTCCAGCATCAATTCTTCTACTTTTTCGTTTTCAATCATATATGTTCGCCTCCTCTATAATTTTGATATTCTGCGTAACGTATCTTTCGTTGTATTCTCCTCTCAGTCCACCGAAATCATCGTGCCGAGTTTTTCGCCGCACACGGCGCGGAGAATGGAATCTTTTTCGTTAAGTCCGAACGCCAGCGTAGGCACGCCGTTTTCCATACACATCGTGGCGGCGGTGAAATCGATGACCTTCAACCCCTGATTCACGATGTCTCCGTAGGTGAGTTTGTCGTACTTCTTCGCATTCGGGTTCTGTTTGGGATCGGAATCGTAAATACCGTCTACGTTTTTCGCCATCAGCAATATGTCTGCCGAAATTTCGCACGCCCGAAGCGCCGCCGCCGTATCGGTGGAACAGTACGGATTTCCCGTGCCGCACGCGAAAATCACCACGCGCCCCTGTTCGAAATGCCTCAACGCCTTGCGCAGAATAAACGGCTCGGCAATGGACACCATGTTCAACGCCGTCTGCACGCGCACGGGAACGCCGCGCCGTTCGATGGCGTCCATCATGGCAAGCGAATTCATCACGGTGGAAAGCATGCCCATCTGATCGGCAGTCGTTCTCTCCATCTTTGTGCCCTGTCTGCCGCGCCAGAAATTCCCCCCGCCGATGACGAGACCGATTTCCACGCCCATGTCGTGCACTTTCACTATTTCGTCCACTACGCCCGCTATCACTTCCTGATTCAGCCCGAAGCCCTGCTCGCCCGCAAGCGCCTCGCCCGAAAGTTTCAGTAAAATTCTCTTGTATTTAGGTTGCATAATTCCCTCCGTGTAAATTTGGTTCGAAAAAGTATTGCGCCGCCTGTACGATAAGCATCGCGTCGCCGGATTTTACGTGAAACGTGATTGCTTATCGAAGAGGCAAGCAGGTCGCGAAGCGCGCGGCTTTGCCGCAGGGAGCGCACATGGGCGTACGCGACCAAGACACAACGCAAGCGCGACAAAGAGATGCGCCGCCTATACGATAAGCATAGCGTCGCCGAAAGAAAAGAACCGGTATTTCTTTTCCACCGCGTACCTATACGTTTTCAATATCTCCTCGCGCCCCGTCAGGCACGCTACAAGCATAATCAGAGTGCTTTCGGGCAGGTGAAAGTTGGTGATCAGTCCGTCGACGCACTTCATTTTATAGGGCGGATACAGAAAAATCTGCGTTTCGCCGCGCGCTTCTTTCACAAAACCGTTTCCGTCGGCAACGGTTTCCAGCGTACGGACGGAAGTGGTCCCCACGGCAATCACCCGCCGCCCCTCTTTTTTCGCGCGGTTAATCGTTTCCGCCGCCTCTTTCCCTATCTCGTAATATTCGGAATGCATTTTATGATCGGTAATTACCTCTTCGGTAACGGGGCGAAACGTGCCCAGCCCCACGTGCAGCAGCACTTCGGCGATTTCCACGCCCATATCCCGTATCTTCTGCAGCAATTCTTTGGTAAAGTGCAAACCCGCGGTAGGCGCGGCGGCAGAGCCGTCCACCCTGCTGTAAACGGTATTATACCGTGTTTTATCGGCAAGTTTTTCGTGAATGTACGGCGGCAGCGGCATGAGTCCCACGCGGCTTAAAACGTCCTCGAAAACGCCCTCGTAGCAAAATTCCACAATGCGCTCGCCCGTGGGCGTAACGCCCGTTACGGTGAAGGAAAGTTCTTCGGAAACTTTCATGCAAACGCCGATTTTTCCCTTTTTTCCGGGGCGCATCAACACTTCCCACGTCTGCGTATTCAGCCGTTTTAAAAGAAGTATCTCCACCTTTCCGCCGTTTTTCGTTTCGGCGTACATACGTGCGGGAATCACTTTGGTATCGTTCAGCACCAGCACGTCGCCGGGGCGCAGATATTCGGGCAAATCGCGAAACGCTCTGTCCGTTATCGTTTTATCTTTCAGCGAATACACCAGAAGTCGCGAAGAATCGCGCGGCTCGGCAGGCGTCTGCGCGATGAGTTCTTCGGGCAGATCGTAATAAAAATCGCTCTTTTTGTATTCGGTTTTCCGCTCGCCGCTTATAGCGTTCTCGTCCGTATTCATTTTGCTCCTTGCCTATCTGTCGTAATACTCCGCGTCGTCGAAAAAAGAAAGTTGCGGCTTTTTATTTTCAATCGTTCTGCCCAGGTGCTCGTACGCCGCTTTTAAACATACTCTGCCGCGCGGCGTGCGCGCGATAAATCCCAGTTGCAACAAATACGGTTCGTATACGTCCTCTATCGTGCCCGCGTCCTCGCCCGTGGTGGCGGCTATGGTATCCAGCCCCGCGGGACCGCCGCCGAATTTATCCATCAGCGCCAGCAGAATGCGCCTGTCCGTTTCGTCCAGCCCGAGTTCGTCGATTTCCAGCCGTTTAAGCGCAAATTTCGCGTCGGAAAGCGTAACCGAAGAATTGCCCTGCACCAGCGAAAAATCGCGCACGCGTTTTAACAGGCGATTGGCGATACGCGGCGTGCCGCGCGAACGCCGCGCTATCTCGTCGGCCGCGTCTTCGTCTACGGAAATTTCCAGCGCCCGCGCCGAATTTTTAATGATGGTTTTCAACTCCGCCGGCGTATACATTTCCAGACGGTTGATGATGCCGAATCTGTCGCGCAGGGGCGAAGCCAGCATGCCCGCTTTGGTTGTGGCGCCGATTAAGGTGAATTTTTTTAACGGAAAACGGATATTCCGCGCCGAAGGACCTTTCCCCACAATGATATCCAGCGCAAAATCTTCCATGGCGGAATACAGCGTTTCTTCCACGCTGCGGCTTAAACGGTGAATCTCGTCGATAAACAGCACGTCGCCCTCGTTGAGGTTGGTAAGGATCGCGGCAAGATCGCCCGAACGTTCTATCGCGGGGCCGCTGGTCATCTTAATCGCCACGCCCATTTCCGCGGCGATGATATGCGCCAGCGTGGTTTTGCCTAAGCCCGGCGGACCGTAAAGCAATACGTGATCGAGGGCGTCGCCCCGCCGCCTGGCGGCGGAAATGTACACGGAAAGGTTTTCTTTCACCTTCTCCTGCCCCACGTACCCTTCCATCGTCTTGGGCCGCAGAACGTTTTCCTCCCCGTCGTATTCCGTTTTGGTGGAAACGATTAAGTTTTCGTCGAATTCCTCTTCTTCGTACATATCTTCCTCTCAGGTCGACTAAGGTATTTTTACGTCGGCCGCCGCTTTGCGTTTTATCCTTGCAGGGCGCGGCGGATAATCTCTTCCAGTTCTTTCGCGCCGCTTTGTTTCGCGCGCTCTACGGCGCGAACGCTTTCGCTGCGCGTAAAACCGAGGTTCTGCAACGCGGACACGGCGTCCTCGTCGGCGGCGGACAAGCCGTCCGCCGCGAAAGACGGCAAAGAAAAATCCCCCGAAAATTCGCCGCTCGCGCTCATCACTTCCGCCGCGGAAATTTTTCCGTGCAATTCCAATACGATTTTTTCCGCCGTTTTTTTGCCCAGGCCTTTCACCGCGGAAAGTTTCTTCACGTCCGCCGTTAAAATTGCGGTTGCCGCCTCGTCCGCGCTCATTGCGGAAAGCACGGCGATTCCGCTTTTCGGCCCTACGCCCGAAACGGAAGTGAGTTTTAAAAACAGTTCCTTTTCTTTTGCGGAAGAAAAGCCGTAAAGCGTAGCGCCGTCCTCTTTTAACTGCAACGACGTATACACTTCCAGTTCTCCGCCGCGGCGCGCCAGGGAAAACACCCGTGCGGAACAGTACATTTCATACCCCATGCCGTTTACTTCCAATATCAACGTTTCCCCCGCGATATCCAGCACTCTGCCCCGTAAATAAGCAATCATTTTCCGCTCCTTTTATCTTCCGTTTCCGCAGCGAAGTACGTTCCGCTGTCTGACTCTTCGTTCGCCCGCGCGCGATTTTTTATGGTAGAACGGAAATAACTGCCCGTAACGGCGTTCTTTCCCGCGCCGCGCGTGGAATTTCCCACGGCAAACATTTCGCCGAAGCGGTTGGTGAAGCCGTGACAGAGCGCCACTGCCAATGCGTCCGCGGCGTCGTCGGGGCGGGGCACGCTTTTTAAACGGAGCAATGCCGTCACCACTTCCTGCATCTGTTTTTTATCCGCCTTGCCGTATCCCGTCACCGCCTGTTTGATCTGCATGGGCGTGTATTCGTACAGCGCGGAGCATTTTTTCACGCACGCAAGCAGCGTAACGCCGCGCGCCTGCGCCACGGCGATACCCGTGGTGATATTCTTGGTAAAAAACAGTTCTTCAAACGCGATTTCGTCCGGACGATATTTGTCGATGACGGCGTTTACGCCCCGTTCCAGCGCGGCAAGACGCACGGGCAACGTTTCGTTCTTCGAAGTGGTAACCACGCCGTAATCGAGCGCGGAAAATATGCCGCGTTCGTCTTTTTTCACCACGCCGAATCCCATGGTGGCAAGTCCCGGGTCGATACCGAGTATAATCATTTGCCGCACCTCGTAAAAAATCGCCAAAACCGCGCCGAACCTCTCGTTTAATTATACCGCAAGGCACGCGGCTTGTCAAGTGCTTGTTTCGCGCGAGCGGAAAAAAACTTACCGCGCGGCGTTTTTTCTTATCCTTCCTTGCGTTTTCGCCAAAAAGCGCAAAAAAACGGAGCGTACGCATCCTTTCGCACTCCGTTTAACGTTTATCGGATTATTTCACAAAATTACAGCGCCAGAAGAAAGTCGCGCAGTTTGTCCGCGATTTTCGCCGCGCCCGCGTCCGAAGGGTGCAAGCCGTCCGGCATGTACGTGGTTCTTATAATCTCCACCGCAGGCTGGAATCCGCTCATCTTATACAAATCCAGCACGGGCAAGGCGTAGTATTCCGCCACTTCGCGAATCGCTTCCACGTACTTTTTCAAAGGCGCGCAGGGCAAGCCGATTTCGTTCACCGTGGCGTTTTCGCTTAAACGGTGCAACGGCGTAAGCACCACGACGTCCGCATGCGGGTATTTTTCGATGAGTTTTTTATACAATACGTGCAAAGCGCCGTAAAACGTGTATTCCGTGCCGTCGGAAAACTGCCCCAAAGGCGCGTCGCCGTGCCCGAAATCGTTTGTGCCGCCGAACACTACCACCACGTCCGCGCAGGGGTCCATCGAATCCACGCGGGAGATGAAATCCTCGTCGAACAAGGGATTTGCCGAGGGCTTTTTCTGCCGCGCGATGCGCGTGCCGCTCACGCCGTAATTCAACGAAACGCCGCCCGTAAGCCGCGCGAACACGTCGGTAAAGCGATTTTCTATCGCGCTCGCCCCCACGCCTTCCGTGATGCTGTCGCCTAAAAACGCCACCGTCTTTCCCGCTATATCCATATCAATCGCCTCCCCGCCGCGCCGCCGCGGCGAACCCGCCCCGGCACGCTTTATTTTTTACCCGTTACAGTGTACCATATCGCTCCGCGTTTGTCAAGAAAATCAACTGAGATTCGTCAAACGTAAAAAAAGTTTGTAAATACGGTAAAAAAGTTGGCGCTATCCACCTTGACAAAGCCGAAAAACGTGCTATACTGTTCCTGCGACGGGTAGGAAAAGCGCAAAGCGACGGCAAACGGCAAACAAGCGGACGGGGCTTTTTAACGTTATTCGCGCGCTTTCGCGCAAAGTTTTGCATAAACGGCAAACGGCGACGTTTTCCGTTGGACGTTTCTCAGGTATAAGGAGGTAAAATCGGCCATGAAACTGCAATACTTTTTCAACTATCTGTCTTACGGCGCGCTCGCCGCGGTTTTTTCGCTGCTGCAAAAGATTTTCGCCGCTTTGAGCAAGAAATGTTCCGCCCTGATGTCGGACGCGGGAGATCTGCTGGAAAAAGCGCGACAAAAAATCGAAACGCTGAAAGAAAAAAAACGGGCGGCGTTGTCTTACGTTCTGCCCCGCGTTCTTTCAAAGTAATCCGAAATAACGCGTGAAACGGGCGCTTTGCCGATAAGAAGGCGTTTTTGTGAAAAATTAGTTTTCGCAAAAGCGCTTTTCTTGTCTTTTGTCTTTCTCTTTTTCAAGTTATTCCGCAACGTTTTAAAAAGCAATGCCTTTGTTTTTGCCCGAAAGCATACTTTTTTGTTTTTTTCCGCATACTCACGACGTGAATACCTTTGAAGATTTCAAAAACGAGCGCTTCACGGGCGGCGTGCAAAAAAACGCGGAGAGTATAAAACGCATTCTCCCTTCCGAAGACGTACTCGTATACGCGTTTACCACAAACGGAGGCGTAGCGTGCGCTTTGATTTATGCGGACGGCATGGTGAACAAGCAACTCTTAGGCGACCTTGCCGCGCGCCCGCTTTCCGCGTTGAACGACTCGGCGCTGACGGCGGAAACGGTGAAAAAAACGGTGCTGTTTCCCGAAATAAAAATTGCGCTTACGCCTGCGGACGCCGCGCGCGAAATTCTGGACGGCAACGCGCTTTTGCTTTGCGACGGGATTGATAAAGGCGTTATCGTCGGCGCGAAACTCGTGCCCGCGCGCGCCGTTACCGAACCGCAGACTTCCATTGCGATCAAAGGTCCGCGCGAAGGGTTTATCGAGGACGTTAAATCGAATATGGCGCTGGTAAGAAAGCGCCTGAAAACGGGAAATCTGCGCTTCGAGGCGTTGCGCGTAGGAAAGCAATCGGATACTTCCGTGGCGCTTTGCTATTTAAGCGGCATAGCCGACGAAAACGTTTTAAACGCCTTGAAAAAGAGGCTGGGCGAAATCAATACCGACGTGATTATAGATTCTTCGTATATCGCCGCGTTTATCGCGCCGCGGCGGTATTCCCTGTTTAAGGAGACGGGCACTACCGAAAAACCGGATATTTTCTGCGCGAAAATCGCCGAGGGGCGCATAGGAATTTTAGTGGACGGATCGCCTATCGCCCTCACCGTGCCCTATCTTCTTGCGGAAGACTTTCAAAGCGCCGACGACTATTTTATCTCTCCGTTCGCCGCTACGATCTTTCGTTTCATCAGGTTTTTCGCCGCGGCGATCGCGTTGCTTCTGCCCGCGTTTTACGTGGCTTCGCAACTTTTTAAAATTCAACTGATTCCGCTGAACCTCACTTTAACCATCGCGGGAAGTATACGCGATCTGCCCCTTTCGCCCTCGCTGGAAATGTTTCTGATTCTGCTGGTTCTGGAAATATTGAAAGAGGCGAGCATACGAATGCCCAAATACGTGGGACTCGCCCTTTCCGTGGTGGGCGCGCTTGTTCTGGGCGACACCGCCGTTTCCGCAGGTTTCGTCTCTTCCCCCGCGATTATCATCGTCGCCTTTTCGGGCATCTGCCTGTACACCGTGCCCGATTTTGTGGAAACGGGCAGCGTTCTGCGTTGGCTGTTTTTAATCGCCGCAGGCAGCATGGGTCCGTTCGGCGTTGTGCTTTTAATCGCTTTTTTGCTGTATTACCTCATTACCGCCGACGCGTTCGGCGCGCCGCCTCTCGCGCCGTTCGCTCCGCTGATTAAGCGGGATATGAAAGATTCGCTTTTAAAAGCCGATCCTTATTCTCTTGCCCTTCGCCCCGCTACGTTTAAACCGAAAAACCGCCGCAGACTTTCCGCTTTACCCTTATCCCGCCCGACGGGCGGCGAAAACGGCGAAGAAAACGGCGGCGGAAACGAGAAAAGCGACAAACCTACGGGCACGGTGAACGACGCGCAGAAGATTACGGAAAAAATTCAATCGCAAAGTACCGCCCGGAACGATGAAACGGCTCGGAATCAAACGGGAAAAGGCGACGCGGAACAAGGAGAGAAAATTCGATGAAAGAAATTTGCACGACGTTGCCGCCGTACGCAAAAGCGGCGGACGGCAAAGGGACAAGCGCCGACAAACGAGGCGTGGAAAAAAGCGGCGCGAAAAAAGCGTTTACTCCGCTGATTTTACGCCGCCAATTGTGTTTTTTCGCGGCGTTTATTCTGCCCGTTTCCAAACTTCTGGAAGCGCCCTCGTTGCTGGCTTATTTTTCCAAGGGCGATTTGCTTATTCCCGCTTTTTTGCATTACGTTTTGCAGACGGGTATGCTCGCGGTGTTGCTCTACGTCTGTTCTAAAAGCGAACGGCCGCTGTACGCGCGGCTGCGCGACGTTTCCGCGCCGCTTGCCCGAACGGTTTATACGTTGCTGGCGGCGTACTACGTATTTGCCGATTTGTTTCCGCTTTTAGATCTTGAACGGTTCGTTTACACGGCGTTTTTCGATACTCCGCCCGCCGTTTCGGCGTTTCTGCCCTTTTTTTTGCTTTCGGCGTTTCTATGCACGAAAAACGAAAAAGCCATAGGCAGAAGCGCGGATTTATGTATGCCCGTTTTTCTCTTCGCCTTTTCCGGACTGATTTTTATGGCGCTGGGCGAAGCGGATTTTACTCAGTTGCTCCCCTTGTTCGGCACAAGCGCAAAATCGGATTTCAAAGCGTTTTATCAATCGCTGGTGCATTTTTCCGACGCGCCGCTGATTTTACCGCTGCTGAGTTCGTACAAGTACCAAAAAGGCGACGGCAAAAAAATTACGGCGGCTTATGCGGGCGGCGGCGGTTTCGTGCTTTTGTTCCTCGCGGTGTTCTACGGCGTGTTCGGTTCTCTCGCCCCGCGGGAAACGTACGCCTTCGATAAAATCGCGCGTTATTTCACCGCGCTTGACGTGGTGGGACGTATAGACCTGCTTCTGGTATATATGATTACCGTCGTTTTGCTGTACGCGTACGCTTTGCCGTTGCAACTTTCCGTGCAGTGCTTAACGCGGGCGTATAAGAAAGACAACGACGCTTCCGGCGCGGACGCCGAAAAAAAACGGTTGATTTTTTCTCTCTCCATCAACGGCGCCCTTCTTCTCTTCGTGTTCTTTTGCAGTAAATATTACAATTCGCTTTACCGCTTCATCGCCGCCGGAATGTTCTGGATTTTTCCTCTTTTTTCCGTGGGACTCCCCCTTGCCCTGCTGTTTTTAAAGGGAGATAACGATAACGGAAAAAATAATTCAAAAAGGCATAAGCCGCCGGATTTATCGCCGGATCCGACGAAAGAAAACGCCGCGCAGAACGAAAAGCCCGACGACGTTGCGCCTTCCGGTGAAGAAATCCGGGACGAAAAAAAGCCGGGCGCCGCAACAACCGACGACGCGGCGAAGGAGGCGGGCGCAAAATGAAACTCAATACGGGAAACCGCTATTCTCATCGTATTACTCCGCTTTTGTACGTTATCGGCGTGCTCTTTCTTGCGATTTTGTTTTTTTCCAACGACTTCGGACTGGTGGATATACAGAAAACGGCGATTATCCTGGCGGTGGGCGTCGATCGGGAGGAAAATTCTTTTGTGGTAACTTCGCAGATCGCCGTGCCTTCCGCCTCGCCCGATTCGAAAGCCTCCGCCGAGGCGATTCAGGTGGAAACGCGCGGAGAAACGATTGGCGCGGCGATTCAGAAAATCAACGAAAAAACCGGCTGGTATCCTAAACTGGTATTTTGCAATCTCATTTTATTGGGAAACGGCGCCCTGGAAAAAAACGTGTTCGAATGTCTGGATTTCTTTTTGCGGAACGATTATATGTCCGACGATTGTTTAGTGTGTTGCTGCGAGGAAAAAGCGGGAAAACTGCTTTCAACGCAGACTTCTATAGAAAAAGTATCTTCCCTTGCCGTAGTTAAAATTTTATCCGAGCACCCTGCAAAAGCAGGGCTGGCGGCGCCCGTTACCCTGCGTGAATTCGCCGCGGGATATTTCGGCGGCGGAAGCGGCGTATTGCCCGTTTTAAAGGCTCAGCCGCTTTCCGAGCCGCCCGAACCGAACGGCTCGGGCGAAACCGGCCGCAACAAGGGCGGAGAGGACGAAAATAACGCGCAACAACAAACAGGCGGCGAAAGCGGGCAGACTTCCGGCGGGCAGAACGGAAACGATACCGAAGAAACGTTTACCGCCGCGGAAACCGCATTGTTCAGCGAAGGAATGTACCGCGGCAAACTGACGGAAGAGGAAACGTTTGCCCTGCAATTCGTACGCGACGGCATGCGCCTTGCCGCGTTGAACGTGGAATACGCCGGCGTGCAATATACCCTGCTGATTAAAAAAGGCAGCGCAAACGTAAAATTTTACGTGGACGAATATGCCGCGCCGCGACTTTACGTTTCGCTGGAAATGAAAGCGGGGTTACAGGACGCCTCCTCTTCGCAGACGATCAACGAAATCGCCTCCCCCGAAAAATTGAACGAAGCCGTACTTTCTCAGGCAAAAGAAAAACTGTCGCGCCTTTTAAAATCGACGTTTGAAAAAAGCCGCGCCCTCGGTTGCGACGTGTTCGACGTGAAAAGCCGTCTGCAAAAATACGAGCCGGCGTATTATTCTGCCTACCGCGATTCCGTGTTGGAACGACTCCTTTTCTATACGGAGACGAAAATTTCCCCCGCGCGATGAATCCGCGCGCCCCACGTGTTCGCCTTCCGTCCAAGCAACGTTGTTCCCGACGTAAACGCAAAAAAAATTTTTTAACTTTTTTTTAAAAAACTATTGACAAATGAGAAATATGTGCTATAATATAAGCGAAAAGAGAAAAATAACAACACGAATTGTTAAGTCTTTTCAAATTATAGTTGAGGTGGAGACCGATGCACAAGTAAACTTCGCCGCGGGCAAAACAAATGAAAAAGTCGGGCGGCTTCGTAAAAAAGAGAAAATATGTTTAAGGAGGACAGGATTTTCACGTAACGTAACAACGCAGGCAAAACGAAGAAGTTTTGCGGAAGGAAAAGGAGGGTAAACTATGATTTTACAAAGAACCGTTCTGTGCGATTACAAGAAAATCGTATAAGGAGAGACTCCGATGTACCATTTCGCGAGGGAACTTGAATAAATCCGTTCCGTATCAGTGCGGCGGTCGGCAAAATGCGCGTCGCGAAAAATAACGCGCGGATTAACGGATTACCGCTTGTTTTATAAGCGTTCCCCGAAAACTGAATAACGAAAATTCGTAAACTGCCGGGGCACGAACATACCCGGCAGTTTTCCGAATTAATAGACAAAATTCCCGACGAGCAATACCCGTCGGGAATTTTTTTTCATATCGCCGTTATTCCGTTTTTTCGGTAATTCCGGCAACGGATTGTTTATCTTCGGAAAGTCGGATAACAAACGTTTTCCCGCCCGCCGAAACGGTGTAGGCGTTCGTTTCTTCGTCGTACTCGCTTTCCGCAACGAGATAAACGGCGCCGTCCAGGCAGAACAATACGGGCGTTCCGGAAGAATCCGCCTCTACGTACGTTTCGCCGTCCGCGGCATACAACACCTTCATCGTTTCCGTTTCCACGGTTACGGCGCGGAACGTTGCCAGAATCTCTTTGTCCTCGCCGATTTCCACGCCCGAATTTTCGGTAAACGTAAGAGTGTAATACACGGAAGAAGTGATTTTTCCGCTATCGTCCGTCGTACGCGAGATATAGCGGACGGAGGTTTTGTCGCCCGATATAATCGCTCCGCTGTACGCGATTTCCACGCCGTCTTTACTCAACGATATGCCGCGGAACGTCCCCTGCGACCACGAGGGATTATCGGTGGCGACAATGCGTTCCGTTATCACCTTGTACCCGTCCTCCGTTTGCAGCGTTTCGCTTCTGAGCAGAAAATATACGTAATAACCGTACGTATTGCGGTACGCGGGGTGTTTTCTCAACGCGAAGAACAAACGGTAGGTATATCCGTCCGCCGCCGTGAATCCGGCGCAGTATACGCCGTTGGTATCGTCGTATTCGAAGTCGGCTCCGTCAAACGAGATCACGTTGCCTTCCGCGTCGTACATACGCGATCCTTCGCCGAACGAACCGGAAATATAACTCGACGTTTCTTCTCCTTCTTCATCGTAAACGTAATTCACGGAAACGTAACCGATGTCGTTTTTGTACGAATTGGCGTACGAAGCGCCCATCGTAACGTAATATTTATAATAATTATCCAGATACGCGTAAGCGGGCGCGGAGCCGATGCGGCGCAGCGCCGTTACGGTATACGTGCTTAAACTTTCGCCGTAATCGTTTTCGCCGTTATACGAAATTTCTATATCGAAGCGGTACCCCGATACCGTTACGTACATATGCGTATTGCCGGATTCGTCTTTTTCCCTGGTTACGTAGGCGTTTACGTTTTTGCCGTTGACCAGCACTTTTGCCTCAACGGTAAATTCATCTTTTCCCGAAGGCGAAAAACTGAGCGTTTCCAGCGCGTGTTTTGTTGCCGACCCGGTGATAAGCGCCGCAGGGTATTTATTCTTTCCCTCTTCCTCGCGCTTAAACTGAATGGCGAAGCCGTTGTTGGAATAATAGGTCTGCCCGTTATATTCCTTTATGTTGTCGAATGCGCCGAAGTTTTCTTCTACAAACCCGTATTCGCTTGCGTCGGGATCGGACGCGTTCTGCCTGTAAATCAGCACGTCGTTGTTAACCACGTTGTAATAACAGCGTTCCGTGCCGTTGAATATCGCAAATCCGTACTGCGAGAACAGCAACGAATCCAGTTCTTTGGTGTAATATCCCCTCGCCGTAAATTTCACGGGCGTCGCCGTGCCTTTCGCCGTATCGTATTCGTAAATGCACGCGTCTTTGGCGTCGTCGGTAACGAAGTAAAGCAACTTTTCGGTAATCAGCGTGTATTTGCCCTCCTGTCTGTTCCCGTCCCCGTCCGCTTTCACCGCATTGCCCGCGTTATCCAAAATCAGCACGGACCAATCTTTTTCGTTTACGTACGTTTTCACGATTTCTTCGTGCACGATCACGAGTTCTCCGTAAACGCTGCTCTCATAGGCGTATTTTTCCGTACCTATTCTGAATTCGCCGCCGTACGTTTCGTTCGATTTTACGTAAGAATAGGTCACTTTGTCGCCGTCCGTAACGTACGTTCCCTGCCCCGTATAAGTTCTGTTTCCGCTTCCGTCAAGCACAAACACGGAAAGTTTACCGTACCCGTCGAGTTCGAAAAATTCGTCGAACGAAACCGATCGGTTGTCCGATGTAACGTAAACGCCGTATTCCGCGCCGCGCATCGTAAACGAGTAGCCGTTTAAGGTGAAATAACGGTAAGTATCGCCGATTTCCATGCGCACTTCGTTTTCCGAAACAAGCACGTACGCGCCCGTGGAAGAATTGCCGTCTTCGTCGGTGAATTGCGCGCGGAAAGCAAAGCCGTCCAGCGAAAGCGCGCCGCCCTGCGACGAAACGTAATTGTTATCGTACGCGCCGTCGTATACCGCAAACGCCATGCCTTTGGAATAAGTAAGGCGGATAAATTCGAACGTTACCGTTCCCGAAGCGAAGCGTAAAATTTCAGCGCCCGATTTCGAAGTTTTCCCCGTTTTCGTCACCGTGCCGTTACATGCGCCGAGGCTTTCGGAATAGTAAACCGCGCCGCCGTTGCCGTCGGTGGAAAGATATTCCTTTTCCGTTACGGTGCCGTCCGCGTTATAGCGGTTCGCGCGGTAAGGCGCTTCCGAAAGAGCGGCAAACGTATGCGCGCCGTCGTCGATTGTAAAGTACAGCGTATCCTTCCCCGCAGTAAAGGTAATTACGTTATCGCTCTGTTTGTAAGAGCCTACCGACGTCGTTCCGCTTGCGGTATATGCCGCCCTGTCGGAAAAGAGCGCCAGCGTATCTTCGCCCGAAACGTACGTCGTGCCCGTATACGTCGTTCCCTCTTCCGTTACGTACGAAAACCAATAGGTTACGTTATAAGAGGCGGTAGAAACGGCGGCGCTGCCCGTACAGAAACGGACGGAAAGCACGCCCGAAACATCTATCGGGTTGGTAAGCACGTCGGCAAGCGAAGCGGCGTCGCCGAACGTTTCCGCCGTGTAAGTATACAGTTTCGTCGCTTCGTCAAACAAATAACTTCCCTCGGATACAAGCACGAATTCACGGGAGGAAGTATAACCGTACAACTTTGCCCTGCCTTGCGCCGGATCGTCCGTAACTAAAAGCGGAGCGTAATATACGTTGTCGCCGCCTTTGTAATAATATTCGCCGTACCCCGCCGCCTTTACTTCCATCGTATATACGGTTTCTCCGTCCGCGGCTCCTTCGCCCTCGCCTTCGCCTTCGCCGATGATTCCGCCGGAAGATTGCGTCGATTTCGTTATGAGAAACTTATACGTCTGTTTTTCCGCTTCCAGCGTTAAAATCGTTCCTCCGAACACGGAAGGCGCCACGGTGTACACTCCGCTTACGTTTACGTTTCCCGCCGTATAAGTTGCCGAATACATGCCGTCTGCGGTAAGGGTTGCGCCCGCGCCGTTTTCAAACGTGCGGTCGAACTCTTCGTCGTAAAACATATAACACGTTTTTCCGCGGATTTTCATCAGCCGCGCGGTTCCCGCCGCACCGCCCTCGGCGTTCGTCAGCGTAAGCGTTTCGCCTTCCAGCACGTAATAATAAGTAGCGGTTCCGGTTACGCCGTTCTGCGTCGTATGATAGGCGGCGGTGCCGAATCCGTTCAGTTCCAGTGAATAATAGTTTTCCAGATAATACGTGAGCGCGCCGTCTTGCACAACGCCTCTGTAAACGGTACCCATACGGTATTCCTCTTCGTTTCTCACGCGGAATACCGAAGTTTCTATATCCTCGATCACCACTTTTCCAAGCAGAAGAACAAGCGTTTTTCCCGCAAGATCGCCGCTGTCAAAGGAGGCTATGTACCTGCCGTTTTCGTCCAGGCGGTAAGTGCCGGCGGAAACCGACGAACCCGCCTTGTACCTTATGCCGTTGTATTCGTCGAAGTAAATCAACGTGTCCGTCTGCAACCCGTCTCTCACCGTGTACAACGTGCTCTGAACGTTCGCCCTGTCGCCGTCGAAATACGCAAACGAGCCGTCGTCGTTGATTCTCCCCGCCAGCAGAACGTCGTCGCGATCGTCAGTAAAGGTAAACTCTTTGCGCGGAGCGGCGTATTCGCCTTTAAACAGCAGTCCGCCGCGCGAAAGATACGCCGTAGTTTGGTCGTTTTCGGGCAGATAGATATAATCGTCCCCGCCGAACACGTTGACGTAACCTTTCAGCCACACGGCGCGAAGCGTGGTGTTTCTCTTCACAACGATCTGATCGGGTGCGGTTTCTTCGCCCGTATTGTACACCGAAATCCCCGTAGAATACGCGGTTCCGTCGGACGTATCTTTCCAGCCGACGAGCCAATATCCCTTTTTCGTAAAAATATCGCCCGAAGCCGTCAGCGTTTCGCCGTATTTTGCCTCCGCCCTGTAAATTTCGTCCGCGTCGCCGTCGGGATCATCGGAGCGGAACGCGTAAACGTATTCCTTTCTGTTAAAATACCGTCTGAATATGTTCAGCGTAGTATCCGCGGAAACGGTAAGCGTTTTCACCGTGTCGGACTTGACGACTTCTTCAAATCCTTCAATCTGGTCGGAAAAGGTAAACGGTTCGTGTACGTACGCGTACCCCTCAACCGTTTCTTTTTCGTAACCGTCGTCGCCGAGATTCTGTTTGTAAACTTCCGCCGTATACGCCGCCTGATATTTGGCGGTAAGGCTGAGATCGGCGGCGGGCATCGTCGCCGCGTCGCTTACGGCTTTGTCGCCGTTGAACCACGCGCCGAAACGCAGTCCTTCTTTTTCCGCCGTTACGTTGCGCAACGCCTCGGCGAGGTTTGCGCCCGCTTTCAGCCATAATTTGCTTTGCGCCGCTATGCCTCCGTCGGCGTTGAGAGTAAGAGCGTACAATTTTTCCCATCTGGCATAGAAAGTGGCGTTTTTATCCGCCGAAATTTTCGCCACGGCGCCACCTGAAAACGCCGCGTCCGTATACCAGCCCTCGAAACTGTATCCTTCCCTTTCGGGCACGGGAAGCGTTATTTCCTCCCCTTCCGCCGCTTCGATTCCCGCAATCGAAATTTCGCAATTCGTTTCAAAAACGTATTCGTATTTTTGTGAGGTTGATTTACAAGAAATCAACGCTGCGGAAATCAAACAACAGAACAAGCCGCTCAGTAGTAATTTTCCGATTTTTTTCATATCTGTCTCCTTTTCGCAAATCGGCGAAAAAGCCGTTTTAAAAGCGTTTTTTAGTTCGAAAGTCCTGCGCTATTCCGCTTCGGCAACCTTCCATACCGCATAGAGCGTTGTGCCTGCGGGCGCCTTAGTCAACTCGTCTTTCGTATACGCGGGTTCGTTTGCCGCGCTATCCGTCGCCCAGCCGACAAATACGTAGCCTTCCCTCGTGGGCGCCGAAACGCCGCCCGTCGCGTTGGCGTTTGACAACGTATCCTGCGTAACGGTGACGGAAACCACGTACGTTCCGTCCTCCGAAAGCGCGCACCCCCACACCACGGGGCGATACGAAGAATTGAATCGGGCGTTCCAGTCGGGCTGTATCTGCGGCGCGGAAGTATAAACCGTCATCGCATTGCAGCCGTAAAAGGCGTGCGAGCCGATTGTTGCGATCCGTCCGTCCAGAACAAGCGCCGTAACGCCGCTCATTCCCTTAAACGCATAGTTGCCTATCGATTTCACCGAAGCGGGAATCGTAAGAGCGGTGAGATTTTTCATCTCGTAAAAAGCGTAATCGCCTATTTCCTCCACCCCGTCCGCTATTACGACGCGTTCTACGTTGGGGCATTTGTAAAACGCCCTGTCGCCTATGATTTTTAAGGAAGAAGGCACAAAAACGCTTGTCAACGCTTCGCAGTGGGCAAACGAGGAATCGCCGATTTTTTCCACGCCGTCGCCTAAATCGAGCGAGGAAAGAGCGGCGCATTTGTAAAACGCCCTGCCGCCTACCGTAGAAACCGAATCGGGAAGCGACACGCTCTGTAAAGAAACGTTGTTATAAAAAGCATAGTCGCCTACGGTTTTTAAAGATTCGCCGAACGTAACGGAAGAAAGATTAGCGCAATCGTAAAACGCGTAATCTCCTATCGCGCTAACGCTTGTGCCGCCCATATCGACGCTTTCCAGCGTAGCGCACTTGTAAAACGCGGATCTGCCTATCGTAAGCAACCGCGTGGGCAGGGTTACGTTGAACAGGGAAGAACAGCCGTAAAACGTATAGTCCTCGATATAACGGAGATTTCTGTTTAACGATACCGTGGTTAAATTTACGCAGCCGTAAAACGCGCCGCGCCCTATATACCTCACGTCGTTCAGTCCGGTAAGACTTTTTACCGTGACGCAATTATAAAACGCGTAATCGGCAATACCCGCCGTATCCGCATTCAGCATCGCGGTGCTCGAACGCATGTTGTTGTAGCCTACCACCCAATTTCCCGCGTACACGACGCCGGAACTCGTCGGTTTTTTCCACAGCGCCGTGTTCTTAAACGCATACGTGCCTATCGAAGTAACGCTGTCGGGTATGATGGAACTGCCTGCCAGCGCGCTGTTATCCAATAAAGAACACCCGTAAAAAGCGTACGAGCCTATTTTCTTCAACCCCTCGCCGAACAGAATCTGACTTAACACGGGGCAATTGAAGAAAGAATATTCGCCTACGCTTTCCACGCTGTTGTCGTACGTGTTGATTCTGTACAGTACGTTACATTCCGCAAACGCATAGTTCCCTATCGCTTTCAGCGACTGCGGCGTTTTTACTTCTATCAGTTTCGGCGCGCCCGCAAACGTATAATCCGCAATGCCGAAAGTATCCGCGCGCAGGGTATCCACGCCTATTTTTTCAAGATTCTTCAACGTTTCTTCCGTGCAGTATATCAGCCATTTATCGGCGTACACGAACGGTTCGCCTTGCGTCTTCGCTTCGTTGAAAAACTTCGTGGCGTGAAAAGCATACCCGCCTACGTGCTTTACGGTATCGGGGATAGATACTCCGTCAAGCGCTCCGTCGCCGTAAAAACAGGCGTAGCCGATATCCGTCAGACCTTCCGGCAACGTCGCTTCGGCAATCCGCGCGCACTCCGAAAAGGCGTATTCGCCCAGCGTTTTCAGTTCGCCGTTTGCAGAAAACGCAATTTCTTCCAGCGCGGAACACTTATAAAACGCGTTGTTTCCTATGCTTTCCGTTCCCGCCCCGATCGAAACAAAAGAAAGCGAAGTATCCCCCGTAAACGCGTAGTCGCCTATGCTTATAACGCTATCGGGAACGGTAACGCTTTGCAGCGCGGAACAATCGGAAAAAGCGGAATCGCCTATCGTTACGATATTATCGCCTATTTCTATTTCCGTCAGCGAACGGCAATAGGCAAACACGTAATTGTTCAGCGCCGTTACGCCCTCGGAGATATTTACGGAAGCCAGCGAACGGCACGATTGAAACGCCGAAACGCCAAGATAAGTTACGGAATCGGGCATTTCCACGTAAGTCAGTTTAGGGCAATTGTAAAAAGCGTTGTCGCCGATATAGGTAACGTTGCTTCCTATCGAGATGCCCTCCACGCGGCCGCTTCCCTTAAACGCCGCGTCGGCGATTTTCGTTACGGGTTTTCCACGGTAAGTTTCTCCTACGATAACGTTTTTCGAAGCGGAACCCACTTTGGTGATTTCGTATTCGGTATTGTTTTTTATGTAGGTATACACGCATCCCGTTTCGTAATCTTTATGAAACTGAATAGTTTCCGACCATTCGGAATCCTGATGCGTTTTTCCGTCGCCCACGGCTTTTATCGCGATGTCGTAATCCCCTTCCTCCAATTTGGCGAGGGAATACGAAGCCTTTCTGGAAGTCGTCAGCGTTTCTATGCCGGTTTCCACGTTTCTGATGCTGACGGAATAATGTTTAGCGTTCTCGTCCAGCGTCCAGGAAAGCGTATTGTTTTCGTCCAGAACGATGCCGTAAGGAGTAGCCAGCATGTTTTTCTTTCCGCATGCCGCGAGAAACGCGCACAGCGAAGCCAACAGTATTAAATTAACCCAACGTATCTTCTTCACAGCGTCCTCCCGTAACGGTTGAAATGAATGTTCTTCCGTTTTTCGCGCCCGTTTGATTTCGCGCGGGGCGCGCCCGCGCGCTTGTTATTTCTCATTTGTTATTTCTCATTTTTCCTCTTTTTGTATTCCCGAATCAGTTCGTGCGGCCATTTGAACTTGAATTTGCGTACGGCGATATCCAGAAGGAACAGCACGATCGCCGTAATCATAAACGCCGTGCGCGGATCGAACGTCCTCGTCAACTCGGTAACGAACCCTTCGAAAATTTCAATCGGATCGTCAAGGTCCTGAATCACCGAACCTTTGCCGCGTTGCGCCCACAGAGCGAATTGCGCTGAAAGTTCCTTCTCGTCCGTCTCCGCAAAAACGTCGTACTCCTTGGAATAGGCGAAGGATTTATACAGTTCCGCGGAATCTTTCAATTCCCCGTTCCCGTCGTATTTTTCCAGCACGATTTTATAAACGCCTCCCGCTTTTACAACGAAGCAACAGCGGCTGTAATTGTTTTCGGAACCGAACGCAGCGGTAACGAAACAATCGGGTTGTCCGCCGACCGCCTGTATGGCGGTAACCTCGTTCAGCGAAATTTCCGTTTCGCTTCCGTCCGCCATGTTTATCAACTTTCCGGAAACGTAGCCGCCCTCGTCCAGCGTGGTATACACGTCTAAACGGTTGGTGTAATTCTGTTCGTCAAGAACAATCGTCATGCTGCTTGGCCGTATATTCTCAATCGGCATCAGATTGTTCACCACGTTTACAATAAACCGCTCGCCGCTTGTATCGCTCATAAACGAGGCGGACCAGTAACCGCATAGGTCGCACATGAAACTGCCCACCGTGCCTTTGCCGAATTTCCACTGCGCGTAAATCGGAACGTTGTACTCCCCTGAAAGAATCAGATCCGCGCCCGTCTTTACTTTCACGCCGAAAAAGCCGTCGAGTTGCACGTTCATTCTCAATCCGCCGTCTTCCGAAGCGCCGTATTCCACGCCGTTGAACAGCGCCGAAGTCGCGTTGCTTACAACGGGATAAAACGGCTCCATGTTCACGTCTTTGATTTCCGGAACGTTCAGATCTTCTCGCATCAACCGCACCAGCGTGGACATGTCGGTTACGGCGTACAGTCGCCCGTGCCCTTTATCCACGGCGGTTTTCATCAACTTCGCGGCGTCCGAGCCCTCCCCGCTGCCTATCAGCACCACGGAAAAAGTAATTTTATCCATCTGATAATACGTCTCTATCAGATTTTCATACTCCTCCGGTTCCCCGCTGGGAACGCCGTCGGTGACCAATATGATATGGCGTTTATCGACGTTCTTTTCGGCGCGGAGCATCTCGCCCGCGCCTTCGATCGCCCCGGGAAACACCGTGCCGCCGTTCGCCTCGTCGATAGAATCTATCGCGGCAAGGATTTTCGCCTCCTGCGTTCTGCGCGTCAGCGGAAGAACCGTTTTATCCGCGTCGTCCAGCGTCATCACGCCCACGTAATCGCGTTCGCTCAACGCGTTCAGGCACGATTTCGCGCCTTCGGTTGCCCATTCCAGATACGTTCTTCCCGTAGAGGACTCCGTAACGCCCATCGAACCGGAATGGTCGATAATCACCACCACCCCTACGGGCGGCGTATACGTTATGGCTTGCACGGGCAGAATCTGCTGATACACGCTGCCAGCCATATCCGCGCGGTCGTAAGCGTTGGCGTTGCCCTCTTCGTCCTGTCCGCCCACGGTAAGCAGTCCGCCGCCGTAAACGTTCACGTACGAATACAGCGTTTCGCTGAATCCTTCGGGCATATCCCTGTTGGCGATATTGTTCAGAATTACCTGATCGTAAGCGCGCAGGTCATCCGTGGTTATTTCCAGAAAATCGTCGTCCGTTAAAATGTTTTTCGTTACGACGTTAAAATTCTCTGCGGCAAGAAGTTCTTTCAACGGCTCGCTGTCCGTATCGTTTCTGCCTATAATCAGCACTTTATCGAAAACTTCAAGATAAAAATACGTAAAATATTCGTCGTTTTTATCCAGCGAACTTCCGTCGGAAACGATTTTAACGCCGAGTTTATGTAAACCCTGCGTATTGCACGTATGTTTCAGCATAAACGTCTGCACGCCGCCCGTAATCTGCACGGACTGCGTTGCGGAGCCGTCCGTTACGCCGTTATCGGAAAGTTCTATCGTCGCCGAGGTGCCTACGTTGCTCCGCACCGTAACGCCCAACATAAATTCTTCGCCGATGCCCACGTGATAATCGGGCACGGTTACGTCCGAAATTTCCACGTCGTCCTCTCCGTAAGAAGACGGTATATTCGCAACGTCTACCTTAATTCCGCTTGCGGAAACGGAACGGATCACCGAAGCCGCCGTTTTATCCGTTTCCTTACCGTCCGTAATCAGCACGATTTTAGCCGATTCCGGGTTTTGAAACAGCGTTTTCGTATACGTCAGGGCGTCCGCCACGTTCGTCGCGCTCACATCGGGCAGATCCGCGTTTGCGTACGTTTCGTATACGGAATCTACGTCGTCGGTGAGCGGCACGGCGTACTGCTGCGTAAAGCCGAAGGTTACCACGCCCACCTTATAGTCGTCGTATCTGCCCTGCCGCAGAACGGTCTGAATAAAGTTATCTCTTTTTTCGGCGGAAAGTTCTTCCGTATCGGATACGTCCACCAGCAGAATAATCTCGTTTTTTTCGTTGGGTACGGCGTATCTGAACGTGATGCCGGAAAGGATAAAAATACTCAGCGACATCACCGTAAGATGCAGAATCACGGAAATAACGCGGTTTCTCGTTCTTCTGTATTTTTTCGCAAGTTTAAAATAGGGAATCAGCGTCAGAACGATTGCGGGAATAAAGCACAACAACCACCACGGCCGAGAAAAAACTACTGCAAAATGATTCATACGCTCTCGTCCTCCTTACATTCCCTCGCGCGATTGCAACCACCACTCGCAAAATTCGAGAACGACCAGCGCAACGGCAAAACAGAACAACAGATCTTTATAAAAATCTTCCGCAGTCGCTTCGGAATACGGCTCGGCAATGCTGTCCGCAACGGCTTTGATATTGCTTTCCGCTGCGGGAATTCTTACGTAAATGCTTTCCGTCACCGACTTTCCGAAATACGTCGTCTGATTCAGATCGTACGTTCCGGGCAGCGCCAGAGTCAACGTGGCGGGAAATTCGTCGAACGATTGTTCCGCGTTGCCGGAAACGTACAGCGTTTCGCCCCGCGCGTTCAGCGTAACCTTCTCGTTCACTTCAAACGAATTGCCCACCACCGTAGGCGGCAGAAAGTAATTTAACAGGTTTCTTATCAACAGCGGAAATTCGGGCAGCAACGCAAGCGAGGAATAATCCAGACCGAACGACATTACGCCCACTTTCGTCGCCCCTTCGTCCTTTATCAGAAGTACGGGGCTGTTGTCGCAACTGAGCACTTCTTCGTATCCCGCGTCGTGGCGAATAATTTTCACGAAGCGGCTCAGCGTTATTATTTCGGGGTCTATTCCTTTCAATATCTCATGCGGATTTTCTTCCGTAAGAGGAATCTGCTGCCCTCTGTAATCGTAAGCGTCGCCCACCTGCAAACCGCTGCCTGCGGGCGCGGAATCGGGATCTACCAGCAGCACCACGCCGTCCGTGGGAAGAGATTCGGGCATCTGATGCTCGAAAATATAAAAATCGTACCCCTCCGTAAGAGGCGCTTCGCCCTGTTTCACTTCGTTGAAAACGATGTCCCACCGGTCGGCGTATCCGGCTTTCAGCACCAGAAACGCCGCGTTGAAGAAACTGTTGGGCGCGGAACTTGCATATTGCACTTTCAGCACCTCTTTCTGTCCGCCGTAGATATAAAAATTGTTATCTTCGGCAAACGAATCGGTTTCGTTTATCGCTATATTCACCACCTGATACGAATAGAGCGCGTCGATGGGATATACGGTAACGTTTTCCGTTTCGTACTCCTCTATGCCGCTTTCCTGATTTCGGAAAATAATCCTTTGCACGGTATCCTGGGGGCAGGTAACCAGAGTTTCGTACGAATACACCGCGCCCGTATCGGTTTTATCGGACGCGTTCGCCCCGCTCACGGTTATATTCAGTTCTATTTCGCTGTTTCTGCCGTAGCAGGCGACTTCCACAAAGAAAGTGTAATAATTTTCCTCCACTTCGGCGTATGCGTTTAAAATAGCGGCGTTCCATTCGTCCTCGCCGGAAACGTTCATCAGCGTAACCGAAGAGGGAACGTACGAATACGCGTTATCGGTGAACAGATAAATTTTAGCGGAAGGATTCTCCGTTAAAACGTCCTCGCACAGCGCAATCGCTCCGTCCACGTCGGAAACGCCGTACGAACAGGCGTTGTCCCGAACGAGTTTTTTTACGTTATTTATAAGCGTTTCTTTATTTTCCGCCGCCAGGCGTTCCGCCAGAAAATACGGTTCGTCGTTCGCTACCAAAACGGAAACGACGCCGTTTTGCGAAAACACCTCGTCCGATAATTCCAGAACGCCGTCCGCCGCCCTTTCAAAGCGCGAATATTCGTCGGTCTGCGCGCGCATGCTTGCGGAAGAATCGATGATGGCGATCACTTCCCTTACGTCCGACTGCGCTTTTAAAACCTGATTCGGCTTGGAAAGAATCAAAGCGCAGGCGGCGATAATCGCAATCTGACAGAATATAATAAGAAAATTCCGTAATTTGCTTGTGGGAATCCTCTTCTTTTTATATTTAAGGCTCAACTTCCATACATACGTACTGGAAATGTATTTTTGCTGGAAATTCGGTTTGATGATGTAGATGATAATCAACGCGATAATTCCCAGCAGCCCCAATAATCCTAAGGGAGCCAATAACTTCATGATACAATACCCGTCTTCAGTAATTCGCCGAAGAGCACCCGCTCTATGGCGTTATCGGTACAAACCGTAATATAATCCGCCCCGCGTTTGGCGCAGAACGTTTTAATGTCGTTTTTAAACTCGTTCAACGCCTCTTCGTAGGCGTTGCGCATGGCGCGCGTTATTTTCAGTTTCATATTTTTCGGATCTTCCGCCGCCTCGGCTTCGGAGTCGATCAGATTCACCCGCCCGTCGTAGAGCGGGTCGTTTTCTTCGGGCGTCAGAATTTGCAAAAGCAGCACCTGCTGGCGATGATAACGCAGATAATCCACGGCTTTTTTCCAGTTGCTTTCCGTAAAAAAATCGGAAATAATCACGCTGAGCCCGTCGGCGTTGCCCAGAGTATTGCAATTCGTAATGCAACGCTCGATATCCGTTTCGCCTGCAAACCGGATATTGTTAAAATCGCTGACCGCGCGGAAAAACGAATTTTTGCCGATAATCGTGCCGTAGTTGTTCTCCAGGCCCGTTGCGCGCATAAAATTGAACGATACCTTGTCCATATTGTGCACGCCTAAAAACCCCAGCGCAGCCGCGGCGGCAACCGTGTACGCGCCTTTTGCGGGGTTGTCCTTGCCCATCGACGCGGAACAATCGACGAAAATCTGAATTTTCATCTGTCTTTCGTCGGTAAACAGTTTCAAAAAGAATTTTTCAAAGCGACTGTATAAATTCCAATCGATACGGCGTATATCGTCGCCGAGTTGATATTCCCTGAAATCGGCGAATTCTACGGTTTGCCCGTAAGTGCTCACCAGATGTTTGCCGCCGAAATAGCCCGCTAAATCGGGCTTTAAATTCAATGCCAGCGTTTCCAGACGGCTGAAAAATTCGTCGTTTAAATAAGTCATCTTCTGCTCCCGCTTCCGCGCCCGTTATTTTTTGTATTTTTTGCTTACCTCGTCCACGATCAGTTTTATCGCGTCGTCGGCAGTCACGCGCTCCGCCACCGCCTCGAAGTTCATCTTGATACGGTGCCGCAAAACGGGGAAGGCGAGTTCTTCTATATCGGAATACGATACGTTAAATCTTCCTTTAATCAACGCAAGCACTTTTCCTGCGGAAATCAGCGCCTGACCCGCACGGGGAGACGCGCCTACGCGGATATATTGCGTAGCGGCTTTGGCGGCGCATTCGCCAACGGGGTGGGTAGCCGCCGTCATAATCATGGCGTAACGCAGCACTTCTTCCGCCACGGGAATTTTATTCGCCGTTTCGCGCATTTTTAAAAGTTGTTCGCCCGTGCAGGCGCAATCGGCAACTTCCGCCATCGTCTTTTGCGTCATGCTTACAATCTGCATCAGTTCGTCCAGCGAAGGATCGGGCACGATGAGTTTAAACATAAAACGGTCCATCTGCGCTTCGGGCAGAGGATAGGTGCCGTCCTGCTCGATAGGGTTCTGCGTGGCAAGCACGAAGAACGGCTCGTTGAGTTTTCTCGATACGCCCATTACCGTTACGGTGTGTTCCTGCATGGCTTCCAGAAGAGCCGACTGCGTTTTGGGCGTGGCGCGGTTGATTTCGTCCGCAAGAATAATATTGCTGAAAATAGGGCCCGGCTGGAATTTAAACGTGGAATTCCCCTTTTCGTCCTTTACGATGATGTTCGTGCCCGTAACGTCCGCAGGCATTAAATCGGGCGTAAACTGAATACGCGAGAAGGGCAGATCGAACACCCTGCCAAGCGAGCGTACCAGACGGGTTTTACCAACCCCCGGCACGCCTTCCAGAAGAACGTTGCCGCCCGCGATCATCGCGATAATCGTACCGCGCACCACTTCCTGCTGCCCGATGACGTCCCTCGAAACCTGTTCGAAAATGTTTGCGCATTGTTTGCTGAATTGTGCTATATCGTTTTCCGTTACCATTTTTTTCTACCGTACTTCCTGTAATTATTTTTTTTAGCCGTTGCCGATAACAAGGTTTATTTTGCTATCGTCTTAAAATATTCGTTGATAAGTTCTTTTTCTTCGTCGGAAAGATCGTCGTTTTCGTTCATTCTTTCCAGGGCGTCGTCGTAGGCGTTCTGATACACCTGCCCGCCGTAATACGTTTGGCCGTCGTATACCTGATTGTGTTCTTCGTACGTGCCGCTTGCGCCTCGGTTGGGGTCGCCCTCGCCGTTTATATCGCTTTCGCCTTCGCCGCCGACCTCCCCGGGCAAATCGCCGGGTTTGTCGCCCTCCCCGGGCATATCCCCGTTGCCGCCCGCCTCGTCGATAGGCAGAAACACGGCGTAGTACGTAACGCTTGCGCGGATATTGCCGTCTGCCCTGTACGGATCGTCGGAGCCGTCGGACCAATATACGAAAGCAAATCCGTCCTCGGGCACGGCAAGCACGGGAGAAGCGTCGAATCCTTCTTCAACCACCTGAAAAATATCGCCTTCGATCATGCCCTCGCCCATATACACTTCGTACGAAACTTCAAACTGTTTCGCCGGCTGATTATCGATGACTTCGCCGAGCGTTTCCGAGCCGCTTGCGATCGTTCCGTTGGCGGCAAGCGCGGAGACGGTGGTCATGCCTATGCCGCAGACGGCGGAAAAGACAAGCGCGACAATCATAGGAACGGACACGGCGATTTTAATGAGTTTTTCGCTGATTCCGTTGGAAGTAAGCGCTTTTATCGTATCCGCGCGTTGCATGGCGGCGATTTCGGAATTTTCCTTTTCGAGTTCCGTCATGGTAAGCACGCGCTCTTCCAAACCGAGTTTATCGATGCGTGCGGCGGTCTGTTTTGCCGTAGGGCGGAACTTTTTAAAATAGAAAAGCGCCCCCGCGCCTCCCGCGACGACAACAAAGACGATCGCGCCCGGCCACACCGCTTTCGCGGCAAACATCCACGCGATGAATTCATAGAGAAGTAATGCCGAAAAGCCGAAAACCGCCCCGGCGAAAGAGGCTTTGATAACCGCCTCTTTCACTAACTTCGAGCGGTACTTTTTTAATATGTTTTTTAAGTCCATAACAATCCCTTTTTTTAAGCATAGTACCCATTCCGCGGCGGATGCCGCGAAATGGGCAAGATTAGTAATTTGTTCGCTGATTGTTGCTACGGGCGGTTATTCGGTTACCGCCTTATCGTACACAACGGTGATTGTTGCTTTAGTGGCTGTGAGCAAAGGTTTCAACCCGGGAAGCAGATCTTCTTCCGAAGCGTACGGCACGTGTACCGTAACCGTGCATCCGGCGAACGCGTTAGCGTTTACCGAAAGAACCGATTCGGGAAGAACGATTTCGGTAAGCGCCGTGCATTTCTGGAATGCGTTTGCCGGAATCGTGGTAATGCCGTTACCGATCGTCACGCTTTCCAGCGCCGTGCAACCGGAGAACACGCTGCCATTGAACGAGGTGATCGATCCGGGAAGGTCTATGCTCTTCAATGCCGTGCAATTGTAGAACGCAGAAGCACCGATAGTTTTAAGCGACTTGGAAAGTTGAACGCTTTCCAACTGCTTGCAACCGTAGAACGCGTAAGAACCGATGTTCGTCACCGTATCGGGGATTACAACGGAAGTGAGCGCGCAGTTGCGGAAAGCATAATTACCGATCGTTTGCAACTCTTCGCCTAAGGTAACGCTTGCCAGTTTTGTACAACCGTCAAACGCATTCGTACCTATCGTCTTCACCCCTTCCGACAACTCCGCCGAAGTAAGCGAAGTGCAGCCGTTAAACGCATAGTTTCCTATTGATTTTACGCCCGCGGGGATATTGACGCTTTCCAATGCGGAACAACCTTTAAAGGTGTTGTTAGGGATTTCGGTAACGCTGTTCGGAAGAACCACCTTCGTTATCTTCTTGCAATTTTCAAAAGCGTTGCTGTATAACGTAACGCCTTCGGCAAGCACCACTTCGCCTTCAACGAATGCAGGGCAGTAAACCAACTGCTCTTCGATAGTGTAGATCCAGCCGTTTTCGCTCTTATACGTAACGTTCGCGGCGTCGATGACGATGTTCGTAAGTTTCGTGCAACCGGAGAACACGCCTATCCCCAGCGAAGTTACGCTTGCGGGAATTACAACCTTTTCCAAGGCGGTACAACCGCTGAACGCGGAATTATATACCGTCTTTACCGTATCGGGGAATACGAACGATTCCAACGCCGTGCAGCCCGAGAACGCTTCCTGACCGAAGCCCGTAACGCCTTTCAGCGTAATCGACTTCAAAGACGTACATCCGGAAAAGCACCATTTGCCAACGTAATCCAGGCTACCTTCAAAAACGATGTCGGAAAGCGCTTTGCAGTTTCTGAATACGTTATTGTTGGAAGTAGCCGCCGTTCCGTTACCGAGTTTAACGCCTTCGGGAATCACCAGATTATTGAGCGACGTGCAACCTTCAAAAGCCGAAATACCTATGGCTTTCACGCTCTTAGGAATTTCCAGCGTTTTTAACTTCGGACAATTCTGAAAAGTAGAACCGGGTATCGCAGTTAGTCCTGCAGACAGGGTTACTTTTTCCAGTTGAGCACAATCTTTAAACACATATCCGGCAACGGTCACGTAACCGTTTTTGAAAGAATCGCCGCCCAAGGACGTAACGCTGTTCGGGATAACGATTTCTTTCAGCGAATTACATTTTGAGAATACATACGTGCCGAACGCAGTTACTTCGCCGCTGAACGTTACCGAAGTAAGTTTTGTACAGCCGAAGAACATATAGTTGCCGAGCGTTGTAAGTCCCTCCGGAATATTGATAGAAGTTAAGCCAACGCAATCTCTGAACAGATACGTGCCCACTTTGGTAAGCGAGGCGGGTAACTGAACGTTGTTAAGCGCCGAGCAGGAAGAGAATGTGTTGTTTCCAAGAGCGGTCACTCCATCCGGAATTTTTATAGAGGTAAGTTTCGAACATTTTTCAAAAGCATTGGCGCCTATTTTTATAAGTTCGCTGTTTTCGCCAAACGTAACGGAGGTTAAACCGGTACAATTCGAAAAGGCGGAATCGCCAATTTCACGCACGCTGGCGGGGATAGAGACGGAAGTGATTTGCGTTTTGCCGCTGAACACGTACGCGGAAACCGTTTCTACACCGTCCGGAATGATATACTCGCCTTCCGCCGTAGAAAGAACGTAATACAGTTCTTTGCCGTCCTTGCTCATAAGCGCCGTATCCAGCAATTCTACATTCACGTTTTCGGGAGCGATCGTCAAGGTTTTAATGGAACCGCAACCCAGAATCACCGAGGGAATGTTTGTTACCGATTTAGAGAACACAACCGTTTCCAACGCCGTGCAGCCGTTGAAGATTTTGCTGCCCACAGAAATTTCCGTTTCCTTTTCGGGGAAGGTGAACGAGGTAAGCGCAACGCACTTTTCAAAAGCCCCGTCGCCGATTTCCTTGATTGCCGTACCCTCTGCAAACGTGAAGGAAGCCATCTTTGCCGCGTTATAAAACGCGTTATTGCCTACCTTTTCCACCGAAGCGGGCAAAGTAAACGAAGTAAGATTAACGCAACCGTAGAAGGCGCCTACGCCTATCGTCTTTAACTGCGAACCGGATTCGATGGTAAAGTTCGTAATCGCGCCGCAACCGTAGAACGCCATAGCGTCTATCGTTTCCACCGAAGCGGGCAAGGTAAACGAAGTAAGTTTCGCCGTGCTCGGGGCATTAGGACTTGTGCTGTAAAACGAATAGAACGCCTCCTGTCCTATTTCGGTAAGTTGACTGTTCGGCGCGATATTCACCGTAACAACCTGCGCATAGTAGAACGCTTTATTCTTGATTTCCGTTACCGTAGAAGGAATGTTTACCGTAGTGATACCGTTGACCACTTCTTCGCGGTAAGGACCTTGCATAATGTCGACGATAGCAAACGCATACGAACCGATCACCGTGGTTCTTTCGGGGAAAGAGATTTCCCCAAGCGAACGGCACCCTACGAATACGCCGTAAAACGAAGGAGGTCCGCCTTCTTCTCTCCCGTCCGCAATCACCAACGGGTTGGAAGTGTTGCCTTCTTCAAACTCTACTTCGCGGAGCATGGTGCACTTGTAGAACGCCATATTCCCGATGAGCGAAACCGTATTGGGAATATACACCTTGTTCAACGAAGTACAGTTGGCAAACAGAGATTCTCCCACTTCGGTAATGCCGCTCGGCAATACCACTTCTTTCAAGCCCGTGCAACCCTCGAACACATTTTTGCCGAAGGCAAAGTTGGTTACCGCACCGGCAAATTCCACTTTGGCAATGCCTTTGTTCTGCGCAAACGCGCCGCTTGCCACTTTCGTTACGTCGGCGGGAACGGCAAACACGCCTTTGTTGCCCGTATTGGCAACGGGGCAATAGAACAAGGTGGCGTTTACGCCGCTTTCGTTTTTCTCGTAAAGCACGCCGTTCACGGAAGCGTATTTCGCGTTTTGCGCCGCCACGTTCACCGCGCTGAGCGCCGCGCTTCCCGCAAATACGTTTAACGCGCCGTTCGTATCGGTTCCTAAAACCGTTACGCTGGCAGGTACGTTGAAGGAAACGAGCGAGTTGCAGGAAGCGAACGCCTCGCCGCTTATCGTTTGCACGCCTTCGGGAATATTCACCGTAGCGAGCGCCACGCACCCCTTAAACGCTGCCGTCGGCACCGTTTCAACCGCGGGAATGCTTACCGTGGCAAGTTTTTCGCAGTCTGCAAACGCGCTTGCGCCGAATTCGCCGACGCGGGCGGGCAAAGCCATCTGCGTAATCGCCGTTGCCGCAAAAGCATTCGCGCCGATTACAAGATTTTCCTTTCCGCCTTCTTCAAATTCCACCGTAGCAAGATTCTTGCAGTTTGCAAAGGCGTAGTCGCCTATGGAAACGATATTTTTGCCTATGGTAATCTTAGATAATTTCTTGCCGTAAAATACGTTCGCGCCGATTTCCGTAACGGTTGCGGGTATTACGTAATCCCCCGTCTGAGAGGAAGGATAATACACTATTCTGGTAACGGCTTTATCGAAGATGACGTTTTCGATAACGGAATAATTCGGGTTGCCGTCGGCAACGGAAACGTAAGAAAGTTCCGTACCGAACGCGCCGTTAATATCGAGCACGCCGCATTCCGCGCCGATATTGAGTTTTTCAACGTAATATACGGGCGTTTTATCCGTAGTGCCGAACGCGGCGTTTTCAAACGTGATATCCGCGCCGCAGTTCACCGTTACTTCCGTAAGGTTCTGGGTATTGCCGAATGCGTTTTTGGCAAGCACGGAAAGATTTTCGGGTAAAACGATAGCGGAAAGCGCCGTACAACCGTAAAACGCAGATTCGCCTACGGTAAGTTTTTCGTTATATTTGTCTCCTTCGAATACCGCCGAAGCAAGTTTCGTACAGCCGGAGAACGCCTGCGCGCCGATTTCCGTTACGTATCCGGGTACAACCAGCGCAGTAAGTTTCGTACAGCCGAAGAACGCTTTATCCGCTACGGAATTAACGCCCGCAGGTATGGTATAAGCGCCCGTTCTTCCAACGGGGCAGAACACGATCTGCGTGCCGTCTTCGTTGCAAAGCACTCCGTTTTTCGAGGTATACGCGCCGCCCGTGCCGTCTACGTTTACAATGGCAAGCGCCGAGCATTGGGTGAAGATGTTGCTGTTAAACTCGGTAAGACGCGCGGGAAGATCGATAGAAGTGAGCGCCGTGCAGGATCTGAACGCGTTTTCGTCTATCGTCAGCGCCCCGGCGCTTTCGCCTTCCGCAGGCGCTTCAAACACCACTTGCGTCAGTTTTCTGCTGTAATAGAATGCGTTGGAGTTAATCGTGGTAACGCTTGCGGGAATCGTAACTTTGGTAATCGACGAACTCTTGAAGATAGCCACGGGAAGCGTTTCCACCCCGTCGGGTATGACGACTTCGCCCGATCTGCCCTGCGGGAAGTATTTAAGTTCCACGCCGTTGTTTACGTTATCGTAAATAAGAATACCGTCTACGGACGTGTACGCGCCCTTGTCGTTGCTGCCCGTTTCGTATACGTTTACGCTGTACAGTTTCGAACAACTCAGGAACGCGGTACCCGTTTCAATCAGTTTCACCGTATCGGGAATATTCACCGTTACAAGATTTCTGCAAAGTTGGAAAGCGCTGCCTTCCACGGTGGTAACGGGCTTGCCGTTGTATTCCGTAGGCACCGTCACTTCGGAAACGAGATCGATCGATTTGCCTTTCGATAACGAATACGCGTTGCCGTTTTCGATTTCGTTAAAGGTAAACACCGTTACCCATGCGGCATAGAAAGTTCTGCCGTCTTCGTTGTAATCCCATACGGCAAGGCTGTTTCCTTTTTCGTCGGTATATCTCGTGCCTTGCGCGTTAGGTTGCGAATACCAGCCCGCGAACGCCTTTGCAGCGTCGGAATTGGCTACGGGCATCGCAACGGTATAGTCGCGCTTATACGTTACCTGCGCCGTCGTGGGGTTGTCGCCCGCGTCCGCGTCGCCGAAATCGAGTTGAACGGTGTAATCCTTGGGAGTCCACGCCGCATACAGCACTATGTCGGTAGTTTCTGAGAACGCAATATCGCTATACAACGCGCCGTTGTTCGCCGCGCCGCCGGGGAGCGTATACCAACCGGCAAAATCGTACCCTGCGGCTTGCGTTTCAGGCAGCGTAACGGGGTCGCCCACCGCTTTATACTGCGTTTTCACAGCCGCGCCGCCGCGCGCGTCGAAGATGACGGAATAAGCGTACGCTTCCACGCTCGCCCATTTGATTTCGCTGTTGTTTTCGCCGATATAATATACGTCGATTACGTTTACGCCGCTCTTCGTCAACGCCACAGCCGCGCCGAACGCGCCGTCGGTAACGGTTGTCGCCGCAACGCCGTTCACTTTCACCGCGTATCCCGCGGCGTTCGCAACGGGCTTCCACGTTACCGTACCGTTCGCGTAAGAAGCCGCGGAAACGCCGTCGCCGTAACTCACCGACAACGCTTCGCTGTATACGGAACTTTCGCTTTCCGTAGCGGCAACGGCTTTCACCGATACCTCGTACGTGCCGAAGCCGTTCACGTAGCATTCGTTCGTCAGCGTGAAGGAAACCGTCGTATCTTCCGCGTTCTCAACCGCTACCGTCTTTTCCACGGCGCCCACTTTGATTTTATACGCGGTAGCGCCGCTCACGGCGTTCCACGTAACAACGTTATTCAGCACCTTGAAATTCGAAGGCACGGCAATTTTTGTTTTGGTATACGTAACGCCTGCCGCTTCGGAAGAATTGTAGCCTTTCGTCTGCGCCGTCACTTCCACGGAAACCGTGCCCGCGGCGTAATTTTTCAACGAATATTTCGTAGCCGCGCCCACGTTTACAACGTCGGTACCGGTTGCGGTAGTGATTTTAACGATATATTCCGCGGCGTTTTCCACGGCGTTCCACGAAACTTCGTCCGTCGCCGCGTCTATTTTAAGATTTGTCGCCGCCTGTAACTCTCTGTTTACGGTATAGTAAGCCACGGAAGAAGCATAACCCTTAGCCGCCGCTTCAACGGTGAATTTGATTCCGCCCGGCTGCATCGCGCAGTTGGCAAAATTAAAGTATACGGAAGAACCGTTGTCTACGCGGGTATGGGTGTGCCCTTCTTCGCCGCAATCCACCGTAACGTAATATTTCTGCGCGTTTTCTACGGGAGCAAACAGCAATACGGAAGGTTCTATCACCTTAAACGAAGTAACGCGCGCAAGCGCTTTGTTTTTATAATACGCCGTCGCGGTATTGCCGTTTACGGTTACTTCCACAACGTAATCGCCCGCCGCCTTCGAGGCAAAATCGTACGCATACGTAGTGCCGCCCACCGTTGCGGGCGCCGCCGCGCTGCCGTCCGGCGCGGTGATCTTAACCGAATAACTCGCGTTTACGCCCACGGGCGCCCACGTAACGCCTTCCGCGTTTACGGAAACGGAGGTATATCCGTCCTCCGCCCATACGGCGTAAAAATCCGTATCGGCGGAAAGCGCTTCTCCGCCGTATTTATAGGTGAGTTTCGCCGCCGACTGATAGTCGCTTACCCACCAGCCGATAAACGTCTTGTCCCCCGCGGGAACGGGCAGATCGAACGCTTTGCCGCCTATCGTCCGCTTGGTTTGCAGCGTTTCCCCGTCGGAAATAAAGGTAACGGTATATTCGGCGTCGTTCGCGTCGCCTTCGGTAAAGCAGGCGTACAACGTTACGTCCGACGTTACGGGCGCAGCGAAATCGTAGGGCTTGGTATACGCTTCGTCGCTGTACCACCCCACGAACAGATTGCCGTCTTTTTCGGGATCGCTCGGCTTCGACGCGCTTTTGCCGTTTATCACGTTCGCGCTCGTCGTTTCGCCGTCGGCTACGTACGATACGGTATATCCCACTTCTTTATACAATCGGTAAGCGGAACCTTTATATGTAACGGACAGAACATTGTTTTCCACGGTTGCGGAAGTTTCCGCCTGGGTATCCGCAAAGGCGAAATATAATTTGTCGCCGTCGTAACGGTACGTTCCCGTTTCCGTTTCCCCTGCGGCTATCCATATATACCCGCCCTGCGAAAGCACAAGGCGGTATTCATCGCCTTCGTCCAACTCGCAGTAGTAGGCGCCGTACACCGGGGAATAATCCACGGATTCGCCTTCCGGCTGCTCAGAACAGCCGATCAGCCCCAGGAAAGCGCACAATACTGCCGATAACGACAACACTACCCACGCTTTAAGCCTCTTTTTCATAGCAGTGTTACCTCCAAAATTTTTCCACGCATTCCAAAAACGCTAAAACTTTGAAAAAAACTGTTTCTTCGGTTTTCCGTCTTCGGTTACGATAGATTACCCTGCTCGACGACCGCTCCGTCCTCCCCCTTCGAACGGTTTTTAACGGATATTTTTTACGCCCCGCGCCCCTTATCTTCCGTCGTTTTATTATTGTCGCTTACGATTGTTTTTTGTAATTATCCTTTTTATTATAATTACATTATTCTATTATGTAATTTTTTATAATGGTGTAATTATAACATCTTGGGGGCGGGGTTGGGGAGGGGGGGTTGGGCGGGTTGTGGAGGAGAATGGGGG